>CAZISY010000068.1:0-18995 GCA_964542025.1 uncultured Verrucomicrobiota bacterium
TGTTCAGTCATCCCAATGCCTGGTTTCCGTTGGGGGTGCAGGGGATATTGCTGCTGGCGGCCCAAATCATCGTGTGTGTTAAAAACCGGGAGCCCGGCCGAACGATGCGGCAGTTCATGACCGGACGCTACACCCAGATTGCGCTTTTACTTTTCGCTGCGACGCTGCCGGTTCTTCCGCTGATGTGGATGGGGCGCACGTCGTTCTTTGCCAGTGAAGCGGCCACCGGTTCTACACCGGAAGCGGTGACGCTGCCGCTGCTGGTCTATCAGTTCGCCTTTTTTGGATGGGGCCGCACGGGCGGACGTGAAATCCTTTTTGCGCTGGCCGTGGCGGGCGGTATGGCGGCGGCCCTGGGATGCCGTACCACGCGGAAAGCCGGTTGGTTTCATCTGGGGCTGCTGGTGCTTCCGGCGCTGCTTTTCTTTTCGGTACTCAGCAGGAACTTTGCGCCGCGCTATCTGGCCATCGTGTTTCTGCCGCTCCTGGTGTTCGCGGGGCATGGAATCGCTTCATTGACGACCCTTTCCGCACGATGTCCCTGGAAGCCCATGCGAATGACGCTCTCGGCGCTGGTGGTCGGCATTCTCGTGTTCTGTCACGCGGGGCCGTACCGGGTGCTTTACCGGATGACGGACAAGCTCCATGCCATGCGTCCGGTGTATGACTGGGTTCTCAAAAATGTTCCGGAGCAGGGGCTCTATCTGTGGCGAAACAGTTTCTACATGCGGGACGTTCCGCAAACGTACACCGTGGGGAACCGTTACACCGGCATATCCGATTATCCGCAGTACAAATTGGATCCCCGCGTGTATGAATGGCGCAGCCAAAACGTGCGCACGCTGTTTCAGCGCTTTCCGCTGACGGTGCTGATTCTGGAGCCGCCCAGCGAGTACGAGCCCGTGCATTGGAAATGGATTCATCAGGATTTTCGTCAGGACGTGCTGTGCAGTGTCTATGACGATCACCGGTCGCTCTGGGCGTACGGGTTCTGGCAAAATGGTTACAAAAAACCGCCGCCTTTTGATTTTCATATCAAATACAACACCGAACAGGATGTGGTGGATCGCGCCCGTGTCTCCGGTATGCCGGCGGTGGTGATTCCGCAGTTTGGCGGATGGGGCTTTGTGCAAACCGAGGAGGGGGTGCTGCTGGCCACGCCGCTGAGTCCCGCCGGCCTGCGTATTTATAATTTCGCGGCGGCGCCTGTGTCGGTTAAGCTGATGATTCATGGAGTCGCAATGGGGAGCGGCCGGCTGACCGTGGAGGCATACGGAGACGCCGATCTTCCGCCTCCGAAGACGATAGCCTTTTCAAAGACCGAACAGCTTGATTTAAACGCGGGTTCCATGATGCTCAAGCCCGGTGCCAATGATTTCCGGGTGTCCGTGAAGCAAAGCGGAAACCCGGTGCTTTTTGTATATTCGTTTGACGTGGCTGCTGTGCCGGGGACAAACGGAGTCCCTGTGCCGGTAAACAGATAGAAGATTTGTGAGGAGTGAGTATGTTCATGGACAGCGTTCAGGGAATCAGTGACGGATCTCGGCGCAGGGTGCGCCCGCGCCGGCGTTTGGCCGCCGCCGCATTGGGGATGCTTCTGTTCGCGGGCGCAGCTTTTGCTTCCGAGTCGCTGGAAAGCGCACGAAAACAGATTCAATCCATGGGCGGCAGTTATTTTACGGAAGACACCTGGATGCGCCTCTTGGATGAGCTGGATGAAATCCGCCTGCAGGCGGATAACCGATCCGATTGGAACGAAGCCGTACAGGCCGGCGTGTTGCAGGCCACCGCCTATTCGCAACTGCGGGGCGACACAACGCGCGCGCTGGCATTGCTGGAAAAGCTGAAGCTCCAGTATGAACCGTACGCCGTCCCGGAGATTCGGCAGGTTTATCTGATGGAGGCGGAACTCTATTCGGCGCTGGGCGATCCGCAGGCTGTTTCCCGATTGATTTATGCCTTTCAAAACAGTCCGGCCTATGATGGAAAGGCTTTTCAGTACCGGGGAGGAACACGGCCCGGCGATCCGCTGGTAATTCTGCGTCCCGCCGAAAAAGGAAGCACCTCCATAACCGTGACGGCCATGGAAAAACTGCGGCGTCAGGCGCAGGTGGGACGTGACCGGCCTTTGGAGTCGCTGCGGATAACGGACAACCGCGGCAGGGAGTACGATCTTGCCTCGCTGCCCTGGAAAGTCACCCTGCTGGATTTCTGGCTGGGCGCCTGGGTGCCCTGGCGCAACAACCTTCCCTACGTCGCGGAGGCATATGAAGAATATCACGACCGGGGATTTGGAGTGATTGGGCTCAGTATGGATGCCGATCCATCGGCCGGCATGGCGCTGCTGAAAAAACTGGGCGCCGAATGGCCGCAGGCGGATGGGCAGGGACGGGCTATTGCAGGCGCGTTTGGTTTCTACGGTGAAGCCTGCAACATCCTGGTGGATGACCGCGGTTACGTCCTTGCCCGAAACGTACGCGGTGCCGACATCGGCGCACTGGTGCGTAAAGCTCTTGAAATTCCGGATGGGCGATGGGGGCATGAAAAGTAAACGAGTAAGAACGAACGCCTATACGACAGCCATTGAGCGGCGCATTCGCCGTTTCTATGTCATTTTGGTGATGCTTGGCATCCTGGCCGCCTCGCTGTATTTTCTGATTACCCCGTATCTGGCGCGGCGAAGCATGAACGTTCCTGAAATTGTGGAAAGTCGGACGCCCGGGGAAATACAGAAAGCCGGGGAAACGTCTGCGCAGATGCTGGTGTTGAGCAATCAGGTGGCGGACTTGCAGGCGGAATTGAAAAAGAGCAGCGAGGATTACCAGCTGCTGCAGGGAATGCTTGCCGATAAGGAACGGGCGTTTCAGGAACTCTTCGAAACATACAATCGCGAACAAAAACTATATGCCGAAAAGCGTGAGTCGGTGAAGCAGACGGAAGAGCGTGCCGCCCTCGCAGAATCGGCGCAAAACCGCATGCTGGCTGAACTCAACGCGGCCAATGCCCTGGCGGCGTCGCTGTCCGAAAAAAACGCCGCGCTGAAACAGCAGGCGGCGTCCGTGGATGAACTGATTCGCGAAAACCGTGAAATGACCCGTTTGCGCGATGAGGCACTGGAACAGGCGGCGTCGCTGGAACGCCGGTTACGCGACGAAGCGGATGAGGCGGCTCAGCAGAAAAAGGCACTCGCGGCACTGAATGCGCGGATGGAAGGCGGCGAAACGAATGCGGTGCTGCTGGAATCCGTGGCGATGGCGCAGTGGCGTCTGCTTCGGTATGATGCGGAATGGGTCCTGCGCAAACTCGCCTCCGCGCCGACCAATGCCTGTGAAGACATCATTGCGCCGTGTAGGCAGCGCCTTGCCGAAAGCCTGAACGGCACGCCCTAGTGCCAGTCCTTGTATAAATCGTCGAACACATTTTTAACGCGGCGGGCCTGTTCGGGATCTTTGATCGGTTCTGCGTTCTGATCTCTCTGGCCGGTATGCGGGGCCGTCCGTTCGCGGGCGGGTTCCGAATAAGGACGGCGCGTGTTAGTCGCTGCCCGTCCGCCGCCGAACGAGGTGAATCCCTTCATAAACAGATCCTGAAATTGAATCGCCCGGTATTCCGCGCCGGCGGAGAAATAAATAAACACTGCGACGGCCACCAGAAACATGTTGGTGCTTAAGATTCCCACCACCCCAAAGGCCACCGCCAGTATTTTGCCGATTTTCGCGGCGCGTCGCGTGGCCTCCACCTTGCCGACGCGCGGTGTCATCCAGGCGCGGAAGATACGTCCGCCATCCATGGGAAACGACGGTACCAGGTTGAAGAGCGCCAGAATCAGATTGGTAAAGGCCAGGTTCACCGGCATGGAGTAGAGCGGGACGCGGAAAACCGTATTCGGCCCGAATGACAGCAAAAGCATCATGCTCACAAAACCGAAGAGCAGCGCCAGCAACAGGCTTACCGCGGGCCCGGCGATGGCGATCCGGATTTCATCGCGCGGATCGGACGGCATATCCTCCATTTGCGCCACGCCTCCGATGGGAAGCAGCAGAATATCGCGAACCCGCACGCCCAGTTTCATGGCCACCAGACAATGCCCCAGCTCGTGCAGTGCTACGCAGGCGAATAGGCCGACCGCAAACGTCAGTCCCCAGGGCATCACCGGATAGGGCCCCAGCATCGCGAGCAGGGGAAGCAGGAGCCAGAGGGAAATGTGAACCCGGATGGGAATGCCTTTTACCGTTGCAATGACTGTTGAGGAGGACATGGCCGGTATGCTTTGCGAAAAACGCCTTCGATGCAACAAAAAATAAACGAAACCTTCCTGTTGAAAATATAAAGCGGTGAAGTATGATGTACCCACAGTCTGGCATGTAAACGGGGGATGCCACTCAGGAACAACATCACAGGAGAATAAGGATGAGAAATAGAACGCTGGCCGGTGGTTTGGTATTGTGTATGGCGCTGTGTGCCGGGGACAGCTGGGCGCTGTGGGGCAAGGCAAAGACGTCCACCGAGAGCGGCAACGCCGATATGAAGCTGGGTGAATACAAGGGGTTGAAACACGCCATCGGCGTAAAGGGCTTTGATAATGAAGCGGGATGGTCCGGTTCCTTTAATATTGGCGACAACCTTTCCATCATGCTGGAGTCGGCGCTTATGGATTCCGGCCGCTTTGTCGTGGTGGAACGTGAGAAGCTGACCGATGTGATTGCCGAGCAGGATTTGGCGGCCAGCGGACGCACCGCCAAGGCCGGCGATGTGGCCGAGACCGGAAAAATACGTCCGGCGAAATATTTGGCGACAGGCGCGGTGACTGAAGTGGAGGAAAGTCAGTCGGGCACGGGCGGCGGCATTGGATACGGCGGTTTCCGGGTGGGCGGAAGCAAGTCCGAAGCGCAGGTGACCGTGATCGTTAAGCTGATTGACACCACGACCGGCGAAATTGTTGCCAAAGAACGCGTGGTGGGCAAGGCCGGAAAAAGCGGATTGGACGTCGGAATGAGCAAATTCGGTATTGATGCCGATCTGGGCGGATTCAAAAAGACCCCGCTGGGTCAGGCCGCGCAGGATTGCATCAATCAGGCGACGGCATTCATTGCCAAAAAGATGGAAGTCTTTCCGTTTGACGGCAGCGTGGTGAAAGCCGGAAGCAACGGCATCATAATCAATCGCGGCGAACAGTTCGGTGTGGAAGCCGGCATGATTCTCGTAATGGCGGAAGAAGGCGAAGTGCTGATGGATCCGGATACGGGTGAAGTGCTGGACAAGGAAGAGGGCGAAGTCATCGGCAAGCTCAAGGTCAACAAAGTGAAGGAAAAAGTTTCCTATTGCGACGTGGTTGAAGGCGAGCAGAATCCGGAACCGGGCACCGTCGTATACGCAGAATAACGCGCGTCGGCGGAACGGGCTTTGGCGGGAGGCTCCTTTGGGGGGCCTCTCGCTTTTGTTTGGAAATAGCGTTGAACTTCCCGGGGTGTCCGGTATAGGACAACGCCATGGTCATTGGAAACGCAGGGGCATTATGGAAAGAATTCGAAAAAACATACGGGAAATGTCGGGCTATGTTCCGGGCGAACAGCCTCAGAATGCCGATGTAATCAAGCTCAACACTAACGAAAACCCTTATCCGACGAGTCCGGACGTCGCCCGTGCGCTGGCGTCATTTCCGCTGGAGCGGCTGGCCAAATATCCGGATCCGGTTTGCGGCGAAATTGTGAGCCTGCTCGCCCGTCGGCATGGAGTGAGTGAAAATCAGGTGTTCGTGGGCAATGGTTCGGATGAGATTCTTGCGTTGTGCGTGCGCGCGTTTGTCGAGCGCGACGGAGCCGTGGGCTATTTCGATCCATCCTATTCCCTGTATCCCGTGCTGGCCCGGATTGAAGATGTGCGCACGAAGCCGGTGCCGCTCGCTCCCGGATTTCAGTGGTCCATGCCGGATGATTACGAGGCCGCGCTGTTTTATCTGACCTATCCCAACGCCCCCACGGGAATCGCGTATGACAAAGCGATCATCCGCGCCTTCTGTGCGCGTTTTGCCGGTGTGGTGCTGATTGACGAGGCGTATGTGGACTTTGCGCGGGAGGACTGCATGGAGCTGGCCAGCGAGTTTCCGAATGTGCTGGTGGCGCGCACCCTTTCAAAATCTTATTCGCTGGCCGGAATCCGTCTGGGCTATCTCGTGGGATCTGCGGAATTGGTTGAGGCGCTCTATAAGGTCAAGGATTCCTATAACGTCAGCATGCTGACGCAGGTGATCGCCCTGGCCGCCCTGCGCGACGAGGCGCACATGCGCGCCAATGCGAAAAAAGTGGTGGCCACGCGGGATCGCCTTATTCGCGAACTGCGCCTGCGCGGTTATGAAGTCACGGAATCGCAAACGAATTTTCTGTGGGTGCGTCCGTCGCGGATCACGGCAGAAGAACTATTCCGGCAATTGAAGACCCGAAACATTTATGTTCGCTATTTTGCCGGCACGGCCACGGGAAATTATTTGCGCATATCCGTCGGCACGGATGAGCAGATGGACCGCCTGCTTCAGGCCATGGATGACATTCAGGGAGGACGCTGATCATGAGTGAAAAAAGCGTGGAAAAACTGGTGCTGGATGCAGCGCTTGCCGTACGCGAAACGGCACAGTGCCTGATGAAAAAAAAAGCGCAGATTTCGCAGATCACCGCCGTGGAAGAGGGCGGGCGGGAAGTCAAACTGCTGGCGGATCAGGTGACGAACGACATTCTGCTGAAGCGACTCAAAGAAACCGGACTGGGCATCCTCAGCGAAGAGGCGGGGTGGATTCCGGGCACCTGCGAAGGCGCGTTGCGCTGGGTGGTGGACCCGCTTGACGGCAGCCTGAATTATCTGCGCGGTATTCCGTATTGCGGCGTCTCCGTGGGGCTGTGCGACGGTAATCGTCCGGTGGCTGGTGTGATTTATGATTTGTGTGAAGAGCGTCTGGTGACCGGGGTGGTGGGTCGAGGCGCTTTTGCGGAGGGCCGTCCGCTGAACGTATCCGGCGTCAGCGATCCTTCCAAGGCGGTCCTTTCCACCGGCTTCCCCGCGCGAATGAATTTCGGCGAAGAACAGTTGGCCGGTTACATCCGTCAAATCCGCTCGTTCCTGAAAATCCGCATGCTGGGCTCGGCTGTGCAATCCTGCCTGAATGTGGCGGCAGGGCGCATGGATGCCTACTACGAGCGCGATATCATGCTGTGGGATGTGGCGGCGGGACTGGCCATCATCGAAGCGGCGGGGGGCGTATATGATATGCAGCCCGGCAGCCGTGAACAGGCGTGGATTGTCTGGGCCTGTACGCCGGGATTGGCTCCGCATAATCCGGCCCGTTTGGTTTGAACGCATGAGTGCGCACCCGGAGACCGCAAATACGCCTGCCGCCTTTCACCGCAATCGCAGCCTGATTGGACTGCTGGGCATGGTGGTGCTGGTCGGCATGGGCGAGCACATGGCGGAACGCTTTCTGCCGTTGTATTTGCAGCAACTGACGCAGGCATCGACCGCCATTTTGGCGATTGGATTGCTGGCAGGCATGGATGATCTGCTTTCTGCGCTGTATTCCTTTCCCGGCGGTTATCTGAGTGATCGCCTCGGGACCAAGCGGGCGCTGATGGTGTTCAACCTGCTAGCCATGGCCGGATATCTGTGCGTCATTTTCATTCAGGCCTGGTGGGCGGTACTGCTTGGCGCTGCTTTCTTCATTTCGTGGTCGGCCATATCGCTTCCGGCCACGATGGATTTACTCACGAAGCATGTACCCCGAAACCGGCGGGCCATGGGTGTTTCCGTGCTGGCGCTGGTGCGGCGCCTTCCGAAAATGCTGGGTCCGGTGGTCGGCGGCGCGTGCATTGCGGTGTGGGGCGTGGGCGCCGGGGTACGTGTTGCCTTCATCGCAGCGCTGGGGCTGGCCATTCTGGCATCCGTGCTGCAACAAACCCTGATCGCAGATGACTCGGCGGAAAAACGCACCCCGGAAGCCAATCCGTTTCGCGTATGGCGCGACATGCCCCCCGGACTGCGGAACCTGCTAGCGTCCGACATCCTCATCCGCTTTTGCGAGCGCATTCCCGATGCGTTTGTCGTCATCTGGGCCACCCGCTACATTCAGAACCCCGTTTCAGAACTCACCTTCGGCTGGCTCTCGGCGGTGGAAAATCTGACCGCTCTGCTGGTATATTTGCCCGTGGCGTGGATGGCCGACCGCTTCGGCAAGAAGCCTTTCGTCCTGATTACCTTCGGCTTTTTCACGCTGTTTCCGCTGATGCTGCTCACGGCGCAAACGCCCGGTCTGCTGGCGGCGGCTTTTATCCTGCGCGGACTGAAGGAATTCGGCGAACCGACGCGCAAGGCGCTGATCATGGATCTGGCGCCGGAGCACCGCAAGGCCGCCATGTTCGGACTGTATTACCTGATCCGCGATGTGCTCGTCGCCTTCGCGGCTTTCGGCGGCGCACTGCTGTGGCGCGTATCCCCGGAGCTGAATCTTTCGGTGGCATTTGCCTTCGGCGTGATCGGCACCCTTTGGTTCGCCTGGCGCGGACGCGACTGCCTGCCAACCGAGCCCACCTGAGCCGTACATGAATTATGGTGGAAGTGCCTGCGCAGCCTGTGTTACAAAGCGGACATGAAACCGATGGTTCTTCCTTTTCTGATCGCGGGCGCCGGCGGCTTTATCGGCACCATGATGCGCTACGCGCTGAGTTTGGCGGCCCAGCGTTTCTCGATCACCTTTCCGCACGGTACGCTGTGGGCCAACCTGCTGGGCTGTCTGACACTCGGTGCGGTGATGGCGGTGGCGTCGGAAACCGAAATGCTTTCGCCGTCCGCGCGATTGTTTCTGGCCACGGGACTCTGCGGCGGATTTACGACGATGTCGACCTTCACCTATGAAACCGTGCGGTTGATTCAGGATGGCGAATGGCTTTATGCGGTGACGTACTGGCTTGCCACGCTGATCGGGTGCGCGGTGGCCCTGTGCGCGGGATTGCTGATCATCAAAGGCATCATTCGAGTAGTATAGTAGAGAAGGAGGGTAGAAGCATGGAAAGTAATTCGCAGGCGCGCATACTTCGCATATTCGTCGGCGAGTCCGATAAAATCCATCACGTCCCGCTTTATGAAGTGATTGTTCGAGAGGCGCGCGCGGCGGGGCTTGCCGGAGCGACGGCCTGGCGCGGGCTGCTGGCCTACGGTCCGACCAGCCGCATCAAAACGACCAAACTCATGGACCTTTCCTCCGACATGCCGATCATCATCGAAATGGCTGATCGGGAGGAAGCCATACGGGCTTTTTTACCGCGACTGAATGAACTCCTGGATGCCTGCAACAGCGGGGGCCTGGTGATCATGGAAAACGTCGAGATCATTCAGTACCGCCATCACAAATCCGGCGGCG
Organism: uncultured Verrucomicrobiota bacterium; assembly: GCA_964542025.1. Classification (GTDB taxonomy): domain Bacteria; phylum Verrucomicrobiota; class Kiritimatiellia; order RZYC01; family RZYC01; genus JAQVYB01. The sequence continues at coordinate 9,401 of CAZISY010000068.1, forward strand.
CGGCTTGAGATTGTTTCGAAGTGACGCTAAATTGCAGCTGCAACATAAACCGAGGAGCAATCGATGAAAAAACAACAAAAATCACTGTTCACGCTTATGGCACTCAGCCTTCCGTGGCTGCTCTGCACCGGCTGCCTGACCACGACGTCCGCCCAGCAGCGCAACCGCGACATGATTCACATGCAGGAAAATGTCCGCCTGCTGGATGAAGACAACCGGCGCCTCGCCGGACGCGTCGAAACCCTCGAACTCGAACTCCAGCGCGTCAATTCCGATTCCGACCGCCTGAAAAACCGGGTTGACGATACCGTGCGCACCGGCACTCAGAATCTGGAAACACGCCTTGCCGATTTGGAACGCCAGGTCGCGCAGCTGGCCCAGCAGCGCGAGCAGGATAAAAAAGAAATCGTCGACAGCCTGAGCCAGCGAATCGCCAAACTGATGCAGGAAAGCGGCGCCAGCAAAGCACCGGCCGGACAGAAAAAAAGCACCCGCAGCGAATACGGCTATGAGCACGAAGTCAAAGCCGGCGAAACCCTGTCCGAAATCGCCACCGCCTATGGGGTCAGCGTGAGCGTCATCATCCGCGAAAACGCGCTCAAAGATCCCAACCACCTGCGGGCCGGGCAGAAACTGTTCATCCCGGAATGATTGAATCCGGCGGGGGAGCGACGCGCTCCGCAGCGTCGGCGGTTTTCCAATCGTTGGAAGTTTGGGCGGCGGATTTTCCAATCGTTGGAAAAAAGGCGGGCGGGTTTTCCAATCGTTGGAAACGGAAAGGGGCGGCAGATGGCTGGTGAGGCGCGTATTCGTTTGCTGGATGGGGAGAGCGGCTATGAGGTGTTTCGGTTTTGGCTGAACGCGCTGTGCGAAGCGTTTCAGGCGCTGGGTGCGGATGCGCAGATTATTTCTCCCGACGTTGAAGAGGCGTTGGATTCCGGGGACGATGCCGTAACGCTGGGGTTCAATCTCATTCGGAGGTGGACGCCCCGGACGGCGGCACGGCGGCATGTGGCGTGGATCGTGGATCCGCCTCCGTATCATGCGGTGCTGTTCGATCATGAACGTACGCGGCTGCCGGTGCAGCCGGAGCGTTGCGTGGCCGGGTGTGCGGATCGGAGTTGGGTATCGTTCGCGCGGGAGGTGTATGGATACCGCGGGCTTTTTTTTCTTCCGCACGGATGCGCGCTGAGTGAGTCGGCGGCGCCGCAGGGAAGCGGGCGGGATCTGGATACGGTCTTTCTGGGAAGCTTCGAGAATCCGGAGCTGATTTTGGAGCGCATACAAAAAGAGGCGGGGGGAAATGCGGCGCTGCTGAACCGGTTGATTGAGGAAATCAGCGACGCGCCGATTGAGGTTCCGCTGGACCAGGCGGTGCTGAATTTTGTGCGCGTGCTGGGGCTTCCGTCCGAAAAAAGCCGTTTGTTCTTCAATGTTTTTTATCCCTTGCTGGACCGCTATTTTCGGAATCGGGATCGCATGCGGCTGATGGCGTCGATGCCGGAGCGAACGCTGCATGTGTTCGGGCGGGGTGACTGGAAATCACTTCCGTGGCCGGCTTCGGTGGTGATTCACGGGGAGGTTTCATACGCGGAGGCTCTGGCGGTGATGCGTCGGGCGCGCGTGGTGGTGAATCATGCGCCGTCGCACCGGGCGGGCGGGCATGAGCGGTTGCTGGATGCGCTGATGTGCGGGGCGGCGGTGGTAACGACGGTTTCGTCGTTTACGGCGCAGGTTTTTCCCGCAGGGCATGGGGTGCGGATGCTGTCGGCCCGTGAAAAATTGGGGCGCGCCGTGGGGGATGCGCTTTCGGAGGCGTACGGGGCGGATGCGGTTCGGGCGGGGCAGGCGGTGGTCGCGGGAGGGCATTTGATGCGGCACCGCGCGGCGCAATTGCTGGAGCTGGTGAAGAACTGGGCGTGATCGGTCAGGGTCGGATGAGCACGGGCGCCAGCAGTTCAAAGAGGCGCTGCTCGGGGTCGAATTCCTTGTAGGCGCGTAGGCGGCGGTCCTGTCCGGCCAGGAGGGCATCGCGGAAGGCGGTGTCGCGGGCGATGCGCCCCATCATTTCGGCGATTTGATCAAACTGTTTGCGGCGGAAGAGTACGCCCGCGCCGCCGAGGGTTTCGGCCACGGCTCCGGCATCGTAGGCCATGACCGGTACGCGGTGCTGCATGGCTTCGAGCAGGGGAACGCAGAACCCTTCGTGTTCGCTCATGCAGAGGAATACGCGGGCGCAGGCGTAGGCGGCGTTGAGTTCGGGCTGGGTGAGCGTGCCGATCAGTTCCACGTTGCGCATGGAGTTTTTGCGAACGAGCGTGCGCAGCCAGTAATGATATTTCTCGGAGCCGGCGTAGGAGCCGACGTGTATCAGGCGCGATTCGGGTTCCACATATTTCTGAAAGAAGTGAAAGGCGAAAATCACGTCTTCAATTTTTTTGTTGGGGGCGCAGCGCCCGACGAAAAGGATGTTGGTTTTTTGATCGCCCCAGAGGTTCAGAATACGCCGGTCGCATTCGGTGGAAAGGTTGGACCAGTCGATGATCAGCGGGAAAATCCGGGCGGGGGGATGTCCGGCAGATTCCAGTTCGCGCGCATTGAAGGTGCTGGCGGCGAGAGTGATTTGGGCGGTGCCGGCCAGTTCGGTCAGTTGGCGGCGGCCCCAGGCGAGCCCGGCGGAGAGTCCGGGATGAATGGCCTGGAAGTATTCGGCAGGGGTGATGTTCTGATAGAGCAGTACCTTGCGGCAGTTGGCGGCGCGAAAGACGTCATTCACGGCGGATCCGATTGAGAGCTGGAGAAAGGCGATGTCGTCGGGGCGGACTTCCGGTGCGAATTGTTCCAGGGTGAGGGCGTCGTGGCGTAGTTCCGGCAGGATGCGGCAGGATTCGCAAACCACATGCGATTCCCAGCCGTGGCGGCGGAAGATGTCGCGGAGGGTACGGGCTTCGTTGCTGATGGCGTCGCCGTGACTGTATCCGGCTACGAGCAGATAAATGCGTTGGTTCGGCATGATCAGGGTTCCCGTGGTTCGATGAGTTCAGCGAGGTGCGAGCGCAATTCCGCTTCGAGATTACGGCTCTGATAGCGTTCAATGCGTTGCCGCTGCGCAGACAGTACGGCGTTGCGGAAGGGCTGGTCGGCGGTGAGGCGTCCCATCATTTCAGCAATCAGATCGCAGCGTTTTTCGCGGAAGAGTACGCCCGCGCCGTCCATGGTTTCCGCCACGGCACCGGCATCAAAGGCCAGCACGGGGACGCCGCGGGCCATGGCTTCGAGGAGAGGAATGCAGAATCCCTCGTGTTCGCTCATGCAGAGAAAAAGATGGGCCGAGGCATAGCAGGCGTTGAGGGCGGGCTGCGGGAGGGCGCCTGGCATTTCCGTGTTTTTCAGGCCGTGTTCGTGGGCCAGCGTGAGCAGAAAGGCATGGTAGGATTCCGCGCCGTGAAAAGAGCCGGCATGAATCAGGCGCGAGTTCGGGTTCACGTAGCGCTGGAAATAATAGAAGGCAGCGAGGACATCCTCAATGCGCTTATTTGGGGCGCAGCGGCCGACGAAGAGTACGTTGGTCAGCCCGTCGGAGTATTTTTTCAGCAGTTTGCGGTCCACGGATTGTCCGGTGGTGTTCAGATCCAGGAGGAGCGGGAGTACGCGCACATTCGGGTAGCCGTGGCGCGTGAGTTCGTCGGCATTGAAACGGCTTACGGCCAGATTCAGTTCGGCGGCGCCGGCGAGTTGGCGGAGCTGCTGAAGTCCTTTTTCAGCATTACGCGCACTCTGGGGTTGGAGGCCTTTAAGCATTTCGGGCGGCGTGATGTTGTGGTAGATCAGAGCCTTTCGGCAGGGGAGCGCGGCAAAGGCCGTGTTCACCGGGGAGCCGATGGAAAGGTGCAGAATGGCAATGTCGTCGGGATGGATGGCCGACGGCGCTTCCGTGATGTTACGGACTTCCCGGCGCAGTTCGGGGAGAATGCGCGGGGACTCGGTGAAGAGATCGGACGGCGCGCCCCAGGAGCGGAAGATGCCGCGCATCAGGAGTGCTTCGTTGCTGATGGCATCGCCCCGGCTGAATCCGGCCAGAAACTGGTGAATGGCTTTCATGCCGTCAGTTCCTCCAGGGCCCGAAGCAGCCGGCCTTCCACCGCGCTCCAGGAATAGGCGGTTTTGACGTACTCGCGCCCGCGGTGTCCCATCTTTTTGCGCAGATCTTCATGATCGAGCAACAGGAGCAATTCTTCTTCAAAGTCGGGATAGTGGCGGAACCAGAGTCCGGCATTGGCCTGCGCGCATTGCCATTTCAGCACTTCGCTGCCCGCATGTACGAGGGCCGGGGTGCCCGCCAGAAACGATTCGAGCAGTACGATGCCGAAGCTCTCAAACGTGGAAGGATGAATGAATGCGAGTGCGCCTGCCATGGCGTTGCGTTTGTCTTCCTCCGAAACAAACCCGAGGTCGAGAATGTGCCGGCGGAATTCGGCGGGTGCTGTGATCACACCGCTTCCGGTGCAGAGGAGGGCGAGGTCGCGTCCGGTTCGTTCGCGGAAGGTGGAAAGGTAGTTCGTGAGGAGGGGCGTGCCTTTGCCGGCTTCGCGGCGGCCGCTGTACATGACGTAGGGGCGTGTGATGCCGAATTTGCGGCGGAACACGTCGGCATTGGTTTCAAAAGGATCCAGCCCCATGCCGACTACGCGTCCTTTTTCCGGTGCGATTCCGTAGAGATGCTGAGCGAGGCGCGCTTCGGGTTCGGCGTTGTAAATGAGACCGCGCACGGCGTGAAACAGTTCGCGCATGATGGCGAGGCGGGCGTAGGGTTCATCGTGCAGGCAGGGGAGCAGAAGGGTTTTTTGCGGGCAGATTTGCGCGCCGAACCAGGTGATGCCGAACAGATAGGGGCCGGTAATGAGACAGTCGTATTGTGCGTGGTGTTCGCGCAGGTGGTCATACAGCGCCCGACTGTTCACGCTGTTTTCAATCCAGAGCTGTTCGTCGGCCCGGGAAAGTTCCACGTTGAGGACGATTTCACTTTGAATGTCCGAAAAGGCCCCGGAATCGGGCTTGGGGTCCACAGGGAAACGAATGACCTGAATCGGTCCGCAGGCGCGGGTTCCGGGGGGAAGCGCGTTTTCCCAGGTCAGATGATTTTCAGCACAGGTGGTCAGAAAGGTGACGCGTATGCCGCGCGCGGCGAGGCGCAGGGCCAGGTGCTTCATCAGGGTTTCCGCGCCGCCGACCGTGGCGCCCTCTGCGAAACGCGGGGCGATAAACGCAATATGCTGGATGGGTAAGGTCATGAAGTGGAAGGCCTGTTCAGGATTTCGTCCGGTCAAGTTCGGCCTTCAGCGCGGCGACCTGGTCTTCCAGTTCGCTGATTTTGGCCGTGTATTTTTCGTCGAGGGTTTCAATGGCGGTGACCAGCAGACCGTTCACTTCATTTTGCTGCGACCATAGGCGATAGGTGTAGAATTTGAGCACATTCCAGATGGCCTTTTTAAAGGCGACGAGCAGGGGCGCCAGTCCTTTGCGGCGTTCGTGAATTTCAAAGTCGGAGATATTCACAAACACGGCATCGCGGAGGCAGCGCAGATAGAAGCCGAGAAATTGTTCTTCGTTGCGCAGATTGTTCAGGTTCAGTCGTTCCGAGCGCGCGATGCGGGCATCGTCATAGACACCGTCCTGCACTTTTTTATCCACGGCGGATTGAATTTCCCGCACGATGCGCTCGGCATCCACGTCGGTGGCTTCCATTTGGAATATACTGTCAGTCGTCATGGTGTTTTCCTGTTGCAAAGGTGAATGGGGGATGTTTAGCAGAGATGGGATAAAACGAAAAGGGGATTTCCCGGAATAAACGGCGCAGGGCGCACTGAAATGCGTATGCTGAATGTTTTCCACGGCGGAGGGAGATTGCTTGAAGCCGCAGCGTTTGAATGCCATCATGCGCCGCTGTTTTAAAACGAATGGAGTTCATGGAAAAAACAGAAACAGTTACTTCAGCGGATGCGCGGGCCGATCTGGCCAACCGGGTCACCTGGGTTGGTTTTTTCGTAAACCTGGGGCTGACCGCCTTTAAACTTTTCGCCGGTATTTTCGGGCACAGCGCCGCGATGGTGGCTGACGCCCTGCATTCGCTTTCTGATTTTGCCACGGACGTCGTGGTGCTGATTTGTTTTCGGATCATCCGGAAACCGGCGGATGCCGATCATAAATACGGGCATGGTAAATACGAAACCATGGCAACGACGCTGATCGGCCTGGCCCTGTTTGCCGTGGGCTGCGGCATTTTTTGGAGCGGAAGCAAAAGCATTTGGTGCAGTCTGCACGGATACCCGGTGGAGAGCCCACGGCCGATCGCTTTGATGGCAGCCGTACTTTCCATCGTTTTCAAAGAAGTGCTGTATCGCTACACGGTATGTGCCGGACGGAAGATCGACAGTCAGGCCATGATTGCGAATGCCTGGCATCACCGTTCCGATGCCTTTTCATCCATCGGAACGCTGGTGGGCATCGGGGGCGCCATGGCACTTGGTCCGGCGTGGCATATTTTGGACCCGATTGCCGCGGTCGTCGTGAGCCTTTTCATTATTAAGGTTTCGATTACCATTTCGCTGGGCAGCATTCGGGAGTTGACCGAGCAGGCGCTGGAAGATGCCACAGAGCAGGAAATCATCAGCCTGACCAAAGGGGTTCAGGGTACGCTGGATCCGCACAATCTGCGAACCCGGCGGATCGGCAACACGGTGGCCATTGATTTGCACGTTCGGGTGGATCGGAATCTGACGGTGGCGGAGGCGCATACTATTGCGTGCGGCGTGGAAACGGTCCTGCGGGAGCGTTTCGGAAGCGGTACGTTTGTTTCCATTCACATCGAGCCCGACAAGAACGACGGGAAGTAGCACGGGGTTCAGGCCATGGGCCGGCTGCGTTTCGCGACTTGATTTTTTACTCGTCAGCCGCGAGCCGGATACCTACCATTCGGGCATGAAAAAACCGATTGTCATCTATATCGCCGGGGAGCAGCAGCATGCCGGAAAAACGGTGGTCTGTCTGGGGTTGATTTCGCAACTGCGCAAGTATGTGGACGTGGCGGATATCGGCTACATCAAGCCGGTCGGGCAGGAATTGCGCAAGTTGCCGGATGGAACCCGGGTGGATAAGGACGCCTTTATCATCCAGCAGTTCTGCTCCTTTACGGATATGAATCTGAAAATGGTTTCGCCGGTGCGGATTGCGTCCGGAGTGACCAAGGATTATCTGGAGCAGATGGGGCCGCAGTATATCACCGATCAGTATAAGAAGGATATCCTGGACGCCTATGAATCCATGGCCAACAAGCGGGTGATCATTGCGGAAGGCACGGGGCATCCCGGCGTGGGCGGAGTGGTGCGGATTTCCAATGCCGTGGTGAGCCGTCTGCTGAATGCGCGCGTGGTGTATCTGGCGGGCGGAGGGCTTGGGCGGGCGCTGGATGAAATGGATGTGAAGCTGTCCTATTTCCGCTCGGGGAACTGTCTGGTGGATGGTGTCATTTTCAACAAGGTGCTGCCCGAGAAAATGGACCAGATGAAAGAACTGATCACCGAAAAGTTTTTGAATCATCACTTTGATGGATTCGGCGGGCTTCTGAATATTTTTGGTTTTCTGCCGTCGGTGCGGAATCTGAATCATCCTTCGATGGCGCTGATTCGCGACACCTGTTTTCCGCTGGCCGAAGTGGTGGGCGATCCGCATCAGGAGGCGTGGAAAATTCCATGCAGCAAGACGCGCATCATTTCGCTGCCGAACTCGTATTATCATCCCGAGCTGCATCAGGATGAGGGGCAGGAATTGATCGTGGCCGGAGGCGGTTCGGTGAATCGGCTGCGGAAAGTCGTCGATTACAACCGGGCGCTGCCGCCTGAGCGCCGTATTGCCGGGATTATTCTGACCTGCACCAACGAAGTGAAACGTTCGCGGGTGCAGTATGAGATGCTGGCGGAGTCGGGCATTCCGACGCTCTATGTCACGGAAGACACCACGCAAACCGATGCGTTGCTGTATAACTGTTTTGAAAACACCAAACTCCAGTTGTACGACAGTTGGAAACACGAGCAGATTCTGCAGTTGTTCGAACAGCATTTTGACATCGAAAAATTTGCGCGCGTGTTTGGCCTGGACACCTGATGATAAGCCGTTCGGCGCCGGAGGTTCTATGAGCGTGTCACGTCCTGATTCCGTATCGCACCGTGAAGTGCAGCGCGAAGTTAAAGTGCATGGGGAACGGTGGCGGACGATGTACAGGGGCTATTTTTCATCATTGGAATCGGCGCGCCCTCTGCTTGAGGCCGTGAGCGGGGTGATTGAGCGCGTCCGCCCCGACGTGATTGTTGATTTGGGCGGCGGGACCGGATTTGTCATCAAAGCGCTGGCGGATTACGCCGGCCCGAATGCGACCCGCCGATGGATCGATCTTGACCTTTCCGAACAGCAGCTCGCGCAGGTTAATGATGCCCGAATCGTAACCCGCCGCGGTTCCATGATGGAATTTCAACGGGAGGCCCTGGCTTCAGCCTCGGATTCCGTGTTGTACCTTACGCGATCCACCTTTCACTATGTCGGTGCGGCCGGACAGCGGAAGCTGCTGGAACATATTCGCTCCCAGATGAAGCCGGGAGAATATTTTATTCCGCAGGTTGCCGCTTTCGCGGATGAGCAGGATGCGTTGTGTCTGAGCGAGCTCTTCGACCGGATGGGCACCGGGAAGTGGTTGACCCCTCTGGAACCTCTGAAGCGATTGGTGTGCGAAACCGGGTATGCGCTGGAGGCGGTTCGACCGGCCCCGCCTCTGGTGATGGAATCGGAAGAGATGAGCTACCGGTATGATCTTTCGCAGGAAAAAATGCAGGCGCTGATGCGGGAATTGCTCCGCCGGTATGACCGGCCGCGTTTTTTGGCGGAGACCAGTGGGGGATTTACCGCCACGCTGGATTATTACGTTCTGTGCTGTCGGGCCGTCTGAAAGGTTACGGCTTCTTTTGCGGGGTGATGGGAAGGAGATTGTTCAACCCGAGGCCGTCGAGTCCGAAGTCGCCGAGGCATTCAATGAAGGTGCGGAGATGAGCGGCGGGCAGCGTGGAGTCGTCCAGCGGGTTGATGCCGGGTTCCTCCATGTCGGCCAGTGTGCGGCGGCAGAAAAGACGGGTTCGGCGAGGGATTTCCGTTGTGCCGAAGAGCAATTCTGAAAACGGCCCGGTCCAGATGATTTCCATGCCGGAGGGAACCAGCAGATTGTTCAGACGAAAAACAAGATCGTCCAGAGAGCAGCGATTTTTCCGGTATTCGGTCACCAGCTTTATGGCAGCGGCTTCAACGCGGTGGATGGCCTTATCCGGTTCATCGTCCGGGCAGCACCAGAACAGACAATGCTCCGGCAAATAATCCAGAAGTTCTGCTTCATCCGAAAACCAGAGGAAAAAGCCCTGCCGTTCCTCGCCTTCAGATTGGCGAACCGGCTCGGTGAATAGGGCCCAGTCATTGGTTTGCGGCTCCCGTTCAGCGTGCTGCCGGGCCCGCTGTTCCGCCTGGGCATACCGTTGTTCAGGGGTGCATTTCACGAAAG
>CAZISY010000069.1:0-4782 GCA_964542025.1 uncultured Verrucomicrobiota bacterium
GCGCCGAGCGGGGGGAGCGTGATGGCGATGGAGTGCGGCTGGCCCATCCACGGAATGTTTTCCGACATTACGCCGCCGCCGTTTACCACGTTGCCGCCGCCGAAATCGGCCGCATCGCTGTTGAACACTTCGCGGTAGAATCCCAATGCGGGCACGCCCAGACGGTACGGCGAGCGCGGCACCGGCGTGAAGTTGAATACGCAGGCCGTGTGTTCCTTCGCGGGGTTCCGTCCTTTTCGCAGGAACGACACGGTACTCTGGTCGCTATCGTGGAAATCAATCCACTCAAAGCCTTCCCAGGAGAAGTCGATCAGGTGCATTTCCGGGATTTGGCGGTACAGGTGGTTCAGCGCGGTCAGGCACTGGTTGACCTGTTTGTGCGGAATGAATTCCATCAGGTTCCACTCCACGCTGGATTGATAATTCCATTCGTTCCACTGCGCCACATCGCCACCCATGAAGAGCAGTTTTTTGCCCGGATGCGCATACATGTAGGCGTAGAGCAGGCGCAGGTTGGCGAATTTCTGCCAGACATCGCCGGGCATCTTGTCGAGCATCGACCGCTTGCCGTAGACCACTTCATCATGCGAGAAGGGCAGGATAAAGTTTTCAGTGAAGGCGTAGAGCAGCGAAAACGTGATGTTGTTGTGGTGATACTTTCGGTGAACAGGTTCTTTTTCGATGTACTCCAGGGTATCGTGCATCCAACCCATGTTCCATTTGAAGTCGAATCCGAGGCCACCCAGATAGGTGGGGCGCGAAACCATGGGCCAGGCGGTGGACTCTTCGGCGAAGGTGGTGAAGCCGGGGAACTGCTCATGAACCAGCTCATTGAACCGCTTCAGGAATTCCACCGCGCGCAGGTTTTCGCGTCCGCCGAATTCGTTGGGAATCCACTCCCCTTCCTTGCGGGAATAGTCCAGATAAAGCATGCTCGCCACGGCATCCACGCGCAGTCCGTCAATGTGATACACTTCCGCCCAGAAAAGCGCGTTGGCCAGCAGGAAATTTCTCACTTCGTTGCGGCCGTAGTTGAAGATCAGCGTACCCCAATCGCGGTGTTCACCCTGGCGCGGATCGGCATGTTCATAGAGGTGCGTTCCGTCGAAATAGCCGAGCCCGTGCCCGTCCTTCGGGAAGTGTGCGGGGACCCAGTCGAGCAGTACGCCGATGCCCGCCTGGTGGCAGCGGTCCACAAAGTACATAAAGTCATCCGGGGTGCCGAAACGGGAGGTGGGCGCGTAGTAACCGATGGTTTGGTAGCCCCAGGACCCATCGAACGGGTGTTCGGAAACCGGCAGGGTCTCAATATGCGTGAACCCCATTTCCTTGACGTACGGAATCAGCGTATCGGCCAACTCGCGATAGGTCAGCCATCGGTTGCCTTCTTCGGGGACGCGCCGCCAAGAGCTCAGGTGCAGCTCGTAGACGCTCAGCGGTTCATCGTGCCAGTGCCGGTTTTTCCGCTGCTCCATCCAGTCCGCGTCATTCCAGCCATACCGCCGGATATCCCACACGACCGATGCGGTACGCGGGCGCAGTTCAGAGGCAAACCCGTACGGATCGGCTTTTTGTCCGAGGAAGCCGTGCGGCCCTTTGACCTCGAATTTGTAGAGATCGCCCTGTTTCAGGCCGGGGATGAACAGTTCCCACAGTCCACTGCCGCCGCGGTTCTGCATGGGGTGATGCCGCCCATCCCACCGGTTGAAGGCTCCGATCACCCCCACGCGCAGGGCATTCGGCGCCCATACCGCGAAATGCACACCTTCCACGCCATCCACCGTACGCGGATGCGCGCCGAGTTTGTCATAGCTGCGGTAATCAGTACCCTCGCCAAACAAATACAGATCAAAATCAGAGATCAGCGGTGCGAAGGCATACGGATCTTCCACTTCGCGGGTGCTGTTATCGTAATCGGTGATCAGCAGGCGATAGGCGAACAGGTCGCGATCGGAAATAATTCCTTCAAAAAAACCATCGGGGCCCACTTTGGACAGCGGATACCGTGCGCTGCCGGTTTTATCCAGTACGCAAACCTCTTTGGCATACGGCTGAAAGGCGCAGACGATCACGCCCGGTTTTCCGTCAGCCCGACGGTGCATCCCGAGCACATCCAACGGCGAACCGTGCATTCCGACTTCAACCGCTTTAACCACCTCTTTGGCAAATTCGCTTTTCATGGGCATCCCTTCCGTTGTGTAAAACCTTTTAACGAAACAACAGTTACCGCCAAGTTTCAAGCCTATTTACAGGTGCGGGGAGTTGTTGAATGTACAGTGTGCCATGTCCATCCCGTTTGGCCTTCCTCTTCAATGGCCGATGCTTTTCGCATTATACAGCCCTTCCGATCATGGGGCAGCAGGTTACGAATACAGTTCCGACGCGGGGTCAAAACAGCGTCGGGCCTGCGAGTGACGTGATTGCGTACTACAGTTCGGCGGTGCGCGGAACGACGGTCACCACCAACGCCTTCTTTCTGGATGGCGCGATGTCCGGGAGAAAGAACGTTTCGCGGAGACCGGACTTCGCAGCACAAGTCGTTCCGGCCCGCGCTCACTCTCCAGGTTTGTTCCGTATAAATCTGTGAAATCTGTGAAATCTGTGGATAAAAACATCCTTCCGGAATCTATTCGCCGAAGGCGTAGGTCAGGCCGATGCCGTAAAATTCGGAAGAGGTATCGGATTCGATCATTTCCCATTTCGTTCCGTCGGGAAGGTGGGAATCGAAGGAAGTTTTGTCGAAGGTGGTGTAGCGGACTTGCGCGAAGGCCTGCCAGTGTGCGGTGCATTGATAGCGAATGCCGCCCGCACAGGAATAGGCGGGAACCCATTCCGTTTCGTCGTAGTGACTGGTCGCCGGCGAATCCTTCTTGAAGCGCATGCAGCCCTGTCCGATACCGAGTTCTCCGAAGAGGCTGAAATTCTTCCAGAGTTTGATTTCCGGCAGCAGGCCGACCGAATACGTCCAGGGCAGATCGTAGGTGAGATCCGCGGGTTCGTCGGTGTGCAGGGTCCACTCCGCATTGTCGTAGGATACCCGTCCCTGAATGGCCAGGGAAAGACGCTTGGCGAGAGGAAACTGATAGCCGCCGATGAAGCTGCTCTGCACGCCATGCGCGAGGTCGGTATAATCATCGGGCGTGCTGCCGTTGACATAGTCGTAATGCACTTTGAAGGTATGCGTGACATATCCGCCTTCCAGTCCGCCGTACCATCCCTCCGCCCGGACCGGGGCACACCAGGCGGTCAGCAAAATGGCCGTGACCACGCATAACCCGTAAATAACGATTTTCATCATCGCACGCTCCTTCGCAACGCATGTCCCTGCGTTCGACGCGCAGTATCTTCCAATCGTTGGAAAAAAATCCACTTCATTTTCCAATCATTGGTGCCACCGACAAAAGTCTTTTTGTGGACAACGGCTCGCGGGGACGCTCGCCCTCCAGATCGAAAATTCCGGGCGTTTTTGTGTTTCAGGTTGGAGGGCGAGCGTCCCCGCGAGCCGTCTTTGGACTTTTGTCGGTGGCGCCAATCATTGGAAACATCGACAGGCGTTCGGGGGATGATGGGTGTTTCGCGGATATTTCCGAAAATCCCGGGTTGACTTTCGGCGCGGACTCTCTTTAAGCTGCGGCCATGAAGTTCAGCAACGTCATCGCCAACAATTATATTGCAGCGGCTCTACCGCTGACGGCTCTGCGGCTCTCCCTTAGCAGGGCCCGCGCGATGACGGCTTGAGAAGTTCGGACTTCCCCCCTCCCCTTCTTCGGCCGGCAGCGCGCCGGGCCCGCCTTACGCATTCCGTGCTTTAACAGCAACCGCATTTATTTATTTTTTACAACCGAACAAGGAAACAACGATGAAAACAAAAGATAAGAATCGCGTGATTATATTCGACACAACGCTGCGCGACGGCGAGCAATGCCCCGGTGCGAGCATGCGCCTGGGTGAAAAACTGCAAATTGCCCGTCAATTGGAGCGTTTGAAGGTGGATGTTATTGAAGCGGGCTTCCCGATAGCCAGTCCGGGCGATTTTGAAGCCGTGAAATCCATTGCGGAACAAATCAAGAGCGTCCGTATTGCGGGATTGGCGCGCTGCCTGAAAAAGGACATTGAGCGGTGCGCGGAAGCCGTGATGCCGGCCGGTGATCGGGCGCGTATTCACACTTTTCTGGCCACCTCGGCCATTCACCGCGAATTCAAACTGAAAAAAGCGAAAAGCGAGATTTTGCGGCAGGCCGTGGAGCATGTGAAATATGCCCGGACGTTTGTGAATGACGTACAGTTCAGCCCGGAGGATGCCTCCCGGACGGAACCGGACTTTCTGGCGGAGATTACGCGGGCGGTCATTGACGCGGGGGCTTCAACGGTCAACATTCCCGATACGGTGGGCTATGCCATTCCGTCGGAATTCGGGCGGCTGATTGCCTATTTGTATGAGCATGTGCCGAACATTAATCAGGCGGTAATCCATGTGCATTGTCACAACGACCTGGGGCTGGCCGTGGCCAACTCGCTGGCCGCCGTCCAGAACGGAGCTCGCGGCGTGGAATGCACCATCAACGGCATTGGTGAACGCGCCGGCAACTGCTCACTGGAAGAGATCGCGATGGCCATTCAGCTGCGGAGGGACGAGCTGGGTGTGACGACGGGGCTGCAAACCAGGGAAATTTTCCATGCCAGCCGCATGGTTTCTCAGTTGACGGGCATGATGATCCAGCGCAACAAGGCTGTCGTGGGGGCCAACGCGTTCGCCCATGAGGCGGGCATTCATCAGGACGG
>CAZISY010000069.1:4882-18878 GCA_964542025.1 uncultured Verrucomicrobiota bacterium
CAGGATTTGCTGCAGGATGTGCCCAGCGCATACACGCTGAAATACCTGCATGTCAGTTCCGGAACGTCCTCGGTCGCCACGGCCACCGTTCAGCTGCAGAACAAGGATGAGGTGATTCAGGATGCCGCCTGCGGCGATGGACCGGTGGATGCCGCGCTGAAAACCATGGATCGAATGACCGGCGTACACGGCACACTGATGGATTACGCGCTGCATGCCATCACGCGCGGCAAAGATGCCGTGGCCGAGGCGAGCGTCTCCGTTAATTTCGGCGATGAGATCGTTCCGGGCAAGGGTTCCAGCACCGACGTGGTGGAAGCCAGCGCCAAGGCGTACTTGAACGCCCTGAACCGCTATCTGATGAGTAAATCAGCGGCCGAACGCAAAAAGAAGCCCGGGCGTACGGGCCGATCAAAAAAGGCGTGAGCGATGGATCACTCCGGCGGGGCCGGTGGGGGGTTCCCCCGCTGCTCCGCCGGTTTTCTATTGCCCGGCGGCGGCGCTGCGGCGCCGGCCGGCGGAAAGCAGAATGCGCAATTCGTCGCACCGCAGCAGGAAGGCCATTGCAATATAGATGACCACGGCCACGATCAGTGTTGCGGTAACGGATAAAATCTGCCGGCATTTGAGCGGTATTGGAATTTCTGTGCAAAGAGCCGGAAAATGCCGTGTGCAATACCAGGCGACCGCCCCCATCACCAGGGAAATCAGCAACACTTTCGCCATGCTTTTGAGCATGACCGGCCAGCCGGGAGACCCGATACGCCGCTGCAGGATAACCGCCAGACTGACCGCATACGCCGTTTCCGCGATGACCGTGGCCAGCGCGATGCCGGCATGCTTATAGCGCAGCGGCAGGACCACGATGAAAAACAGATTGGCGGCAATGTTCAGCAGAACCGTCAGGATGCCGATTTTAACGGGTGTTTTGGTGTCCTGCAGGGCAAAGAAGGCGGGTACAAATACTTTGGAAAGACTGAACACCACGAGGCCCGGCGCGTAGCATTGCAGGGCGATGGTCGTGAACCAGGTGGATTCGGCATCGAACTGTTTCCACTGGAAAATCATCTCAATAATCGGCTGTGCCATAATGATGAGACCGGCGGAAGCGGGCATCATCAGGAAGATCAGGGTGCGCAGCGATTGGTTGATGGTGCTGTTGATCGTGAGGAACTGTCCTTCGGCGGCCTGCCGTGAAAAGACCGGGAGCAGTACGGTACCCAGCGCGGTACTGCAAATGCCCAGCGGGAAATAGATCAGCCGTTCGCTGTAAAACAGGGCGGCGGGCGCCCAAGTGCCGATCCAGGCCGCCAACAGACGATCAATCAGCACGTTGAACTGGGTCAATGCGAGGCCGACGGCGGCCGGACCCATCAGCAACAGTACGCGGGTCACGCGGGGGTCGGAAAAATCGAAAGAAAGGCCCGGGTCGTAGCCAAATTTCCGCAGCATCGGATACTGTACCAGCAGTTGAATGACTCCCGCCGCCAAAATCGCCCAGGCGATGATGAAAATTTTGCTATCCAGCGACCCGCCTGCAAACGGCAGAATCGCCAGCGCCGCCAGGATCCACACCATGTTCAGGAAACACGGCGTGGCGGCAGGCAGGGCGAAGTGGCCGAAGGAATTCAGAATGGCCATCGAAAGAGCCGCGAGGCAAATGAAAAACATGTAGGGCAGCATGATGCCAAGCAGGTTCAATATCAGGGAGTGCCGGGTACTCAATGGAATGATGTCGGGCAGAAACGAAACAGCAAATTCACCGGCCAGCACCAGACACAACAGAAGCAGGGCGATCAGCGTGATCACCTTGCGCGCCAAATCCCAGGCCGCCCGATCACCTTCGTTCCGGCGGGTCTCCACAAAGACAGGGACAAACGCCGCCGAAAGAGCCCCCTCGCCAAACAGCCGGCGAAACAGATTGGGAATGGTAAAGGCGACGACAAATGCCGACATGGACTGCGAGGTCCCGAAAAAGCCGGCCATGACTACGTCGCGAATCAGCCCGAGTGCGCGGCTGAGCGTTGTGAAGGAGCCAACAACTCCGGCTGAACGTATAACGCGTTCCTGCTTCACGATTCGTCACCCTGATCGTCGGAATGCTCCGCCAGGAAGTTGGGGTTGAGCGATTCGTTATGCTCGATTTCCCACAGCTTGTAATACTTCATCATTACGGCGAAGGAACTGATGGTGGCAATCAGGATGCCGTGACGCCCGCACATATACCCGCGTTTGAAAAAATAGGCTTTGCAGAAACGCCACCAGGGGCGGAACAGAATATCCACCCATTGAAAACGCACTCCTTCGCGGTATTTCTCGCGGGCGGTGATGGACGAAAAGCGGTTCATGGTGGAAAGGTGATCGCTGATACTGTCGTAGGTGTAGTGATAAATGGGCGCTTTCAGCGTTTTGACCGGCCCATCCACGATCACATGATCATGCGGCTCGCGTCCGGCGCTCTTGCCGTGATCCTTCAGAAAAAGCCGCAGCTTGGTATCGGGATACCATTCCCCGTAGCGAATCCATTTGCCGAGGTAATACACCATGCGCGGAAACTGATAACCCACATAGTCGCGCGGATTTCTGCTGAATATTTTCTCAATGGCAGCGCGCAGTTTGGGAGAAACCTCTTCATCGGCATCCAGAAAAAACACCCAGGGATATTGGGCCATACTGCGGATCAGATTTTTCTGACCGATGTAACCCAGCCATTCGTGCTGATAGACCCGTTCGGTATATTCCCGGCAGATCTCCACCGTCCGATCCTTGCTGAAGCTGTCCACAACGATGATCTCGTCGCACCAGGTCAGGCTTTTCAGGCAACGGCCTATTTTATCCTCTTCATTGCATGCCGTAATACACGCGGAGATTTTATTTTCTGTATTCACCCTGAAATGTTCCCGTGCTGTTGCCTGTTCCGTGCTGTTTGTGCGCTTCCAGTTATCAGAACCCGACCGTCGAATCAATCCGGTTTTACGCAATCCTCATCCAGTCCAGAGTCTGGGCCAGCACCTCATCCGGATGGATGGCCGCCAGGGCCTCCCTGGCTTCGGGGCAATCTCTCGGCACATCGCGGTGGCGCACCGTGCTTTTTTGGATCACCCGGCAACGCGTTCCAAGCGGGCCTGTTTTTGCCGGATCAGTGATGCCGAACAGCGCCACGACGCGGGCGCCCGCCGCACCGGCCAGGTGCATGCCGCCGCTGTCGTTGGCCACTACCAATTCACATCGGCTCATGAGAGCCGCCCACTGGGGAATGTTGGTTTCACCGGCCAGATTGAATGTTGCACCGCCGATTTGCCCGGCGATTCGACCGCACAGTTCGCGTTCTCCCGGCGAGCCCATAATGAGCAGCGAGAAACGCCCGGTTTGGTGCAGGCGGCGCCCCAGTTCCACATAATAGTTCTCCGGCCACTGTTTGGAAGGTCCCCGGGCCGCGCCGGGGATAAAGGCCATGCGCGGGGAGGAGAAGCGCTTATCCTGTTCGTTCGCCCATGCGGTCAGCGCATCGGGAAAGATCAGTCGGGGTTCGGGCAGTTTTTCGGGCGGGGTTTCGGAGAGGATGCGGTAATACTCGAAGGCCTGATGCGCCTCGTGTTCCGGCGGGGCGGACGGAACATCCGTCAGCAGCAGGCGGCGGAAGTGGCCCGGCCTTCCGATGCGGTGCGGGATGCGGGCCAGCCAGGGGATCAGCGCGGAGCGGAATGAGTTGGGAAAAATGAAGGCGGCATCCAGCGCTTCCCGGCGCAGCGACTCGGCGGCGAGACGCACCCCCGCACGGCCGGGCGGCAGCGCATGCAGGACGTTCGGCGCAGCATGCAGCGACCAGAGAGCGGTGAGCGACGGTTTGACCAGCAGGTGAATGCAGAAGTCCGGGTGGCGTTCCCGGTAGGTTTGAAGGGCCGGCATGCTCATGATGGCATCACCGATCCAGTTCACCCCGCCAATCAGCACCTTTTTCATGGGTCGCTCTCCCGCGTTATCGGAAACAAATACGCCGTATGCAGGCATCAAAGTCCTCCTGCCCGCTGAGGAGTTCGATTTCGACGCGCAGGAAGTAGATCGGCAGATCGTTGCGGCGGATGCGCGGGAAGCGGACGGCGTCCTTTTCCGTGGTCACGATCATATCGGCGCCGCGGTCGATGCTCTTATTGATGCGGTCGAGCATTTCCTTCTGCGTGTAGCGATGGTGGTCGGCATAGCATTTGTGGTGAATCACCGTGGCCCCGAACTTCACCAGCTCCGCCTCGAACCCTTTGGGCGCGGCGATACCGGAGACGGCGGCCACCTTTTTGCCGTTCAGAAATTCGAGCGGTTTTCGTTCGCCGGTGTACACATTTTCCAGGTAGCGGGGACAGTGGCGGCATTCGGAAATTTCCGCCGCGGGATTCAGTTCGCGCAGGCGTTTTTTCAACTCCTCCTGGGGGCCGTTGCATTTGGTGATGAAAATGAAACTGGCTCTTTTGATATTTTTGATCGGTTCCCGAAGGAGTCCGCGGGGCAGCACGTTACCGTTGCCGAACGGATTGGAGCTGTCCACCAGCACGATATCCACCCAGTGTTTCAGGCGCAGGTGCTGGAAGCCGTCGTCGAGGACCAGCGTGTCGCAGCCCAGCGTCTGGATGGCATATTTTCCGGATTTAACGCGGTCCTTATCCACCAGTACGGCCACGCTGGGCAGGTTGGAAGCCAGCATGTAGGGTTCATCCCCGCTGAGCGCGGACCCCAGGCGCAGACGCTTACCGTCGGATACCACAAGCGGCGGTTTTGTTTTATCCAGTGCATGCAGAAACGAAGAGCGGATGCGGCGAAGCAGCGGCGGTTTTTTCTTTTTATAACCGCGGCTGAGAATGGCTACCTTGCGTCCGCTGTGCTGCAGCGAGCGCGCGAAAATTTCCACAATCGGCGTTTTACCGGTCCCTCCGACGGTCAGATTACCCACGCTGACCACCTGGCAACCCAGGGTGTGATGGCGGAAAATCCGGTGGTTATAGAGGTAAAGGCGTGTTTGAACCACCGCTCCAAATACATGAGAAAGCAATTTCAGCACAAAACGCCAGACCGAAGCCCCCCGCGTTTTTCGCCGGCCATCAATGACGCCCAGAAAATACTGTTCAATCCGTTCCAGATGATTAACCGCCACAACCACTCACTCCGCTTGATCTTTATTCTTCAATCCGAAGGGGCAATTTAGCAGCTTTCCCGTACCCTGTACACGGGAATATTCCGGAACCTGAAGCTTCGAGTTTTCTCCCGGGGAAACACCGGCCGGGGCGGATTATTCGGGCGGTTCAAGCCAGTTGGTGCCATCGTTGCTGACCCAGATGGTATAGTAGTACGGCTGGCCCTGGACCAATCCTTCATGGACGTACAGCTGGTTCGTGCCCCGATAAACCATGGTGCCCTGGTTGGTTGACGCCGGGTAATCAGCAGCACTGTAGTGAATCAGCGCGGCCGACGTTTGGAGCCCGCTGTTGGTCGGGTTGATCCAGCGCAGGTAGACGCTGTTGGTCAGTGCCACCGCATTGAACCAGAAGGTCTCATATTCCGGAATGCAGTATTTCAGCGTCGCCTGGTTATTATCCACGCGCGATTCCTCTTCGGTGCATTCGCTGTTGATGTAGGCGCGGAACGTGTTGGTCACCCGGGCCACAGGCTGCGTGAAGCCGGTGAATGGAACGGTCACGGATTGTCCCGCGCTCAATACGCCGATCGCGGTGTTCGTTCGGTCGGAAGCCTCTCCGCACGCCGCGTCTTTGGCCTTGTTCAGCCATATCGAGAGGCTGCCTGCGTTGCCCGCCAGCGAACCCTGATTGCTCACCGTCACGCTCGCGCTGAACGGAACCTGCACGATGGAAATTTCCGTGATGATGAAGTCCGGCAGCGGAGTCGGCGAGAAAATGGAGCCGATGGCGAACGGGCCGCCCGCGCAGGAGGCATCCACCGCCTGAACACCCCACACCAGATCCATGCCGCCCGGCAGTTTTTCCAGGCTCCAGGTTCGGCGCAGTTGCGTATTGCCCAGCGTGGCCACCTTGCGCCAGCCGGTGGAGGTGTTGGCCTCCGGACTCATAATGCCGGCGAGGTTGGTGGACGGTCCGACATATATATTATAGCTCAGGCTGGAGGCCGGGGTCTTGCTGTCGGAGGCGGCATTCCAGCTCAGGATAACTTCGTTGCCGTTCGTCAGCACGGTGGTCAGGCCGGTCGGAGCGGACGGCGGCATATTGGGGACATCGCACAGGTTGCGGTAAATGAACGACCGGTAGCCATTGGTGGTCTGGCCGGCGGCGGCGATATCCAGGTCGCCGTCGTTGTCATAATCGCCCCAGGCCACGGAGGTAATGCGCATGCCCTGGAGACCGCTCGGGATGGCGGTCAGTGTCCCGGCATCATTGCGATAAACCTGTGCGAGACGGATATCATTGGTGCTGCTGCCTGCGAGCAGGAGGTCGAGGTCGCCATCGTTATCGTAATCGCCCCATTCGCTGTCGCCGAGCCAAACGCCCTTGAGCTTGTTGGTCGCGAGGCTGAACGGCGCGGCTCCGCCGTTGTAGCGGTAAATGTAGGTGACAATGCCGGTATTCGCATAGCCGCAGATGGCCAGGTCGAGGTCGCCGTCGCTGTCATAATCGCCCCAGCTCATACCGGGGTAGGAAATGCCGGGGAAGGAGGCCTTGCTGTAGTTGGTGAAGAACCCTTCGTAATTCTTGTAGAGGCGCGTATAGCGGGCGCTGCCGTCATCCCCGGCAAGCAGCAGGTCGAGCCAGCCGTCCTTATCAAAGTCCACCCAGGTGGCGCGTCCATCGCGGACGGGCAGCAGGTTGGCGTTGATATCGGTGAAGACGCCCGCATCGTTGCGGTAGATGCGGCTGATGATGTTGGACCGGGTATATCCGGCCACAACGAGGTCGAGGTCGCCATCGTTATCATAATCGCCC
The DNA here is from genome assembly GCA_964542025.1 of uncultured Verrucomicrobiota bacterium. GTDB lineage: Bacteria > Verrucomicrobiota > Kiritimatiellia > RZYC01 > RZYC01 > JAQVYB01. Next base: position 11,824 of record CAZISY010000069.1, read on the forward strand.
CAGGCCAGGCCGCCGTTGTAGGCGCCGGTGAGCCCTGCGTGGATATTGGTAAAGAAGCCCGCGTCATTGCGGTAGATATCGGTCAGCGTCTGCGAACCGGCGTATCCGGCGAACACGATATCCAGGTCGCCGTCGTTGTCATAATCGCCCCAGGCCAGGCGTCCGGATTCCATCGGCGTGAAGCCCGCATTGATGTTGGTGAAGGTACCGGCGTTGTTGCGGTAAATGTCCGTGAACCGGTTGGTGCCGTCATAGCCCATCATGGCGAGGTCCAGCCAGCCGTCATTGTCATAATCGCCCCAGGCCTGAGAGGCCGCCCCGACGTTGTGCAGGTCGGCGCCGACTTCGATAAACTGATTGCTGCTGCTTCCGCATCCGGTCACGCGGAACGTGTAGAGTTCGTTGGTGTGATAAATATCATTGTTCACAATATGAACTTCCGCGGTGCGGGCCGAGATGGTCAGCGGGAAGAATTCCACAGTGAAGACGGTGGCGCCGCCCGGTTCAACCGGCGACACGGGCTGGGCCGTCACCCGGAAGTCGTTCGTGTGCGGGCCGGCAATGACCACATACGGCATATTGGTCAGCTCCAGACTGCCCCGCCCCGCGTTGGTGATGGTGAACGTGTGCGAGATGGCGGCGACCATGCAGGTTCCGAAATCGGTGCCGTCGGCCGTGCGCGGCGTAATGTCGCCATTTGGAATCAGGTCCAGATTGATGCCCAGCACCTGTATTTCCGGTTCAATGCCGGTACCGAGAATTTCGAATCGGTAGGGCGAAGCCGGATCATCGCTGACCAGTTCCACCATCGTGGTACGCGCCCCGACGGCCGACGGATCAAACGACACGCTGAACCAGGTGGTTTCGCCGGTGACCACCGAGGCGGCGGGATAATCCACCACCGCGAAATCCGCGGCATCCCATCCATCCACGCGCACATCGCTGATGGTCAGCAGGGCGCTGCCTGCGTTGGTGATCACAAAGAAATTGGTGACGCATCCTTCCGTGACGTCCACTTCGCCGAAATCGGTGTTCAACGCCACCATCGGCGACATGGAACCGTTGGTGATGACGCTGCTGTTGGTGGACAGCACCAGCAGCCACGGCTCGACGCCCTGCCCGGTCAGCCACAGCACATAGGGATCATCATCGGGGTCGTTGTTGGAGAGAAAGACGGCCGTTCGGCACAGGCCGGTCGTTGCGGGATTGAAGGTGATTTTAAACGTAGTGGATGCCGAGGAGGCCACCTGCGTACCCACCGACGGCGTCACGATGAAGTCCGCCGCCTGGCCGCCGTTGGTCGTCCACTCATAGAGATACAGCACGCGCGGGCCGCTGTTGGTAATGGTGAAGGTGTGCGTATTCGTTCCGGAAGAGGCGTCCACCATGCCGAAATCGGTGCCGTTATCGGCGGAGGTGAATGGGCTCGCATTGGTCACCAGCGTACCGTCGATCCCCAGAATCCGCAGCCCCGGAAACTGCGAATCGGTATTGTTGATATGGCAGTGATCCAGCTTCACCTGCCGGTCCACCTTCACGCGCGGTCCGGTTTCCGAGCTGTTCATTTCAAAGAGTCCGTTGGAAACCAGACACATCGTCAGATACGCCCCGCCCGCCGTTTGCCCGAAGTTCCCCGCCACACGGCAGTTCGATTGCGTTCCGCCGGCCGCATAAATCCCCCCGCCGTCATTTTCCCCTTCGATGCCGGAATCGGAGGTGTACCCCTTGCGCAGCGTAAAGCCATCCAGCGTTCCGGCGGTCATATACACAGCGCGCGTAGCATTGGCGCCGAGGCTGGTCACATCATCATGCGGTGCGCCTTCGATCACCGTGAAGCTCGCGCCGTTCACGCTGCGCACATCCACTTCATTGGTCAGCGCCAGGCGGCTGGCCAGGCCGAGCCCATCGGCTGATGCGGTTTGATAGACGCCGTTTGTGACCCACACGGTTTCGCCGGCGCTTGCCGCCTGCACGGCGTCCATCAGATTGGTCGCGGCGGTATCCCACGAATCATACGGAGGGACGCTTCCTCCCCAGGGCGAGACGTAACGATCCGCGCCGTAAGCGGTCAAACTTACAGCCAGCACCAGCATCGTTATGATCCCGCATGCCCGCATACTGCTCCATCCGCTCCAACCGGCGCCGGTTTGCCCTTTTCCAATCATTGGAAATTTTCTGACCATCCGCGCAGAATATTTCCAATGATTGGAAAAAAGCCTCTCCGGTTTTCCAACGGTTGGAAAACAGGGGTTTCGTCATTCATAATCACTCTTTCGTATAAGTCACGGACCACCAGAGGCGCGCGGCCGATTCGCTGTTGGTCACTACAATACCGATTCGGTAATCATTGCTGGCCCAGGCGGACGTCCAGGTGGAATCTGCCACGCCGGCGGCAGTCACGCGGAGGGTGTTGATGGTGGTGCATGCCCCCCAGGCATCGTTCCAGGCGGCGCGCACGACGTGTACATCCGCCGTACCTTCGTTCACCTGCATTTGGGCTTTTTGGAGCTGGCCTTTCCAGGTGATGGCCGAATCCCAAATGGGCATGTTCAGGTGCGCAGACACCTCTTCAACCATGCCGCCGAGACTCCCGGAGGAGGCGGGCCAATTGGTTCGTGTTTCGGAGCCGATTTGCAGCGTTGTTACGCGCAGCAGGTTCACGATGTTCGTGCCGCGGCCGTCGTCTACGGCCCGGGCCGTGATCGGGGGCAAACCGAGCAGCAGACCGAGGGTCAGGCATCGGATCAGCATTGCATATCGTGATTTCATGTTCTTTTCCTCCGTCCCGGAAACGGCAGGAAAGCCCCGCGCGCATGCGGGGCTTTCCGTACCGTCAAAGACATCAATGATCAGTCATCATGTATTCATCATCATTACGGATTCAGGACCTGACGGAAGGTTTCGCGCCAGACGGTTCCATCGTAGATGAACTGAATCAGGTATCCATTCTTGAGGGTGAAGGACACGCCGGTATCGAGCTTGAGGCCGGTACCGTCATCGAACTTAACCCAGTTGTCGTCGGACATGCCCTGAATGGTCAGGACCTGGCCGGCGGTTCCCGCGACGATTTGCGGATCAGCGGAGATGTCCGCCGTGCCGCCGTTGCCGCGGATCTGCATGAAGGCGCGGGTGATATCGGTGATGCCTGCCGCAGGCAGGATTTCCACCGTGCTGCCCGAGGGCGCCGTGATCAGCTTGCTGTTCAGGGTGGCGGCGCCATTCACGGTGACGGCATCGCTGCCGGCATTGCCGAGGGTGGTGTTGCCGTTGACGGTGAGGTCGCCGGTGATACCGGCATTACCGCCGGCGTTCAGGTTTTCTTCAATACCCACACCGCCATCGACCACCAGCGCACCGGTGTCCTTCGTGGTGGAGGTGGTGGTCGCGCTCAATGTCACCGCGCCGGCGATAGCCGCCGTACCGCCGACGTTCAGGTTTTGTTCCACGCCCACGCCGCCTTCCACAATCAGGGCGCCGGTATCTTTCGTGGTCGATCCGGTGGTATTGGCCAGCGTCACGGCGCCGGTCACAGCCAGGGTGCCGGCGATGCCGGCATTGCCCGTGGCGCTCACGGTCAGCGCGGCCTGATTGGTCCAGGCATTGCCGTCCCAACGCAGGGTTTGTCCAGCCGCTGTGCCGTTGGCGATGGAGGCGCCGACTTTGTTATCGACGTAGAGCTTGGTGGCGGCCTGGTAGTCGGTGGTCGGGGTCGGGACAACCGGGGAGGCCACAAAGGTCTTCACGCCGTCAATCGTCTGGGCGCCGTTGGTGCGTACGACGGAGGAATTGACCGCGATGGCATCAGCCGCCACGGTAATACCGTCGCCCGCGCCCACAGCCAGCGCCGAGCCTGCGCCGCCGGTCAAACCGTCACCGGCCGCTGCTGCTGCAATACGCATCGTGCCGCTGTTTTCTTCCATGCCCGTACCGGTGATATCCGAGAGTTTCACGGCGAATTCCAGGCCACTCAGGGTCATGCCGTGGCCGGCCGTGTAGGTGCCCGGCGAGGCAAACTGCGCGAAGGTGACTTCACCGCCGCCCACCGCGGAATCCGGCGAGGTGCATACCCAGGCCGTGCCTGCATTGCCCGTACCGTGGCTGACAAACACCGCGGCGCCGGCCAGTTCCGCATCGGCATCCATATCCGCGGCGCGCGTCGGGGCGCCGGAAGCGGCGACGATGTAAATACCATTTTGAATCGCACTGGCCTGATTTTTCAGCAGGATGCGGTCACCGGTGGCCAGGACCACGCCATCCACCGTCTGCCCGTTGGCAAAGGAGGTGTTAAAGGTTCCGGCGCCGACGGTGGCCACCTTGACGGAATCTTTCCAGGACAGACCATTGATCAGGTTATCCACATACTGCTTGTTGGCGGCATCCGTGTTGGCGGAAGGCGCGGCCAGCCCGGTGACTTTATAGGTGGTGCCCATGTTCAGATCACTGGCGGCGGTGCCGTTGAAGGTGATCGTATCGGCGCCGGCGTCACCAAGGACCACGTTGCCCTGGAAGGCGGCGTTGGCTTTGTTGGTGCTGACGGCTTCGATGGTCAGGGTGTCGGAAGAGGCATTGCCGATGACGGTATTGCCTTCAGCCGTCAGGGTGTTCTGGAAGGTGGCCGTTCCGACGCCGACGATGTTGCCGGAAGCGTCAATGGTGAGGCCGCCGGTATTCGTCCAGGCCGCGCCATCCCATCGAAGCAGCTGGCTGGGGGCGGTACCGCTGGCGACCGCGCTGCCCAATTTGCCGTCCACATAACCCTTGGTGGCCGCGTTCGAGGAGCTGGCCGGCTCGGGCAGGATCGGTGAGGACGAAAAGGTTTTCACGCCGGCGATGGTTTGATCGGTACTCCGGCGAACCACTTCGTTGAAATCCACGGAAAGCGTGGTGCCTGCGCCGCCGGCGATACCGGTGCCCTGAGTGGACAGGCGCAGATTGTTGCTGCCGTCGTTTTCAATGCCGGTTCCGGTCAGGTCTGTGACATCGACGGAAAATTCAAGACCGCTCAGGTTCAGGCCGTCGCCCGCCGTATAGGTGCCCGGCGAGGCAAATTGCGCGAACGAGAGGGGGTCGGTGTTGATCACGCTGTCCGGCGAGGTGCATACCCAGGCCGATCCGGCATTGGCTGTACCTTCGCTGACGAACACCGCAGCGCCGGCCAGTTCCGCATCGGCATCCAGATCCGTCACGCGGACGGGGGCGCCGGATGCCTGAACGGTATAGATACCGTTCTGGGTGGCGGTGGTTTGGTTTTTCAACAGGATGCGGTCGCCGGTCACCAGCGTCACACCATCCACCGTCTGCCCGTTGGCAAACGCAGAGGAAAGCGTTCCGTTACCGATGGTAGCCACGCGCACACTGTCTTTCCACGACAGGCCGTTGATCAGGTTATCCACATATTGTTTGTTGGCGGCATCGCCGTTCGCCGTGGGCGCAGCCAGGTTGACCACCTTGTAGGTGTTGTCCATGTCCAGGTTGCTGGCGGATTTGGCGGTGAAGGTAATGGTGTCCGACGACGCATTACCAAGGGTGGTATTGCCTTCGACCACCAGCGCCGATGTGTTCGTCTGCACGCCCGTCACCTTCAGGGTGGCGCCCACCGTGGCATTGCCGGAGGCATCCACGAGCAGGCTGGACGTGTTCGTCCACGCACTGCCATCCCAACGCAGGGACTGGCTGGCCGCAGTACCATTGGCCACAGAGCTGCTCAGTTTGCCGTCCACATACACCTTGCTCGCGGCCTGATTATCCGTGGTGGGGACCGGCACGATCGGCGAAACCACAAAGGTTTTTACGCCATCGATGCTCTGTGCGCCGTTGGTCCGCACGACCGAGGAATCCACCGCGATCGCGTCGGCCGTCACGCTCAAGCCGTCTCCCTGCCCGACTGCCAGCGCGGTGCCCGCGCCGCCGGTCAAGCCCGCGCCCGCCACTGAGGCGGCCACTTTATCGGCCGTCACCGCGCCATTTTGAATCATGGCGGTGGACACGGAGTTATTGGTCAACGTGCTGGAAGAAACCTCTTCCCATGTGGTGATCCGTTCACCGTTCAGGATAATACCTTCGGTCGCCCGAAGGTTACGGACGTGGTTCGTGCCCAGTCCGTCTTCGACCGCGAATGCGCTCGCAGCCGTCGCCAGCGTTGCCGCCAGCGACCATTGGACAATTTTATTCCTCATTTGGATTTCTCCTCATCTCATTGATGTCTTGTTTTCCGTTTGAAGCGAACTTCGCCGCTTCAAAAAAGGGATCTGTCGCTCATGTTCATTCACGCTCCTGCGCGAATCACGTCCTCCTTTCCTGCCGATGATGGTTCATGTCAGTTTGAACTCCGGTTGTTGCTGCGGTTGATTTCCACCCAGTTGGATGAAACATTGTCGTAAATCAGTTGAATGATGTCATAGAGCCCCAGGCTGAACGGCTGATCCATCTGCGTCTGCACACCGGCGCCATCGTCAATTTTCACGAGGCGGTCGTTGGCGGTGCCCTGAAGGGTGAGGAGTTGGCCGGGGAGGCCCGGAGCAATTTGCGGATCGGCCAGAATATCCACATTGCCCATGTTGCCCTGTACCTGGATGTAGGAATTAGTGGGCTGAATGGCCGCGAGGCCGGTGAGTACCTGAACGGTCTTATCCAGACGATAGCGATTCATTTGGATGGTGTCGCCGCTGCTGATGGAACCATGCACCACCAGATTGGAGCCGACTTCCGCGCTGCGCTGGATATACACACTGCCCCATCCCGATGTGACCGAGGAGGCCCCGGCGGCATTCGTGCCAAAGAGCGCAAACCCATTGACCTGCATATCGGGATTGTTCACATCACCGCCATCCGCGCGCGCGGAATAGGCCGGAACAAAACCGCACCACAGCGCGATGAAGAAAATCATCGCGGGCCATCGGGCCGGAACGCCCGAATTTTTCTCGCCCCGTACGCCGTTATGCCTTCGGTCCGTCAATACACACTCCCTCCATCCGCAACGAATCGGATGGCGGCATCATTCTTTACATCACCTGTTTGTGAGAAGATACATCAGACGCTTAACCACCCGCACCCCA
>CAZISY010000070.1:0-2034 GCA_964542025.1 uncultured Verrucomicrobiota bacterium
AGGAGGAGTGCCTGCATGTGAAAGAGAATGCCGATGGGCATTTTGTCGCCGGTGAAGGGATGGGTAATTTCTTCCTGTTTTCGTTTTTGCCAGGCGATGAGGATGGTTTTTCGAGCGTCGTCGCGCATGAGGACGGCCCCATCGGCGGTGGTTTGAAAATCGTTGGCGGTGAGTTGCTGGCGATTAATGAGGGAGAGTGCGAGGCGGTCGGCGAGGAATGGGCGGAATTCCTCCATGAGGTCGAGGGCGAGAGAAGGGCGTCCGGGACGATCCGTGTGGAGATAGCCGACGCAGGGATCGATTCCGACGCCTTCGAGCGCGGAGCGGCAATCGTGGACGAGGAGGGTGTAGAGAAAGGAGAGGAGGGCATTTGTGGGGTCGAGGGGTGGGCGGCGGGTGCGTCCGTTGAATCGGAAGGTTTCGTTTTGTGCGGTGATGAGGTGGTTGAACTGCTCGAAGTAGGTGGCGGATGCTTCTCCTTCGATGCCGCGGAGGATATCAATGGCCTGCGGCTGAGTGAGTCGGTTCAGGTACTGGGTAAGCCGGGATTCGGCGGCGTGGAGGTCGCTTTCGTTGGCGGGCGAGGCGTGATCGCGGAGTGCGCGCCGGAGGACGGTGCGGGTGTTGGCGAGTTTTCCGGTGAGGAACATGGCGGCGATGGCGGCGGCTTTTTCGGGTTGATCGGCGAGGCGGTATTGTTGGCGTCGGAGGAGTACATTGCCGGAAACGGAGCCCTGTACGCGGGCGAGGAATCGTCCATTTTCGGTAAGGTGTGAAATGGTGACGTTGTTTTCGGCGCAGTGCGCCATGAGAAAGGGGCTCAGGCTGACGGCGCCGAACGTGACAATGCCGTCGAGGGTGTGAATGGGGAGGCGGAGTTTGTCTTCGTGTTCAATGCTGACGATGACGGATTCGCCTTCTTTGCGGAGGTAGGCGTTTTGGGTGGTGACGTAGAGGGTGTTGAGGAGTTTTTTCATGTCAGGTTTTCCCGGAGGTAGGATGCGACAGAGTGAAATTTATTGGGAAGGCAAAGATCGAGGAGGGAGCAGGCGGAGCATTTTTTTTCGTTGTATTGCGGGGGTGGGGTTCGGGCGGATGCGAGGAGTTCGCGGACTTGATGAATGGTTTGGATGGTTTCGGAGCGGAGGGCATCGGTGAATTCGACGGGCTGGCGTCGGCGGGGTTGACCGTAGAAGATGGCGCCGGAAGGGATGGATGTGTTGAGCATTTCTTCGAGGCAGAGGGCCTGGGCGCAGAGTTGTACCCAGTCGCAGTGGTCGGGTTTGGGGCGTCCGCGTTTGTGCTCCACCGGAAAAACACGGAGGTGTTTTTCCGGGGATTTCAGATTTGAAATTTCAGATTTCAGATCGGGAGGCACCCCGTCGGGGGATTGCAGATTTGAAATTTCAGATTTCAGATAAGAGGGATCGGGTGATATGAGATTCGAGATTTCAGATTTGAGATGCGGGCTGTCGGCGGGATGAAATTCGACGACGTCGGTTTTGCCGATGATGCCGAGTTTGAGGGAGCGGACAGCCATACCGTATTCATAGCGGATGCCGTCGCGCATTTCGTGTTCGGGGCGGTCCACGCGGTCGTGCCGGGCGCGTCCTTCGGCGGTGAAGCGATTTTCAGACCATTGCTGTTCGATGTGAATCAGCGCACACTGGCGGGGGCAGAAGACGTAATGCTGGAGGGCGGAGAGGGGAATGAGATCATCCTCGGAACTCATTGTTTTTCCTCGCGTTCTTTTTTCAATTGCTTGAGACGTTCCTCGTGCTCACGCTTGAGGCCATCAAAGAAGGCGGTGGCGCGTTTTTCGCGATGATAATTTTCTTTCGACTTCTCGGTACGATGGCGGGCGCCGGTGATGTCCGTTTCCTGGAGGGAGAAGGCCCATCCGGCGAGTTGCCGGGAGATGCTTCGCGCGAATGATTTCAGATCTGAAATCTCAGATTTCAAATGGGATAGGAATGGAAGCTGCTCCATGACACAGCAGATGGAGCGGACTTCCCCGGCGGAGCCTTTGGCGTA
>CAZISY010000070.1:2134-18667 GCA_964542025.1 uncultured Verrucomicrobiota bacterium
GGCAATTCCGCGCCATCGAGGGTGATGGTGTAATCGGCGATGGAGCGAGGCGGCTCTTTGATGCAGGTGATTCCCACGCGGGCGAACTGGCTCTGGGCGGAGGCATCACCAAGGGCATTGCTGTGTTTGAAGATGATCAGTTTTTGCGTACCCATCAATCCGCGGGCGGCGGAACGATCATGATCAAACATGTTGAGCAGTGCTTCCCAGAAGAGATTCAGATCGTCTTCCGAGAATCCGGTTTGATTGGCCAGTGGGGCGGAGATGAAACCGTGGGTTTCGTAGAGCCCGTAAGGGATCGTGAATTTACGGCCCATGGTTCGGTTATCGCCCTTCTGATTCTCTGCTTCCTTTTCCGTAGCCACAGCCATTCGGGTGATGGTGTGTTCGCCGGTGAAGATACGGTCTTTGCTGCGTCCGAAGGCCAGTTGAACCGGGCCACGGACCTGCCCGCAGTTGAATTCCTTCAGGGACATCACAGCACCGAAGGTGCGGACGTCGTAGAAATTCTTACACATCCAGGTTTTAGCCTGCTCATTGGTGGTTTCCCCTTCTTTTTCCTCGTCGGAAAGAGCCTCGTAGGCTTTTTTCTGCTGATTGGTAAGGACCGCTTTTTCTTTAATATAGATTTCAAAGGGCGGCTTTTCGCATCGGGTCAGGCCGACATAGTTTCGTACTTTACGTTTCAGGCAGACGTCGGTGACGAGGCCGTGTCCGGTTTCGGGGTCAATGCGCGGCAGGTTTCCGGCATCGGGATCGCCGTTTGGATTGCCATCCTGTACATCGAACAGCAGGATGAATTCATAGCGGTTGGTGATGGGGGTAGTCATTATTCTTCTCCTTCTTCGTTTTTGGTTTCGTTTTTCGTGAAAAAGTCCTGACGCTGATGGTAGTAGCCGACGGCGAAACGTCCCTGATCCTCGATCATGAGGGTCTGGGGAATGCCTGATGAGCTGATTTTGTCGATGACCTCCTGCATGAGTTTGTCGAGCCAGACCGTGCTTTTTCCGCTGTTGCGGATTTTTGCGAGGTGGTGGATGGCGAGGTCCTGCAGACGTTTGAAGGTGACCAGCGGCGAACTGCACGCGGCACCGAAATAGGTGTCGCGTATGGTTTTGTTGAGGCCGGATTGGGCCTGTTCCTGGATACGTTCGAGCACGGCGAAGAGCCGTCCAAGGACGTAGCCTATGTTGGTGGTTTCTTTATCGAGTGCCATGTGTATTTCCTCCTTTGTTTGGGTTCGATTGAACCGGTTGTCTCTTGTTAAAATCGCTTTGATGATTGCTGCGCGGGCATGGGTGACTTTCTGTTCCGCCTTGCAACGGATCAGCGCGTTGGAAAGCAGGGTGCGCGGGTACGGGGTGCCATCCATGACCGCGCGGAACAGGTCGCCACCGAGATTGGGGGGAATGTTGTCTGCCTTGCCGGCGGATGCCGTGGAGAGCAGCAATTGGAAGAGCGATAGATACTCGCGGTCGAACGAAGCGCGAACAATTTCCAGATCATCAAAATGCTGCACGATCCGTTCCTTGATTTCCCGGACTTTTCCTTCCTGCCAGAAACGGACGGACAGGCGCGAGGCATTGGGGGCGAGGCCGAGGACATAGAACGGGAGTTCATCTTCGGCGGGTCGAATGCCGGTTTTCACGGCGCTGAGCAGACTCCGGATTTTATCGAATGAAGCGTTCTCTTCGCCCTTTGGCGGTTCGCCAAGAAAGAAGGAGAATTCATCTTCGAAGGGACAGTTTTCTTTTGCCCAGAATACCGTCGAGGCGTCGCCAATCTGCATGCGTTGCATAGAGCCTTTGCGGAGCAGGTGATTCAGGGCGGTGGTGTAGGCGAAAGCTGTTTGCTCACCGATTGCTGTATTTAGTCCTTGATCGGCATGTGTCCGACCATAGGAGCAATAGGCGTCGCTGTTGAATGAGACTATGTTTGCGCCCATTGTTTGAGCATTCCAGACCCCCTTGATAGCCGGATGAAGAACAGCAGGAATATCCTGTGTACCAGTTATCGAACAGATTCGTGTGTTTGTTTCAGACGGGATTGAGTTGTGCAATATTTCCAGCACCTTGGGGCGCTGTGCAATGAGTTCGGTGTCGTCTTCAAGAACGAACGAGAGGTTGGGGCCCGTTTCGAGGAGTTCCTTCCAGATGTCCGGATATGTTTCAGCGATTTTGGCTGAATCAACGGTATCGAGAAAATGCCGAACGGCGTGAATTCCATCGTCGTTGAAATCGGGACTGAACGTTTCATTCAATCGGTCTTTAAAAGCCTGCAAGGCTTCTGCAGCGCGTTCGGTGTCTTTTGGTTTTTCAGATTTGGGTAGTCCGAGTACATACTGGGTGGAATCCCAGAGCAGATTCGCTTTGATGCCGGAGGTCTTTTTCTCGCCCTGCGGGACGAGATACTCGCGTGCGGCGTTCTTTTTTCCTTCTCCGGTTCGCGTATCGCGGATGTTGGCGAGCGATCCATCCTTTCGGAGTACGAGCAGAAAGGGAATGGCTTTGCGCTCGAAGCCGGGTGGGGCGATGTTGCTGTTCGGGTCGTTCAGGAGGCGTTGGTAATAATCTGCGAGAGCTTTAATAATCATGATCGCACCTCCACATCGCGCAGGTTGATGGACCCATTGACGAGTTGGGCGTGGAAAAACTGCGGCATGGGTTCGGGGGCGGAGAAGTCCATGTCGTAGAGCATCCACCCGAGTTCCTTGGTGTCGGGTATTGGCGTTGGGCCTTCGGTGTTCTGCGGAATGAATTCAAAATCGACCGGGAATTCGCGGCAGCCAAAGTAGGGACGGTGAAAGCATTGTCCGGCGGAGGCGCGGCGGATGAACATCTGTTCGAACTTGGTGACGGAATCTTCGGGTCCGGCCTTGTCCATCATATGAAATTCAACGTGCAGGACATAGTCCACATCGCGCAGGAAAAGCCCGGCGCGTTGCTGGCGCTGCTCTTCGATGTAGATGCCCAGGTCGCCCGAACCTTTCTTCATGGTCGATTTGACGGCTCCGGCGGGGATCACCGCGCCCACTTCATTGCGTCGGACGGATTCCCAACGGATGGGGTTGAGTACGTCGATTTGCAGGATGTGCCACGTGATAGCGGGTTTCCAGAGGATGGCCTCGAAAATGCCGCGCGCGGCAGATGGGGTGATGACGTCATACGAGACACGTTCCACTTTCATTTCCGGACGTGTGAAACAGGCGTTTTTTCCTTTCGCCCGCAATCGGAATGGGTTGCTTTTGTTCATGGGTTTGCTCCTCCTTTTATATTTTCTGGTTTAAATAATCGTTAGCTCCGGGTCGGCACCGCCGATGTCATCGGGTGGGATGAAACCGTATTTTTCGTGGTAGTAAACGGGGTTGAGGGTGAAAAGACCGGGCATTTCGGGGACGGGGTGGATGCCGTCGTTGCCTTGCAGGGTTTGATGCGTGAAGCGGGGAATATTGATGGTGTAGGGTTGGAGGCGTCGCAGGAAAATGCGGGAAGGAATAAAGGGCGATTCGAGCATTTCGTCAATGATGCGCTGGGCGTCGTCGTAGGGGGCGATGACGGGGAGGGTCCATTCGTCGCGGATGAGGCGAAATTCACGGGCGGCGGTGCGGAAGTAGTAGGTCATGCGGCTTGATAGGAGCTGCAAGATTCCATGTTGATCCAGGGCATCGGTTCCGAGCTGCCAAAAGCGGGTTTTAAAGTAGTTTTCGATGGTTTTTGGCGAAAAAAGGGCCGAAAGATCGCCCGAAAGGGCTTCGGTAGCGATTTGGGCGGGCTGTTTGACGTAATTCGGCTGGTTTTCGGGCAAAAATACGACGGTTTTGCCATTTTGAGGCCGTTTCCCTTCGCGATTGCAGCGTCCGGCGGCCTGGGCAATGGAGTCGAGCCCGGCGAGGGCGCGATAGACGATGGGGAAATCCAGATCGACGCCTGCTTCGACCAACGAGGTGCTGATCACAAAAATGGGGTCGTTTTCGGCTTTCAGGCGCGATTTGATGGCTTCGAGGGCTGCAAAACGGTGTTTGGCGCACATGTTGGTGGATAAGTGGACCGTTTTTTCGTCTGGGAGGGCTTTGGCGAGGTCGCGGGCGTCATTTTTTCGATTCAAGATGCATAAAACAGACGTTATTTCGGCGGAAATGGCGTTTTTGAGGTCTTCGAGGGTGGTTTTGGTCGGAAAATCGGGGAAAAGTTCGATTTCGACACGCTTCAGGCGGTCTGCAAGGGCCACGGGGTCGGGGATGATTTCATGAACGTCGTCGAAGCCTTCGGAGAAGTGGAAATCGAATTGTTTGGTTTGGGTGAGTACGGGTTGGGTGGCGGTGCAGAGGAGAGGGGTGACGCCGTAATGGCGGAACAATTCGCGAATGGCGAAGGTGCAGGGGCGCAAAAATTCGGGGGGAAGACACTGTGCTTCATCGAAAATGATCACACTGTTGACCATGTTGTGCAGTTTGCGACATCGGCTTGTTTTGGCGGCGAACAGGGATTCAAAAAACTGGACGGAGGTGGTCACGATAATCGGGGCATCCCAATTTTCGGCGGCGAGTCGGGAGCGACTGGTTTCCGTGGATTTGTCGTCATCCACGGTGTTGGAATGATGCTCAAGGACGGCATTTTCAAAGCCGGGGATGGTGCGGAAGACGTTGGCGGTTTGCTCAATGATGCTGGTATAGGGAATGACGTAGATAATACGGTCCTTGCCATGCTGGATGGCGTGATGGAGGGCGAAAGCGAGTGAAGAGAGGGTTTTTCCGCCGCCGGTGGGCACGGTGAGCGAAGAAACGGATGATTTTGCGTTGGCGGCGGCTAAACAATGCTCCAAAACCTCTTTTCGGACCTGATTGACGGGTGTTTTTGGCGCGTTTTTGCATTTTTCGGCGATAAATTGGTCAAAACAGGGCTTCAAGTCGGATAGCGAGGGGTGTTTGGCGCGCATTTTTGCGTTTTTAGGGGTCATGAAGGCTTCGGTGTCGAGAAAATCGGCATCGACCACGCAGGAAAAGAGCATGCGGATGAAGAAGGCGGGGTCGGCGCCCACTGGAGGGGGTTGGGCGGGGCGCGTTTGGTTCAGGAGATCGGGGGGGACGTTTTCGAGGATAGTTTTGGAGCGTTCCGGGTCGCGCATGCGGGGTTCGAGGGCGGCGGAGGCGGTTTGGTCGGAAGCGTAATCGGCGAGGCCGGCGTGGTGGCCCATGATCAGCCAGGCGAGGAGTCGGTCGGTGCCCGTCCATCCGTTGAGGGTGGCAAGGTGGGCGCCTGCTTCGGAGTGGATGACACGTCCGGGTGTGGTTTCGATGTGGGCTTCGATACCGTGGGCGTCATAGAGTTTTTTCTGGAAGGCGGGATTGTATTTGCCGAGGTCGTGCCAGAGTCCGGCGAGATGGGCCCACTCATCACCGTGGAAGGGGCGGGCGAATTCGGCGGCTCGTTGGGCGGTGTTGCGCAGGTGGGTTTCCAGGAGTTGCCAGTTTTCGGGCGGCTCGTTCTCTTTGCTGTGCGCGTAATAGGCTGTCTTTTTCTTCTCCATACGTGCCCATACGGACTTCCGGTTGATACGGATGATGGCACTGGCCGCAGCACGTCATTGAAAATGTAATGCAAGAGTTGGAGGAGGTCGATAGGTTATTGCTAGAAATTCGTTTTATCGGGACGATGCTTCCGGGACGTGGATTTCCGCTTGTGGGGAGTGATAAAATCCCGTTGCATTTGAGGGGCTGAACAGTAATATGCCGTTCTTTCATCTCCGTGCCAAAGGGCGGCACGGGGTGTTGGGTTGGGAGCGGAACAATGAAGAAAATCAGTGTTTATGACACCACATTGCGGGACGGGGTGCAGGGAGAGGGCGTCTCTTTTTCCAGCATCGGCAAGATCCGCATGGCCCGGCGGCTTGATGAGTTCGGGGTGGATTACATTGAAGGCGGGTATGCGGCTTCCAATCCGAAGGACATGGAATTTTTTCGCGAGATCAAGAAGGAACCGCTGAAGCATGCGCGTATCGTGGCGTTTGGAAGCACGCGGCGCGCCGGGAAAACGGTGGAGGAGGATCCGGGCCTTCAGGCGCTGCTGGAAGCGGATACCGCGGTCACGGCTATTTTCGGGAAGAGCTGGGATCTGCATGTGCATGAGGTGCTGCGGGTGTCGCCGGAGGAAAATCTGGCGATGATTCGGGAGTCGGTGGCCTTTTTGAAAAGCAGGGGCAAAGAGGTCATTTTTGATGCCGAGCATTTTTACGATGGCTATAAGGCCAATCCCGTGTATGCGATGGCGTCGCTCAGGGCTGCGGCGGAGTCGGGTGCGGATCATTTGATTCTGTGCGATACGAATGGAGGCTGTCTGCCGCATGACGTGTTTTCCATCACGGAGGCGGTCGTTCGGCAGTTCAGCGTACCGGTGGGGATTCATACGCACAACGATGCGGGCATGGCCGAGGCCAACGCGCTTGAGGCTGTTCGGGCGGGTGCGGTGCAGGTGCAGGGTACCATCAACGGGTTCGGCGAGCGGACGGGGAATGCCAATTTGTGTACGATTCTGCCGTGTCTGATGCTGAAGATGGGACGGGAAACTTCGGTGAAGCTGGCGGATATCCGGCAGGTTTCGCTGTGCGCGTATGAGTTATCGAATATCCGCCCGAACCGAAAAGATCCTTTTGTGGGCGAGAGCGCGTTTGCGCACAAGGCGGGGATGCACGTGAACGGGGTGCAGAAAAATCCGGCCAGTTTTGAGCATACGGATCCGGCGTCCGTGGGCAATAAGCGGCGCGTGCTGGTTTCCGAACTCTCCGGCGCGAGCAATGTCTTTTTAAAGGCGGTCGAGCTGGGCATGACGCTGCACAAGGACGACCCCGAATTGAAAAACATTCTGCATGAGATGGAGCGGTTGGAGAAGGACGGTTATGAATATGAGGCGGCGGAGGCTTCGTTCAAGCTGATGATCCAGAAAGTGCTGAAGCAGCATAAGCCGTTTTTCAATTTGGAGGGGTTCCGCGTGATCGTGGAGAAGCGGAATATGGAGGAGCCGTGCATCAGTGAGGCAACCGTCAAGTTAAGCGTGGATGGGGAGGAAGAACTGACCGCCGGGGAAGGGCACGGCCCCGTGGATGCGCTGAATCAGGCCATGCGCCGGGCGCTGACGCGGTTTTATCCGCGCATTGCGGATGTGTTTCTGACGGACTTCCGTGTGCGTATTCTTGATCCGGAAGAGGCCACCGCGGCCAAAACGCGCGTGCTGATTGAATCGTCCGATGGCGTGAACAACTGGGGTACGGTGGGGGTTTCGGAGAACCTGATCGAAGCCTCGTGGGAGGCGCTGGTCGACAGCGTGGAGTATAAGCTGCTGCTGCAGGAGGAAGAAACGCCGGCGCCGGGAAATGCCGCGAAGCCGAATGGGTCGCGCTGATCGTTTTGAAATCAACAGGAAGAATGAAGGTGAGTGAGTTATGAGTGAATTGCCGAAGCATTATGAGCCTCAGTCCATGGAATCCAAATGGTATGCGCACTGGATGGAGCGCGGGTACTTTCATCGCGACGCCTCTTCGGGCGGCGAGCCGTACTGCGTGGTCATTCCCCCGCCGAATGTGACGGGCATCCTGCACATGGGCCACGCTCTGAACAACACCATTCAGGACGTGCTCATCCGCTGGCAGCGCATGCAGGGCAAAAACACCGTTTGGGTTCCGGGAACCGATCATGCCGGCATTGCCACGCAGAACGTGGTGGAGAAAAAACTGAAGAAGGAAGGAAAGACGCGCGACGACCTCGGACGCGAAAAATTTCTTGAGGAAGTGTGGGCCTGGCGCGCGCAGTACGGCGGAACCATCATCAATCAGTTGAAGAAGCTGGGCTGTTCGTGCGACTGGCAGCGCGAGCGATTCACGATGGATGAAGGCCTCAGCAATGCCGTGAAGGAAATGTTCGTCCGCCTGTACGACAAGAAACTGATTTACCGCGGCAACTACATCATCAACTGGTGTCCGCGCTGCAAGACCGCGCTTTCCGATGAAGAAAGCGAGCATCAGGATCAGCCCGGCAAGCTGTATTACATTCGGTATCCGGTCAAAGGCGGAAAGCGGAAAGACCATATCATTGTTGCCACGACGCGCCCGGAGACGATGCTGGGGGATACCGCAGTGGCTGTCAATCCGCGGGATAAGCGCTATGACGCGCTTAAGAACAGCGTGGTGATTCTGCCGCTGCTCAACCGCGAGCTGCGCGTGGTGGAAGATGATTATGTGGACCCGGAATTCGGCACCGGCATTGTTAAAATAACGCCCGCCCACGATCCCAACGACTTTGAGCTCGGTCTGCGCCACAACCTGGAGCAGATCAATGTGATGAATGATGACGGCACTATGAACGAAAACGCCGGGCCCTATGCCGGACTGGACCGTTTTGAATGCCGCAAGCGCATCATTGAGGATTTGCGCGCGCAGAACCTGCTTGAAAAGATAGAGGATCATCAGCACGCGGTAGGCCATTGCTACCGCTGCGATACGATGGTGGAGCCGCGCCTTTCCCCGCAGTGGTTCGTGAAAATGAAACCCCTGGCCCGTCCGGCGATTGAGGCTGTGAAGGATGGGCGCATCCGGTTTGTGCCGGAGCGCTGGACCAAGGTCTATCTCGAATGGATGGAAAACATACGCGACTGGTGCATCTCGCGCCAGATTTGGTGGGGCCACCGCATCCCCGTGTTCTACTGCGATGCCTGTGCGCACGAGTGGGCCGATCGCGGAACGCCGACGGTCTGTCCGAAATGCGGCGCCTCCGGCATCCGGCAGGATGAAGATGTGCTGGATACCTGGTTTTCCTCGTGGCTCTGGCCGTTCAGTGTATTCGGCTGGCCGAATGAGAATGCCGATCTGCGCTTTTATTATCCCACCAAAACCCTCTCGACGGCTTCGGAGATTATTTTCTTCTGGGTGGCGCGCATGGTGATGGCCGGAATGGAAATCAGGGGCGATATTCCGTTCTCCGATGTCTATATTCACGGAACCGTCCGCGACGACATTGGGCGCAAGATGAGCAAGAGCCTCGGCAACTCGATTGACCCGCTCGACATCATCGAAAAATTCAGCGCCGATGCGCTGCGGTTCAGCCTGATCATGCTGACGGCCACGGGACAGGACGTCTATGTGTCCGACGACAAATTTGAGGTGGGGCGTAATTTCGGAACGAAGATTTGGAATGCCGCGCGCTTCATGCAGATGCAGTCGGCGGTGCTTCCTGAGGGATTTTCCGAGGCGCGGTTTGAGGCGTCGCTGCTGAGTGCGGATGATCTGCACATTCTGGCCAAGCTGAATTCCACGATCGCCGCCTGCCGCGAAAATCTGGAGCGGTTCCGGTTCAACGACGTGGCGAAGGCCCTGTATGATTTCTTCTGGCACCAGTACTGCGATTGGTATGTGGAATATTCCAAGCAGGTGTTTCACGGCGATAATGAAGCCCGCAAGCAGCAGGTGATCCGCGTAATGCACTATGTATTCAGCAATGCGCTGCGCCTGCTCCATCCGATCATGCCGTTTCTCACGGAGGAGCTCTGGACGGGACTGGGCTATTCGGCGCTGTCCGAATCCATCATGATTGCCCCGTGGCCGAAGGAGACGGATCCCGGCGTGATGGCTTCCTGGGGAGCCACTTCCGCCACCGTGCGCTATGTGGATGCCAAACACGATCTGATTCGCATCGCGCGGACTCTCATGGCGGATTACGGGCTGCTGCCCAAACAGCAGGTGGATTTCATTCTGCGTCCGACCAATGAGGAAAGCACTGCGCGGCTGATTGAAGATCAGGCATCGATCACGAGCCTGCTGCGCGCGCGTTCCATCACCGTGGACGCCGAGTTTGCGCCGCCCAAGGCCATGCCCAGCGGTCTCAGTCAGCTCGGTGCGGTATACATGCCGCTGGAAGGGCTGATTGACGTGGCGGCGGAAGTCGCCCGGCTTAACACGCAGCTCGAAAAGATCAATGAAGAGCTGGAGCGCGTGAACAAAAAGCTGGGGAATATGGATTTTATCAGCAAGGCGCCGAAGAGCGTGGTGCAGGTGCAGGAGAATCGTAAAAAGGAACTGCTGGAGAAAAGCGAAAAGCTGACCAAGCTGATCGCCACGCTTTCAGAGCAGGCGTGAGCGGCGAGCGGCCGGGGATGAATCACTCGCCGGCGGCGGGAGCAGGCTCCGGAGCGGCGGGCTGGGCTTCGGCCTGGTTGATCAGCGCTTGCAGCCGGGTGTTATCCGGATCTTTTTCCAGCGCCTTTTTCCAATAGGTTATGGCGTCGGCGCGGCGGTTCAGTTTGTCGAGTACGTCGCCGTAGTGTTCGTTGATGGCGGGATCGTCCGGTTCCAGGGAGGCCGCTTTGGCCAGCTGCTTTCCGGCCTCTTCGTAACGCCCCCGCATATAGAGCACCCAGCCGTAGGTGTCGATAAAGGCGCCGTTGTCCGGTTCGGTTTTCAGGGCAATGCTGATGTGTTCTTCCGCTTCCTTCAGCCGTATGCCCTGTTCCGCCCACATGTAGGCCAGGTAATTGCGGGCCGCCAGGTTGGCGGGATTGATGGTCAGGCATTTTTCAAGCAGTGCCGTGGAGCGATCGGCATGGCCCAATCGTTCCTCGGCGGCGCCGTACCAGAAATAGAAGGTGTCACCGAGCCGGTCTTCGGTTTGATGCTCGCGGGCTTCCGGTTCGGCCCGGGCAAAGAGCTGGACGGCTTTTTCGTATTCGTTCTGCTGAATGAAGAGCAGGGCCAGATTGAACAGAAGGGACGTGCGGTGGTCCGGGAGAGCGCCGGTCAGCAGGGCGAGCGATTTTTGGGCGACGATAATGCCTTTGGGGTCATCGGTCTTCAGCACGTCCTGCACATAATAATCCAGCATGAGCGGATCGGCAGTCATGAGTTCCTGCAGCAGGCGGGCCACCGTGGTGTAATCGTCATGGTGATGTGCGGCGGTGACGTAGCTGTAGAGAAAGGCAGGGGTTATGATGCCGGGGGACGCGGCGCGCAGGGCGCGTTCGGTTTTCCCAAAATGTCGAACGGCCTGCTCGTAATTGCCCTGCTTGAGATACAGATAAGCCAGAATTTCCGTCAAACGCGGATCGTCGGGCATTTTCAACAGGCCGTCGTGCAGGTAGCCGATGGCTTCTTCCGGATTTTGCTCCAGATTCAGCAGGGCCAAATGGAGGAACGGCGCCGGATCCGGAGGGTCCATCTGCGTGGCCAGCCGAAAATTCAGGATGGCCTTTTCCCGTTCGCCCATTTTTTCATACAGCTCGCCCAAAAAATAATAGGCTTTTGGATGAAAGGCGATTTTCTGGGAGATATCTTCCAGGAGGGCGGCGGCTTTTTCCTGTTGATCGAGCGCGCCATACACCAGGGCCAGTTTCTTTTTGAGGGGAAGATTGTCCGGCTGAAGTTCCACCAGGCGCTGCAGCACAGTGGCGGCTTCTTCATAGTAACGGTCCACAATGTACAGGTCGCCGAGCTGCTCAAGCAGTCCCCAGTGATCCGGGCTGATTTGCCTGGCGCGTTCCAGGGTATTACGCGCAATGTCGCGATACTCCAGCGCTGTTTTCGGATCTTTGCAGGTATCGGCCTTGTGCAGGTAGAGCTGGCCGAGGAAGAATAGCAACCCGGTGGGATCGGAGGATTGCAGGGCGCCCCGCTCGAGAATAAGAATGGCGCGTTCCAATTCATCGTCACGGACATAATTGGCAGCCAGTTCCTTGTAGGAATCTGGATTGACGGGGTCCAGCTGGATAGCTCGTCGAAATGCCGCATAGGATTCTGAACGCCGATCCGCCGCGTTACACATCACCCCGTACCAAATAAAAGCCTGGGGCGAGTCGGGCTTGATATCACACAGGTACTTAATGAGAGCGACGGCATTGGAGGAGTCGTTTTGCTGGAGATAAACAACCGCCGCCCGCATATAAAGTTCTTCGTTGGAGGGGTCCAGGCTGACGGCATGCAGATAATTGGTCAGCGCCAGCGCGTAGTCGCCGGTGATTTGGGCGGAAATGCCTGCGCCAAACGACGCCAATGCCTCTGCAAAAATTTTGCTGTCGTGCAGGGAGGGGTTGTTCGGCATTTGGAGCGCCGCGACCGGCGTTTCCTGCTTTGGTGCTTCAGGCCCGGGTTTTGTTGTTGAACAACCGCACAGGACCAATACAGCCGTTGCCAGGACGGGAAGTGAGAACCCAAGTCTGGTTGATCCGTGCATCATGCCGCCCGCTTGACTCCGAAGAAATCCCGAACCGATGAGCATCGGGACTGTAGGTCATCCGGAAAAAAACACCCATCAGCGCAGTCCGTTTTACCGGACTGCGCTGACAGTATGCCGTTTAAGTATGTCGGTCAAATCCGCGACCGTGCGCCGTACAGCGCGCCACCCGCGGACTATTTCTTTTTATGACGATCCGCGCGCAAACGTTTTCTCCGTTTGTGCTTGGACATTTTCTTAAGACGTTTCTTTTTAATGCTACCCATTTTTTGACTCCAGCATATCTCTCTTGCTTAAGGCACAACCTTATTCAAGCCTATTTCTATGATGTCGCAGGCGCCTGCCTGCTTCAACTGCGGGATAATCTCCCGAACAATCTGCTCTTCCACCACGGATTCCACCGAGCACCAGCCTTCACCGCTCAGATCATTGATCGTCGGCGTGTGCATGGCAGGCAGAACGCCCAGAACCGTTTTCAAAGAAGTCTTTTCGCAATTCATTTTGATCAGCACACGGTTTTCCGCGCGCAGGGCCCCCAGCAGCAACAGGGCAATCTGCTCAATTTTCGCCCGTTTCTCCGGATTTTTCCAGGAGGTCTTGTTGGCGATCAGCCGGGTGGTGGACTCTAAAATGGTTTCGACAATACGGAGATTATTGGCCTTCAGCGAGGAGCCTGTTTCCGTGATTTCCACAATGGCGTCCACCAGTTCAGGGGCTTTCACCTCCGTGGCGCCCCAGGAAAATTCCACTTCCGCCGTTACGCCATTCTTTTCCAGATAGCGTTTGGTCAGCCCGACGGCCTCGGTGGCGATGCGTTTGCCTTCCAAATCCTTCACGGAATGGATGGCGGAGTCATTCGGAACGGCCAGTACCCAGCGCACCGGCTTGCGCCCCTGTTTGGCGTAGACCAAGTCGGCCACTTCGACGACGTCGGACCCGTTTTCCTGAATCCAGTCGAACCCGGTCATTCCGGCATCCAGCATACCGTGCTCCACATAGCGGCTGATTTCCTGTGCGCGGATCAACCGGGCATCAATGGCCGGATCATCCACGGTCGGGATATACGAGCGGGAACCGGATTTGATATTGAATCCGGCCTTGTGCATCATGAGGAAGGTACTCTCCTGCAGACTGCCCTTCGGTAAACCCAGTACGATTTTTGTCATAATCTACGCACCCTGTGTGTCGCTCTTTTTGAAAGAAAGCGTGGAAATATAGACGATGAAACGAGTTCCGTCTACCTTCAGATGCAAAATTTTTCACGTCAGGTGGACGGCGGACCCTGAACGACCCGGCGGCCCTCCAGGCGCAAACGGCCCCCGGCGATCAGGCGCAGGGCCTCGGGATAGGCCGCGTGTTCCTGCTCCTGGATGCGGGCATGCAGGGAGTGCGGCGTATCGTTATCCAGAACCGGCACGCTCTTTTGCACGATGATCGGACCGGTGTCTGTGCCCTGATCCACAAAATGCACCGTACACCCCGCCACTTTGGCCCCGTAGTTCAGGGCCTGTTCCCAGGAACGCAGACCCGGGAAGGCCGGCAGCAGCGCAGGATGAATGTTGATGACCCGTCCGGCAAACCGGTTGAGCAGTCCCTCCTTGATGATCCGCATGAACCCGGCCAGCACAACGACGTCCGCTTCGTACCGTTCCAGCAGGCGAATGACCTGCTGTTCGGCCGCGCCGTCGAGCTTGGTTTTAAAGGGTGCGCAGTCCACGAAAACAGCGGGAATGTCACGGCGGCGGGCCCGTTCAAGCAGCAGCGCCCCGTGCACATCCGATACGACGCACACCACGCGCGCATCCAGGCTGCCCTGATCGATGGCGTCCTGAATCGACTGATAATTCGTGCCGCTTCCTGATCCCAACACCGCAAGTTTCAACATAATCGAACACTCCCTCGCCGCGCGCGTTTCATACGGTAAAAACCTTTGGGTATCCTGAAGAATCAGCGATTGCAAGCCTAACTCGAAAAAACGGAAGCGTTGGGCAATGTCTCTTGACTTGCGGAGCATTATCGGTAACGTAACCGGGTTTCTGCGGCACATGTTTTCACATACGGGCGATTAGCTCAGTTGGTCAGAGCGTCTGGTTTACACCCAGAAGGTCACAGGTTCGAGCCCTGTATCGCCCACCATGCCCCACCTCATCACGCACAGACCGCCGACCGGCATTATTCTTCCGGATCCTCTTCTCGCACGCATTTACCCTGCCGGAGAACGAGTGTGTACCGCCGCTGCGCGACGGCGAATCGGTGCTGTCGCAAAGTCCAGTTTCTTGTTGTCATCCATCGCTTCGTTTGCCAGAATCTACCCGTCCAGTGAGGGGAGGGGTAACCGCTTGGCGGTATCGCATGAGCGGTGAGCGGTTTGAACCATGTCGGTGCAAGTCGGGCGTTAATGAAATCGGAAGCAAAAGCAAGGAGAAGCAGTATGAAGCTGAAGAATAGGATAGCGGTGTTGGCAGTGTCGGCGTGTTTCACGGCTGGAATCAGCGGGGCGGCGGAATTGTCGGCGGATTGGTCGGGGAATCTCTCCGCTCAAATTGACGCTGCGGCCGGCGTCAGCGATGCCGTGAAAGCCTATGTGAAAAGCACTCTGCTTCCGCTGTGCGGCAATGACGTGTTTGGTGCGGAAGTGGCCGCGCAGAATGCCAAGGGCGCCACGCCGGACGAAATCAAGGCTTTGGACGAAGAATGGATCAATGCCGAAGAGGAATTGCCGATGCACGGCGAAAAAACGGGTAATGCCTGTGCCGTGGAAATCAAGAAAATCGTGCAGAGCAATCCGGCACTGGTTGAGGTGTTCGTCATGGATGACCAGGGCGCCAACGTCGGGCAGAATGTGCTGACCAGTGATTACTGGCAGGGCGACGAGGCCAAATTCACGGCCGTGTACAACCAGGGCAAGGGCGGGGTATGGTTCGGCGCCGTCGAGTATGACAAGTCTGCCAACATCGAGGAACAACAGGTTGCTCTTCCGGTTATTGACGCTTCCGGAAAAGTGATCGGCGCGGTGTGTTTCGGTCTTGTTCCCTCCAGAATCTGATGCGTTGATTTCGTGTAGTGGCTATGGATGTCCGGGGATGTGAATAGGTGTGAACCGTAGGGGCTTGAAAGGAGCGAATCATGCGATTACGTGCAAAGATGGGTTTGATATTTGCAATACCTTCGGCGGCACTTGTCGGTTTACTGCTGCTGGGCGGAGTCACCATGCTTCAACTGCGGGGTGATTTGCGCAACGCCGCGGAAAATGAATACGGATCCCTGATTCGTGACGAAATCAACCCGCTGATCGACGTAACCATGCTTCCTTTCATCCGGGAGGATGTCCTGCCTCTGATTGAGCGGGACATCCTGCCCCTGATTCAGCAGGACATCAGGCGCCTGCAGATCTATCAGCAGGCGATAGAAACGGTGCTGGAGGCCGACCGCGATGCCCATCAGGCCGTCATTGCCGAAAAACGCGCTCTCGTGGCCAGTGCCGAAGAAATGGCGGAACTGAAAACCGTTCATGAAGAAAACATTCAGCAAACAAAAGATCGAATGGCCCGCGCCGCCAAAACGTTTGATACACCCGAGCTGCATGCGCGGTATGCCGACTTCGAAAAATCCTTTTCCGAATGGGACGCCCGCACGCATGATGTACTCATCAAAGCCGCCGAACCCGGCAAGCTGAACTTTGCGATTAAGGCCAGCGATCGCGGTTCGGCCTTCAAGGCATTCAATACCATGCGCGATCAGATTGACCTGATTCAAACCGCTCTGGCCGGACGCATTGAGGCGCTTCAAAAAGAGATCAACTCCAAGGAAGAGGGAATCCTGACGAAAAAGGATGATGCGATTCGCAAGGGCGACTACATTGCCGCCCAGCGGTCGGAAATCGACAAGCGGCAGCAATCGGTCCTCTCCTCCGTCATGTCCATTCAACGCAGCGCCCTGTTCAAGATTCGCTGGTTTGTGCTGATTGGTTTGGCGGCCATCCTCTTGAGCGCCGTCATATCCATTTGGATCGTCCGCGGCATCACTCGTTCCATCCGGTCGCTGACGGACATTGCGGGTCATGTGCGTAAAGGCGACTTTTCAGACCGAATCAACATTGCCACCCGCGACGAAATTGCCGAGATGGGGCGCGTTTTTGCCAGTATTATTGAAACGCTGGATGCCATGCACGAACAGTTCAACCAACTCGCCAAGGCCGGTAAGGACGGCAATCTGTCGTTCCGTGCCGATGCCTCCCGGTTCACCGGCTCCTTCCAGGCCATTGTGGATGCCGTGAACCACACGCTGGAAAATATCCAGGCGCCGATCGGCAGCGCGCTCTCCACGCT
>CAZISY010000071.1:0-2041 GCA_964542025.1 uncultured Verrucomicrobiota bacterium
TAGCAGCGGTCCACCGGCTCCAGATCGTAGAGGCGCCGTCCATCCACATAATCCCCAAGCAGGGATTCGCCCAGCGCAATGAGAAAATGCGGAACCCAGTCGCCGGGTTTTCGGAAAAGCTGCTGGTGCAGATAAATAGTCTCATCTTCAGGACGGTAAAAACCCAGGACATGATCCCATTCGCGACTGCGCGTCCAATCCCGATCAGGCACCACTTCAATCTGTTTGAAATAACTCAGATGTTCGGTCCGCACATCCCGATTTTCCCAGAGTAACTGCGCGATGGCCTCCATCAAACCGGGATGTTCAATCCGACGGGTCTCCAGCGCTTCCCGAATGGACCGGTAATAGTGGCAAAGCAGCGTCCCGCCCTGTCGCCGATAGGGGGGAACGCCTTTCACTTCATCGGAAGGTTTGCGTTTTTCATTCTCCGGCAGCATGTGGTGTTGCCGGGCATACGCCAGCGCCTTGACGGCGAGTGCGAAATTATCGGCATCATGCTTAATGCTGTGCGGATTGCTGGCCGAATCTCTGGGGAACAGGCTGGCTTCCACCGGCAGGATGTTCATCAACTCCAGCTGGGCGCGGTCCAGATGAATCGGGCGTTTGTTTTCCAGCGCATAGGCGCGCAGCACATTACCCGGTACATGGGCCAAATCGGCAATCAGGACGATGTCAAACAGCGTGTGTACGTCATCCGTCACATTATGCGCATAGGCTTCAATCAACTCGGAAACCAAAAACGGACGGGCCATGTTGTTGATGGAAATGTCCGTCTCGCCCGCCTGCGCCCAGAAGTTCGCTCCAAGGATCTTCAGCGCGTTCCGGTTGGATTGAATGGCCTGGATCACCGCGGGAATCTGTAAAACAGGAATGATACTTGTATAAAGGCTGCCCGGCGCATACACAATCAGGTCCGCCTCCTGCAAACTGCGCAGGGCTGCGGCGGAAACCGACGGCTCGCGAACAAAGGACGACCGCACCCGCTCAATGGGAAACCCGCGGCGCGCCCTTCCCGATTTACTTTGGCCGACCACTTCCACCCCGTGAATATAACGGAAGATCAGCTGGCCGGGGACCGCCGTCGCCGCATGAACGCGGCCCGTCGGGCAGCCGATCATTTCGGCTACCGCATCAATGCCGGCTTGAACCGCACCGGCGGACGGGACTTTGCGAAAATCCCCTCCAGCGGCCTCAAACACCGCGCCGGCCAGAATCAAATTGCCCAGACAATGCCCGGCCGGATTTAACGCGAACGCCTCGGAACGGATTGTGTTCAGCGCCTGGTTGATCGCCGCACCCAGTTGTTCCGGGCAATGCTGGCGATAGGTTTCAGGCACCACGCTCAGCGGGTCGGCAAGCACATTCGACCGCGCCGCAGTCTTCGGAAAACGATAATTAAACAAATGATAAATAGCTTTAACCAGATAACTGATTTGCCTGGTGTCACCGCCGTACTGCCGAAAAAGAAGCGGCTCCCGTATCATGGACAGACAGCATTTGCGCAAATCGCCCAGGGCTATGACGGGAAGCACCTTCAGCAAATCCCCCGTGGAGCCGCCATCATCAGTACTGCATACAAGCGCATCCAGTTTTGGAAAAATATTTTTGAGCCCCGTGAATGGACGTTCCATCCACACCGGCAGCTTGGAGTTGCCGCCCAGAATGGTGGAGAGCCCCGTACCGCCGCCAAGCACCGCCACGCGCAGTCCGCTCACATCATACTGATTGACCGCATGCACATGCTCCAGAGCGCCCGCCTCGTTCAGTTCCGCGCCCCGATGATGCAGCAGCACATGCTCAAGGAGACGCTCCAACTCGGAGTGCTCGCTTTTTATACTGGCGGCTTCTCCGGCGATCCAATCGGCGGTATTGTTTTTTTTCGCTCGTCCCTCGCGCATTTTCGCATCCCCTTCGCCACGCACCGCCGTCGTTTATTCAGGAAATGACTTTTTGATCATTCGTCAGAATCTTCCTCATCGTCTTCTTCGTCATCCTCGTCCTCATCGGCATCATCGTAGGCCTCTTCGGCCTCATCGTC
>CAZISY010000071.1:2141-18505 GCA_964542025.1 uncultured Verrucomicrobiota bacterium
TCCTCAAAGTTGAGCAGTTCCTCCTGGGCGCCCAGCTCTTCTTCTTTGTCAGCCGCTTCGGCCAGCTTGTTTTTTTCGTCCTGCACACGGCGCAGTTCCGAGATGCCCGGCAGTTCTTCCAGCGTTTTCAATCCAAAGTGTTCCAGAAAGGTCTGCGTGGTACCGAACAGCAGCGGACGACCCGGCAATTCGCTGCGCCCGATAATTTTAACCAGCTGCATTTCCAGCAGCTTTTTCAGGATGGCATCCACCGCCACACCGCGGACACCCTCAATCTCCGATTTCACGCACGGCTGCCGATAGGCAATGATCGCGAGCGTTTCCAGGGCAGGCCGTGACAGCCGATTGGGTTTGCCCTTCTCCAGCAGTTCGCGTACCCAGGGACCGCAGTTCAGATTATTCTGAAGGCGTGAACCGCCGACGACCTCGTGCAGACTGAACCCCAGACGAGTCTCATTCAGCACGCGGTTGATCTCCTCCAGCAATTCGGCGATTTGATTTTCCTTCACGTCCGCAAAATCGGCAAACATGCCTCCGCGATCTTCCGCCACCTGCATGAATACCCGCCGGATCTGTTTGGCCGTCACAGGTCCCTTGGCGGCAAACAGCATGGCACCTATGATCTCTCTTAATTCAGGAAGTTTTTCTGCGCTGTCCATGGCTGCTATTCCTCGCCCTTGATAATCATGATTTCTCCAAATGACGAATCCTGACGCGCACGCACCTGCTTAAGGCGGATGAGTTCCAGCAGCGCCAGGAAGGTACACACAATCTCCACCCGGCTGACCATTCCCGTGAACAGGCTGGAAAAGAGCATCTTATCCGATTTTTCGAGGGTCTTGACGATCATCTCGATTTTTTCGCCCACCGTGAAGCGTTCCGTGAAAATCTCTTTCAGATCTTCGCGCTGCACCTTGGAAAGCGCATCATTGAAGGCGGAAATCAGGTCGAAAATATTGACGTCCTGCATGGTCAATTCGGTATCGGGCCCCAGTTGCACATCATCGCCTTCCCGTCCGAAAATATTTTCCTGCACAAATTCGCATTCTTCCAGGTGAATGGCGGCATCTTTGAATTTTTTGTATTCGACCAGCTGGCGCACCAGGTCCCAGCGCGGATCCGTATCCTCTTCCTCTTCTTCCTGACGGCGCTCCTCTACGGGAAGCAGCATCCGGCTTTTGATCATCATCAGCGTGGCAGCCATCACCAGGAAGTCTCCGGCGATGTTCAAATCCAGCATGCGCATCACGTCCAGATACTGCATATACTGATTCGTGATCTTCTCAATGGGAATATCGTAAATATCCACTTCCTCTTTTTTGATGAGGTAAAGCAGCAGGTCCAGCGGTCCTTCAAACACTTCCAATTCGACTTTGTATTCTTCCTGTAACACAGCACACCCATTTCTTGTTTTTTGTTAAAATCAGCGCGACAGAATGCCACATAATCCATTTTCCGACAAGCTGTTTGCCGGGGGTTTTCAGCTCTTTTTCGGAAGCGGCTCAGGCGTGTTGGGGAGCCGCGCGGGAATCACTCATATCCATCGCCGGGCTTCCGAAAATGACGAACTTCAGCCGTTCGCCGGGATCGGCCTGCAGCGAGTGCGCGGTTCCCGCCGGAATCACGGCCACCGCGCCGGGCCGAAGCGGGTGTTTTTCGCCCTTTTCCAATTCCAGCGCGCCCTTACCCGCCAGCACAAAATACACCTCATCATAGGCCGTATGCCGGTGGCGTCCTCCGGCGGTGACCTCCACGACGTGCACATTCGCCACGCCGCCTTCCCCGCCGGTGACAATGCGCGTGGTATGCCCATACGGACATTCGATCGGCGCCGTTTGATCTCCATACCTCACCAGCGCTTTTTTCATGAACGGCTCCGCGCGGGAATCGTCCAGGCCTGTTCCTTCGTGCGCGTCGGTTGCGGGTTGAACCGGGGGCACTGCCCCATGAAGTAGCAGGGGTTGTTGTAAAAAACGGTTTCGACGTGCTCGGCGGCATGGCCGCGGCGGCGCATTTCAAAAATGGCGTCATGCAGTGTGCCGGGATCGGAAGGCCCCCAATCGCCCGAGGCGTCCACCATCATGTGATCAATACCAAAACGCTCCAGGGTATCCACTACCCGTGAAGCGGAATTTTTCGTCACGGGATAAATGGTCATGGCGGTCCAGAATCCGGCCTCCCGCAGCATGGGAATGGTGTGTTCTTCGCAGTGGTCAAAGGTTACCCGTTCAGGATCCACGCCGCCGTGTCCCTTCAGGTAGTCCAGCATCATGCGGGTGCCTTTCAGCTTGTCATTCAGGTGCGGAGTGTGAATCCAAATCAACTGATGATGATGCAGGGCAAGCTCCACCTGCTGCTCGAAGACGTTCATTTCATTGCGCGTATTTCTGTTCAACCCGATTTCGCCGATGCCCAGCACATTGGGTTTGTCCAGAAAATCGGGGATAAACGCCATCACCTCGCGGGCGAGTTCCTGATTCTCCGCCTCTTTCGGGTTCAGACAAATCCAGCAGTAATGCTGAATCAGATACTGCGCGGCCCGTTTAGGCTCAAACGAAGTCAGGTGCGTAAAATAATCATGAAAGGCCAGTGCCGAGGTGCGATCGTAACCGGCCCAGAAAGAGGGTTCACAGCAGGCCGTGGTGTGCATGCGCACCATGCGTTCATAGTCCTGCGTGGTTCGCGCAATCATGTGAATATGAGGCTCGATCACGTTCACGGGGCGTCCTCCGAAAACAGGTTCAGAATCCGCTCGGCACGATCCGGTGCATCGCCTGAGGCGATACGGCAGGCAGCCCGCAAACGCTCCACGCGGCGATCCCGCATCACCGCATCCTGATTCTCTGCACGCTGCAAACGGTCGAACGCCGCCGCTGTTTCCAAAATGGCCGACCGCATATCCAGATAAAAGAGATCCAGCAATTCCGCGGCATTTTTCACCGGCGGAAGCATGGACTGAATGTCCCGCTTCATGAACGTCCCCTCCCGCGCGCCCCGCCTGCAATCACGGCACCGTGGGCGCGTCGCTCCAGAGCCGTTCCAGACTGTAATACTCCCGGACTTCAGGCAGAAAGATGTGTACCACCACGGAGAAATAATCCAGCACGATCCAATGGCTTTCAAAGGTGCCCGCACGGTGAACGCAGGGAATGCCTTCTTTTTTCAGCCGGCGTTCCACTTCGCTGCCCAGCGCCTTCAGATGGGGCGCACTGGTTCCCGAAACCATGACGAACAAATCCGTCACGCTGGAAATTTCATGCACATCCATGATGATAATATTTTCGCCTTTTTTGTCGGCGAGAATATCCCTGATTTTCTTTGCTAACGGTAACGAGTCGATTTGAACCTCTCTTTGCCTCTGTGGGGTTTTCACTATGAACAGTATAAATGGTGTTCCGCGATATACATCTCTACGGACGGGGGCACAAGGTAGCTGATCCGCATGCCTTCTGCAATACGCATTCTGATATCGGTCGAGGAAATATCCACCTGATGCGCCACGGCGAGCCGCCCGCACAGACGTTCCGGCCAGGGAGCGCACAGAGCGATTTTCCCCTGTATTTGCTCCGGGGTTTCCGGCGCGCCGGGCCGACGAATGGAGAGAAATTCGCAGCATTCCAGCAGTTCGTAAATTCGGTTCCAGGTGTGCAGCTCAAATAGCGTATCCGCCCCGATAATAAATGAGTAGTCATTTTCCTGATGACGCTGCCGAAGCGTTAGCACCGTATCAATGGCGTAGGAGGGGCCGGCCCGCATTCCTTCGATATCGGAAACGTCCAGACAGAGATCGGACTCTATGGCCCCCTGCACCATCGCCAACCGGTGTTCAAAGGAAACCAGCTCTTCCGGCTTTTTATGCACCGGCACACCGCACGGCACAAACAGCACCCCGTCCAGTTCAAAGTGTTCGAGGGCATCCTGAGCGACAATCAGATGACCAAGGTGCACGGGATTGAACGAACCGCCCAGAATGCCGATGCGCCGTCGCGTCATGGGACCGTCCAATCGTTTTGCAAAGACTGTTCACCGCTTGCGGATTCCAGATCATCCTTTTTCTTCGCGGCCTCCACCCTGACCGGGTTGGACACCCCCAGACACACGGCCTCGCGTCCGGTCACTACGGATGTAACGCGATAGTAAAACGTCTTATCGCTGGCGGCGCTGGGGAAGAGAATGCACTGGCTGTATCCGGTTCCCGGAAGCCATTTGGTATATTGATCCACCGTTTCGGGAGCAAAATCAGGAGCGAGCGCGCGTGTCACCTTGATGCCGTCTGACGGCGCCTGGTTGGGCGGCGTCCAAAGCAGGATAATGCGTTCTTCCTGCACCATCACGGAAAGGGAAATGGATGATTCATCGGGTGGCGCGGATGCTTCCATAGCGGCCTGCCCGGCGGTTTCCGGTTCCGGCATCACGAGTTCCTGAGCAAAAGCCCCGACTGCCATGCCGACCAGAACCATGCTGATACCCGTACACTTCCCGAACATATAGATTCCCGCGTCGCTGCGTATCATGGTTGGTGCCCTTTCACGGGTGGCGAGAATACCAGATCGTCTCCCGGAATGTCATTGGATTTTTAGACTCTTTGCAGCCAAAGGGCGTTTAAACGGGCCGATTTTCTATTCCGTAACTGGTCGGGCTGCCTTGAGGCGGAACCAAACCGGGTTTGACGACGGCCGATTGGTCACGGACACCCGGGACGCAGTGGGCGGCTGATTGGTATAGATCACGCTCCACTGCGGCTGATTGGAGGAAACTGCGACCAAAAGATACTGCACCGCACCGGTTCCGCCCTGCCAATTCAGCATCAGGTCGCCGGAGGAGTTCCAAACGGCGGATTCAAAGGCAAACACCGAAGCTGAATCGGTCGGATCGGTGTCGGCGATATACTCCCCGGCGTTGCAAAGCGCATCGCCATCGGCATTCGAGGAGGCGTCGGCGGCGCTGGCCGGATCAAACCCGTACAGCGTCTCCCACTCATCAGGCATGCTGTCGCCGTCGTGATCGGCCGGGGTCAGCAGGTGGACGCTGTATGCCCGGGTGGTCTCATCGAAGATGAAGCGATACCTGCCATTGAGTACGGCGGTGATGGCGATATTGGCGGAATCCGGATCTCCAACGCCGGACAGCGGGAGCGCTGTTGTATTCTGATCCATATCGCCCCAGTTATTCGTCCAGCTTTCATCGGCCACAAATTTGAAGGACACATTGCCGGCATAACTGAAGAAGGCGTCCAGTTGCCAGAGATAATTGCCAACCAGCTGCATGGCATTGGCCGTAGGATCCCATCCGCAGAATGTGCCGGGCACATTGATCACGCTGTAATTGCTGCGCGGCGCGAAGCGAATCTGATATTGGAGGGTGCGGTCATTGAACTGAATGTGATAATCCCCGGGATTTTCCACGGTGAAGGAAATGTTGGATCCGAACGGATCGGCAATACCGCTCAGCGGCAGAGCGGTTCCCGCCGTGTTGTCCCCCCAGTTGGTAGACCAGGTTCCATTGGCCGTGAACTTCAGATTGAGCAAGCCTTCGTTGGTTACGGTCAGGATGTACGTCCAAAGATAATTATCCGCCAACGTCATGACATTGGAAGAGGCCGACCAACCGTTGAAGGAACCGGCCACACACAAACTGCCATAGGATGACCGCTTCGGATCCGCCCGATGCGGATCCGTGGCATAACGATATTCTTCCAGATTGGTGAATCCATCCAAGTCCGGATCATCGGAGGCATCGGAGGCGGAATGGGGATTGAGCGCGTGAAATGTTTCCCAGGCATCGTGCAGCAAATCGCCATCTTCATCCGCAAAAACTAAATTGGTGACGGAATACAGGGTACTTCGTTGATTGAAGCGGAAGCGGTAGACCCCGTTCATGGATGATGTAATGCGGATATCCGCCCCCTGCCAAACACCGTATTCGTTGAGCGGAAGAATGGTTTGCTCCTGGCTGTTGTCGCCCCAGGTGTTGTCCCAGGTAAGATTTCCGGCGAATTTGAAGCGGCTGGTGGATTGCGTCCAAACGGGCAGCACAATCTCCCATCCGTAATTTTCGAACAACTTCATGTTGGCATGAGTAACATCCCAGTTATTGAACGTGCCCACGAGCGTCATGGTGTTGTAATCATGCAGCTTGGCCGTTTCTTCCAACGGATGCGTACCATTTTGATACTCCTGCAGATTGGTAAAGTCATCACCGTCGGGATCGCCTGAAGCATCGGAAGCGTCGTTGGTGTTGAGGTTAAAAAATGCTTCCCAGGCATCATTCATGGTGTCGCCGTCGTTATCGGAAAAGTTCAGGCTGGTCACGGAATAGGCCAGATTGGTTTCGCAGAACGTGAAAAGCAGCGTGGCATTGGTCAGCGTTTGCTGAAGGCTGATGGGCGTTTCACCGCCGCCGGGATCACCCGTACCACTCAGTGGAACCGCGAAGAGGGACTGATTGGCATCGCCCCAGCAGGACGACCAGCTTTGATTGCCCGCGAATTTGAAGGTGAATGCCGCCTGATTGGTGAGATGCACACAGTATTGCCATAGATAGTGCGTAGTTAACGTCATGCCCGCCGCGCCCAGGTTCCAGCTGTTATGGCTGCCCGGGATGTTCATGGTCTCGTACTGATGAAGGGCCGTATAGCTTTGCGGATCCGTATTGAGCTCAAACTCCCGCCGATTGGTCAGCTCGTCCTGATCGGGATCCAGCAGCGCATCCGCAGGATCGGCCGGATTGAGTCCGTGGGCGCTCTCCCACGCATCGAGCACAGCATCCTGATCGGCATCCGGACGCGTCGGGGCCTGTTGGGAAAAAAGCACAGCGCTGTAAGGAGCCAGCTTGACGGCGGCCTTTCCGCCGGCGACGGCAACGGTCACCGAAGTAACGCCGACACCGGCATACTCGGTGGAATACAGAGGCCAGTCGCTGTTAAAAACCGCATACCAGTTTCCTGCGCGCGGAAATTCCACTTCGTAGCCGGTCCAGGTCGTGACGGAAAAATTGGCCACAACCACCACGTCATCGCCCACCCCTCCTGAACTGTAGCGGTGCCAGGCCATCACCTTGGCATCATCGTTGACGTGAAGAATGCCGTAATTCGTGCCCTTCAGTCCGCCACTGGTACCGGTCAGATTTCGGCGCAAATGAATCAGCTGCCTGTACAGCAGACGCCCGCGCATGTTTTCCTCGGCATGGCTCCAATCCAGCGGATCGAAATCATCGAACGCCTCATGCTCAAACCATTCCTGCCCCATGAACAGCAGCGGAATGCCGGGCGAAGTCATCGTAACCACAGCTCCCAGCGCGGCCCGTTTGCGCGCCCAGTAGCCGGTGGGCTCGGAAGGACTGATCTTGCTGACCAGCCGGGTGTCGTTGTTCAGCGCACCGACTTTGTCATGCGTTTCTGTATAGATCACGCGGTAGTGCCCGTAGTCATAGGCGATTTGGTCCCGCAGCGTCCACATATCGCGCTCGGTATCGCCCGAGGGCGTCAACTGCCCCACCACATTATAATGGAATGAGTCATACCATTCGCTGTCGAAATTGGAATCCAGCTGCTGGTCTTCTCCAATGCTGTAATGGTTGGTGTATTCGTCGCGAATCATCTGGTTGATATCACGCAACAGGGCATGCCCTTCGGCATTATAGCTGTTGTCATCGTAGTATTTAATGTTCATCGGCGAATCCCAGCGAAAGCCGTCCACATGGTATTCATCCATCCACATGCGCACATTATCCGTGATAAAATCAATTACGCCCTGCCGTCCGAAATGAGGACGCCGCCCCCAGATGGTACAGCACTTGCCGTCTTCCTGATAAAAGTAGATCCCGCCGTAATTTCCACTGCCGTACCACCCATCGAATTCCCAGAGATCGCAATGATCATTGGCGGCATCGTAATGATTGTGGACGATATCCAGATGTACGGCAATGCCGCGGCTGTGACAGGCATTGACGAAGTGCTTGAACTGGTCCGCCCCGCCATACACGTTTTCAACGGCATACAGATCAATGGGATTGTATCCCCAACTGCGATCACCGGGAAACCGCGCGACCGGCATCACTTCAATGCAGTTAATGCCGAGGTCGGCAAGATAATCGAGTTTTTCCTCGGCATCGGCAAACGTGGACACTGAAATATCCATCGGCGTCGCATCATTAAAACTGCCCACATGAAGTTCATAAATCACCAATTCATTTTTGGACGGGGGCACAAACGATTGATCACTCCACGAATAGGCGTTCGGATCATACAGCACACTGTTGTCGTCATCCGTCACCACACGGCTTCGAGGATCTTTGCGCCAGCGATTCCCGTTTAAATAAAACATGTATTCATCGCCGGCCGCCGCGCCGTCCACATCGCACGACCAGTAGGCTCCGCCGGACTCCCTGACCAGCGGCGTATCGAACTGCCAGTGGTTAAAATCGCCCACCACCAAAACGCTCTGGGCATTCGGCGCCCAAACCCGAAACGAATACCCCGTCCCCGTCGAATCCGCGTACGGAAATGCCCCGACTCCGGAATGAACGGATTGAGCCGACCCAACACGTCCCCACAGCAACGGAACGCTCAACACCAGCATACTGCTAAACAGCCTTGTGTTCATAATACGCCAAATGTAGCGAAAACCCCCGAAGACGTAAAACGATTTACCTGTTTTTGAGGGTTTATCTTCATTGACACCCCGCCGCCAAACAGCCAGCATCTCGAAAATCCGAACGCGTGAAGGAGCCATCCATGAATAACAAAAATTTTCACACACGAGCCAAAACCATCTTCCATCACTCCATTCCATTGCCTTGCAGATTGTTGCATAACTCTCCCTTGCTCTCCGCGATGTGCTTTTCCCTGGTTCTTTTCGGCATGGGTAATGTCGCCACGGCCGGAGATCCCGTTGGATGGCGAATCGCCTTTGACACGCTGCCGAAGGATTGGGCCGTCCAGGGTAAGCCCTTTACACCGCGGGCTGTATTCGAAATCGCCACCGACCCGACCAATAGCACACTGCACTGGCTTTCCATGACGGCCGATAAAGCCAGCGCTTCGTTTAAATCCTCCGATGCCCTTCCCGTGGATTTGAAAAAGACCCCTATCATGCGTTGGTGTTGGCGGGCAACCGTGCTTCCCACCGGCGCAGACGGACGCGACCCCAAAAAGGATGATCAGGCTATCGGCCTCTACATCAGTTCCGGCGGCATGTTCAAACAGCAGTCCCTCGCCTACCGATGGGAAACAGAGACGCCAACCGGCGCGGAAGGTGACGCGCAATATGCCAAAGTGGTGAGCGTGCATTGGATGGCCCTGCGCAACAAACAGGATGCGGACGGACAAACATTCTATACCGAGGAACGAAATGTCGCCGATGATTATCAAAAAGCCTTCGGCTCCATTCCCGATAAAATCGGAATGGGAATCTCCTGCAACAGTCAGTACACCGCCTCCAAAGCCGCCGCGCAACTCCAGTGGATCGAATTCCTTCCCACCGGCACGACTCCGTAAGCAGATCGAAGCTGTGGTGAGTTATATATTCATTGTTCAACCAGGAGATGCTCCCATGCCTCGAATCAAAATCCCAATGCCCGATGCCTTCCCCTTCAAAACGGAAATGCCCGTGACCATCGGCGACGTGAACTACGGAAATCACATGGGCAATGATGCCTTTCTGCGCTTTGCCCAGGAGGCGCGCCTGCGCTTCCTGGCACAATACGGCTGGAGTGAAAAACAGATCGAAGGGCCCATTGGCCTGATCATGACCGATGCCGTCATCGCGTACCGCGCACAGGCTTTTCACGGCGATGTGCTCACCGTGGAAATCGCCGTCACCGAAACCACGCGAACCGGATTTCAATTGACCTACCGTTTCGCCAACCGGAAAAACAACGATGTGGCCCATGCGACCACCGGACTGGCCTTTTTCGATTACGCCGCCGGACGCATCGCCAAAACGCCCGAGACCTTTCTGAACCGATTTCCCCCCGCCGCGTAAGGAGCGAATCGTGGATTTACCTGTCACCCAGCCACCACTGCATGTCGTCCTTTTCGAGCCGGATATTCCGCCCAATACCGGCAACATTGCACGCCTCTGTGCGGGAACCGGCACCATACTGCACCTCATTGAACCTCTCGGATTCCGCCTCACCGACCAGGCCATGAAACGCGCAGGACTTGATTACTGGGACGCCGTCACCATGCTCCGCCACAAAAACATGGACGCCTTTTTGGAAGAGCATGGCGATCAACGAATCTTTCTACTCAGTACAAAAGGAAAAACGGCTTACACGGTGCCGCATTATCAGCCCGGCGACACGCTGGTATTCGGCAGTGAAACCCGCGGGCTCCCCTCCTGGCTGCATGAGCGGTTCGCCGCATCCACACTCACCATCCCCATGCTTCCCGGCACCGTGCGGTCCATGAACCTGGCCAACTCCGTGGCCATCGTCCTCTATGAAACCATTCGCCAAATCCATTTTGAAAACTGACCGCGCGACAAGCGCCGTATCCCGCACATCCCTTTACGTTACAGGCCGGGCTGTTTGATCTGCAGCGTATATTCGATCATTCGCTCGCTCTTCGGTTCGAGCGGGGTCCGCATTTCCAGCGTACGCCCCCTTTTCACATAAGATTCTCCGCTGCGGATCACCATCCACTCCAGCACCGTCGGTGGCGTTTCATACAACACCACCTGTACCGGCTGATTCTTCGCATTGACCAAACGAAGGCCGTACCGCTCCCGATAGGTGTTGAGCGTTCCTTCCGTATGTTCCAAATGACTGCGGTAGCCGACCACTTCCGGATCCGGCCCAAGATCAATGCGGATCCATTCATGAATGCCCGCCGGGCTCATCCAGGCGGTTGTCATGCGGTACTGCATCGCGCCGGTTCTGAAAATCAGCACCGCGCCTGCCGGGAGCGGACGTCCGGTGCCATTATTTTTTACGTTGGGAAAGCGAATCACTTCGCGCAGCGGTCTCCCCGCGCCCTTGGCGGCAAGCGGAACCTCCTCGGAACGCATGACGTACTCCCGCTCCGCTGAAATCCGGGCGGCATCCAAAATCGGAATCGAAAGGCGTCCGCTGCATGCCAGAGCATGCACCCCATCCACTTCATATCGGTTTTCAGGGACGGCCGGACTCTCAACGTCCTTCCATAAATCGGCGAGCGGACCCTCCGAAAGTGCAAGAAATCCCGGATCATCCGTCATCTTCTTTTTGACCGGCGATTCCGAACCGACAAGAAACAGTTGAGCGGTGTCGAACCTTTCGCCGGTGCGGTTTTCTATTTCCACAAAGCCCGCCAGATCCACCGAAAACCGATCTTCTTCCAAACTCCGCAGATCGCCCCGCGTTCGCAGCTGATAGCTCGCTGTCCAGCTCAACCCCCGCGTAAGATAAATCACCTCCAAATTGCGCCGCCCCCCCACCGGAGAATCCAGCAGCACCGCCACGGGACCCGATACGTTTTTTTCAGGTGATTCCCCCGCATTCCGATTCCAAAGCAATGTTCCGGTTGAAGAATCCATCCGCATACCATCGCCATCCGTACCCAACACGCCCTGCATTCTTTCTGCAGAGTGAACGGTCAGGCGCACACGCGGGTCACGAATCAGCAGCGAAGAAATATCCGCCGCCGCCGGAACGCCTCCCAGTTCCAATTTCTGAGGCCCAATCAGCAGGGGAACCGGGTAAACCGCGCGAACCGCTGTCCATTCCCTGCCAATCACCAGCGTCGTCTCGACGGGTACAACAACCTCTGCCACGGCCGCGCAGGCAAACACACCCAGCCATAAAAGAAACCCATAAGCCAGTCTGTTGGAAATAACCCGCATAACCAACCATTACCAGCGGTAGCGTACCGTATACCGAAGGGTCCTGTTTCCACCGGCCTTGATCAGCGGCTTGAAAACGATCACCTCTTCGCCCTGTCGTTCATATTCCGTGTCGGCTTTGACAATTTCAAAACTCGACCAGCGGTACATGTGCTCCACGACGGTAATAACCACATCCTCCGTTTGGTTGTTTTGCAGACGGATTTCAAACGTCTCTTCATATTCATGCAGTGGGACCACTTCCGTATACCCAATCCGCTCTCGCCACCCGGAAAGATCGCGCGCCACACCCAGCTTGATGGTCGCCGTCTGTCCGGTCGACACCACGCCCGCCACCGTATCGCCCAAATAGTCCACGCCGCCATCCGCGAGCCGCTGAAACAGCCGATAACGTCCCGGTGCCAAGGGCTCTCCGGAAAGCCCCGCGTCTTTTCCGTTCTGGAAGCTGATGAACAACTCCACGGCCCGCCGACTTTCCGTGCCATAGTTCCAGTCATTACGCCGGTTCCGCTGATAACGGTCGAACACCACCCCGTCATACACATACTGCTGAATGATCGGCAGGCGCTCCGCATCCATATATTGCACCAACCGTTCTTCGCCATCCGCCAGACTGACCGGTTGCGCACAGGTGTACATGAAAATCGGGTCTAACCCGTCAAAGGCCTGTTCCGAACGAAGCAGACTGCTTCCAAAATGGTAATGCCGAGGTTGCGGCTCGGTGCCGTAATGAAGACCGTCGGCATCCCCCCTCAACAAATCCGCCACGCCCTTTTCCGTGGAAACCAGACGAATAGAAGCCTCCTGAAAAGCTCCCCCCGACCCATTCTGCAGACGCAGCTTTCCGGAGAGCTGAGCATCCCCGCGCCGTTCGCTCAGAATCAGGGTGTACTCGGCATTCCAGGTCAATCCGGCCGCCGCATAATTCAACCGCACATTCTGCAGCTGATCCTTCTGCGAATTCACACGCCAGAGCAGTGTAGGCGCCGTGTAAACCGATTCGGACTGCCCCGGAATTTCAACCCGTTGAACATCACGCCACTGAATCGTCGAAATTCCTCCGCCCTCCATTTGGAGCGCGAGCGCTTCGATGCCCTGATCCGATTCCATCACGTTCAGCAGCACCCCGGTGAATAATTGCTCCGCCGTGCCAACCGCCACCACACGGGAGTATCCCTGCGCCAGAAAGAGATGCTGATCAGCCAGGTCATGCCGGAATTGCAAATCAACCGTCCCCACTCCCATCACCGATGCCGGCGGCGTGAAGAAAACCGATGCCGGGTCCAGACGTGACGGAATGCCCGGCATGACGACCAGATTCTCGCCGGACATCAAATTCACGTTTCGCCGTTCACGCACCATGCCCATTCCCCGATCGTACAGCGTCAACGCCGCACCGGTCGTCTGCGGAGCGCGTGTCACCTGCTCCCCGAAAACCTGTACTGCCGATGCAGCAGCAAGCAAACAAAACATCCATCGTTTCATCGTTCCTCTTCCCATAAGTTACCACCTTTTGGCATTGAAACTTTGCACGGAAACTTGCAAGCCGTCTTTCTGTCCTTATACTCCCCCGCATACCGGTATGTCCATGCCGATAACAAGGGGGCGCTTTTGATTTTTATGCGTTACATCATGTGTATGCTTTCGCTGGGCGCGGGCCTGCTGCTGGCCGGATGCTCCGGCAGCGTCTCCGTTGACGTACTCGAAATCAGCGGCTTCCCGAAACCCATCCGCCTTTCCCTGCCGGACGGAACACACGAACAAACCCGTGCCATCCTGCGCAGCACCATCAGCAATACCGTGGACGAATGCGTGCGCCGCCTGAGCCTTGCTGTCGAAAACAGTGAAATCACATCGGTGAACAGCGCGGGCCATACCGTGCGAATACCCGTCTCACGTGACACCTGCAACCTGCTGCTGCTGGCCCAGGAATACCATCGTAAAACGGCCGGCGCTTTTGACATTACCACATCACCGATAGCCTGCCTGTGGGGCTTTCACGGCAGCCCCGTCCCGGAGCGGGACATTTCAGATGACGTGCTCCGCACTGCCCTGAAAAGCGTCGGGCACGACAAACTGCGTCTTCACAAAAACACCGTGGAACTGCTCTCGCCTTATACCCGGTTGAATCTCGATGAACTGCTCTGCGCCTATGCCGTTGACCTGAGCATCCTGAAAATCCGCCGCATGGAATACAGTCGGGTCATGCTGGAAATTCAGGGCTCCGCCCGGGCACTGGGCAACCCCGGCCGCAAAAGCGATTGGACTCACCCCCTGCAGAATCCCTTTAATCACAGCGAACAGCTGGCCGCCATTTCGCTGAATAATCTCCCCGCCCTCGCCATCGTGGAAACCGGAGATCAAACCGTAACCATTAACGGAAAACGCTACGGCCCGATCATTGATCCGCGAACCGGACGCCCCGCCGAAGGCACGGCTCTGGCCCTTGTGCTGGCTCCCACCGCCACGAAAGCATTCGCGCTGGCGCAGGCCCTCTTCATTCTCGGCGCAGACGAAGGACGGAAAATTCTATCTGAATTTCAAGACTGCGAAGTACTGCTGATCCCCGACGTCTTACCCCGCCAAATGCTCATTACACAGGGGATGGCCGCAGTTATAAAAACACCGACCCCGCCCATCATGCCCTGGGTGCTTTTGGAAAGCGCCGGATCGCCTGAATCCGTGCGCTGATTCCGCGTCAGTCGGATTCCACCAAACGCACCACGCGCGGCTTGGCGGCTTCCTGAAGGAATTTGTTGGTCTCCTGCAGATGCGACTGCACATTGCGCAGAAGCTGCCCCATTTCCTGCGAGGCGGTGACCTGACGCATCGTGCCATCCACCGTCTCCTGCAACCGCAGCACCTTATCAATGCCTGCCGTCAACTCGCCGATCCGTGCAAGCTGCGAGCCCAGTTTCTCGGTGGTTGTCTTGATCTCCGCCACCTGATCAGAAAAAGTACGGGCCATCTGCTGAAGCATTTCGCCGGTCTTCTGCCCATGCTCATTCAGCACCGCAGAAATACGCGCGGGAGTTTCATTCACCTGGTTTCCAAAATCTGTCATGGCGGACTTCCATCGCTCAGTTTCCCCGGCCAGCGCGCTCGTCCATTTCCCGGGCGCCTCATCCAGCCGCGCTCCGAAATCCGTGACCGCTCCCTTCCACCGGTCGGTCTCACCCGCCAGCGCACTCTGCAAATTGGCCGGCAATCCCTGCATCGCATCCGTCATGGATTGAAATTGCTTGATGACGGCATCCCACCGATCCAGCAATGCC
Organism: uncultured Verrucomicrobiota bacterium; assembly: GCA_964542025.1. GTDB lineage: Bacteria > Verrucomicrobiota > Kiritimatiellia > RZYC01 > RZYC01 > JAQVYB01. The sequence goes on from CAZISY010000071.1 coordinate 17,239, forward strand.
TGCTGTCCGGCCTGGTACTCCGCCTTCACCTTGCCCATGTGATCCGCCGAACTGAAATTCGCATTCTCGATCGCGCGCGCAATACTGTCCGCAATTTCCTGCGGGTCCGGAAGATGCCGCTCAAACGCCTGATTCAGGGCATCGCTCAGCATTTCAGCCAGATCAGACGCATCCACCCGCTTCTTCCCAAACCACGATTTACTCATAATACCGAATCCTCCAGAGGGGCTGCCCCATTCGTCGTAATTACGCACTGCATGACTGCGGATATTAAGAAGGGAAAAAATCATTGTCAAAACTTACCCCGAAGAAAAATACACTGGAAACCCGAAGGCATCCCGAATACCATGACGCCATGAACATTCGGCCCGCCATCCAGCGCCTGATCCTCGGCCCGCTCCTGGTCCTTCTTTCGGCCTCCTGCGCACCGCGGCCACCCGACATCGAGTGTACTGAACTTCAATCCATCCGCATGAATCGAATCCCGGCAGGCCCCCTCTTTCTCCGGGATCCCGCGCGGCCCGGAAAATACCTGCGGGTAGCCATGCCGCCCTTTTTTATAAGCGTTTGCGAAATCACTCGCGTGCAGTATGCCGAATTTCTGGCTGAAAACCCGTCGGCGCTCACACCCGCGCAGATCGCGGATGGATTTCCCGAAACAGGATCAAAAAATATCGACCGCCCGCATTTTCCCGTCACCCATATCACCCGTGAAGACGCCCGTGCCTACTGCCGCTGGCTTTCCCGAAAAACGGATCAGAAGATAACCCTCCCCAACGAACTCCAATGGGAATATGCCGCATGCGCCGGAATTCGGGACGCTCCGTACGCCTGGGGCTGGGGTGATCCCTCAAGCCGCGCAGCCTGGAACACCGACGCCCCCTCCCCGGTTGCACGACATTCGCCAAACGGATACGGCCTCTATGACATGAGCGGAAATGTATACGAATGGTGTGAAACGCTTGGCCCGGCTCCTGAAGGCCAGGCCCTGCTGCGCGGCGGCGCCTGGTCAGAGAAAACACCCGAACACCTGCAGATTCGCCACAAAACCTGGGTCCCCTCCGATTATCAGGATGCCGACGCCGGCTTCCGCGTGGTCATGCACCCGCAAAAATATCTTAAAAGCCTTCCCTGATTCCACCGTGCCACCCGGATAAAACAGGAAGTACGGCCGGCGCGGCGGGCCGGCCTCTTCCTGCATGTTTTTGTCTGTGTGGAGGGCGGCGGGCCTCCGCCGCCTGGTATTTGCCAACTCGCACCACCCGGG
>CAZISY010000072.1:0-18148 GCA_964542025.1 uncultured Verrucomicrobiota bacterium
TCCGCACCCAATGGAAAACCAACGGCATAACGTTGCGTTAACTGAACTATTCGCTTCCAATCATTGGAACTTTCAAACACTCTTTTTCCAATCGTTGGAAAATGACCAAATGGAAAGGAAAATATGCACCTGTCGGCCATGGATAAAGAGAGCCTTCGAACACGCACGCACCGCCTCGGCGCCGATCTTGTCGGCTTTGCCGCCGCAGACCGCTTTGCCGGAGCGCCGACCGGCAACCGCCCCGCGGATGTCCTGCCGTCCTGCCGAACGGTAATCGTCATGGCCTGCGAATTTCCGGCCGAATCGCTCTCGCAGGATTACATCGGCTACACTCGCACCCGAAATGCCATGGCGGAAAAAATGAATCGGATGGGTGAAGAGGTGGCCCGGATGCTTCAGGGCCACTGTTTTTTTATCTCCTGATTTTTATAATGCGCAGCGGAACCAATCACGCTATACTGCCTCAAAATTAGTTTGTGTGTCGCCATCAGGAAGTTGGATCATGCTGGAAAACAACAATCAGAACTCGCGTGTGCCGGGAAATCCCCCGATCATCAAGATTCTTACCGACGTCTTGCCCAAGCCCCCGCCTGATCCCGATGGTTCCGAAAAGAAAAAAAAACCCGCGTCCCTGCTGGATGTGCTGAATACCAACATTCGCGATCGCTACCAGATGGAGGAAGTCATCGCCCTCGGTGGCATGGGTACGGTTTCCATCGCCCGCGACGTCAACTGCCGCCGGCGCGTCGCCATGAAACGCCTCACGAATCATGACGATAGCGATCCCAACGATGTGCTTCATTTCATTGAAGAAGCCCAAATCACCTCCCAACTGGAGCATCCCAACATTATCCCCGTGCATGAACTCGGGTTGGATGCCGAAAACACCGTCTTCTACACCATGAAGCTCGTGCAGGGCGCCACGCTGACGGATGTCATCCTCGGCATACGCCATGCCGATTCCAAATTTATCGATCAATACACGCTCGAAAAACTGCTCACCATCTACCAAAAAGCCTGCGACGCCATTGCCTTCGCCCACTCGCGAAACGTCATTCACCGCGATATCAAACCTGACAATATCATGATCGGCGACTACGGCGAAGTGCTGATCATGGACTGGGGCCTCGCCCGCGTTATGACGCAATCCGCGGAGGTGCCGCCCGAACAACTCACCGTCACCCCCGACGAAGAAAAAGATATTGTGGCCGCCATCCCCCCGTGCAAACCCTCGTTTGATTTCGAGGACAATTCAGGCACCGGCGTTTTCCATGTCGACACCGTCAACAGCGGCCGCATTGGAAGCGATTTGCAGACCATGAGCGGGAAAATCATGGGCACCCCCGGGTTCATGGCCCCTGAGCAAACGCACCCGTACCACCAAGTCTACACCAGTGCTGCCGACATCTATTCCCTCGGCGCCGTTCTCTACAGCATCCTGACCCTGCGCCCCCCCATCCGAAGCAAAAAAGTACCCGACATGCTTGAGGAAATCCGCGCCGGCATCCTCATTCCACCCGTCGATTACAACACACCGTCCGACGGCAGCGAACCGAAGGCCGTGACTTATTCTCAGGGCGTCCCCGTCAAATTTTTGCACTGCCCGGGCGGCATCATCCCCGCCGAACTCTCCCGAATTGCCATGAAAGCCATGGCCAAGAATCCCGAAGACCGCTACCGGTCCGTAAAAGAACTCCAGCAGGATGTGGAAAATTTCCAGCACGGACGCATCTGGCAGCTGATGATCGACGAAGATTTCAACCACTTCGACGACTGCAACATCTGGCTCGCTGCCGGCGGCGAGTGCGATTGCCAGAACGGCGAACTCCGCATGCACGGCGGAAAACCCCAGGTTCTCATGCTGCGCCGCGCCATCCCCGGCGATGTCCGCATTGAATTTGAATGCCGCCAGGAAGGCAGCCTGCTCAACACCATCGGCTGTTTCATCAGCGGAATCGAGTCCACCAACCCCCAGGACATCCCTTGCAGCGGTTACGAATTTAAATTCGGCGGCTACGACAACACCATGAATGTGCTCATGCGGTCGGACCGGATCGTCTGGAAAGAGCAGTCCGCGCCCATCGTCGCCGGGAAAACCTTCAAAATACTCGCTGAGCGCATCGGGAACCGCCTGCGCATGCAGGTCAACGACCGCGAAATATTCTCCTACATCGACCCCGACCCGCTCACCGGCGCTGATCGCGTCGCCGTCGGCGTCCTCGGATGGCTGGCCGAAACGCACTTCGCCCGCATCCGCGTCTACTCCATGGGCACTCCCTGGAAAACCGACGTGCTCAACATGGCCGAACGCCAACTCCAAATGGGCCACTACACCACCGCCTGCGACCTCTACAGCGAAGTCCTCCATTCCTTCCCCGATGCCGACCGCGCACAAAAGGCCGAAGAAGGACTCCGCATGGCGAATAACCGCCTCTCCATGTATAAAAATCTGCCCCTATGGCTACCCAAACTGCAAAAAGCCTGGCACGGCGCCAACGTCCAAATGCGCATGGATAATGACGGGCTGATCGTTGACATCTCCAATGCCGGCATCCGCGACCTCTCCCCCTTGCGCGGGTTGCCCATCACCAAACTCTACTGCGCCGGAAACCGTATCACCGACCTTTCCCCCCTCAGGGGATCCCCGTTGCAAACACTGAACTGTTCCGGGAACCCGGTCACCTCTCTCGAACCGCTTCGCGACATGAAACTCGACACGCTGATTTGCGAATGCTGCAAAATCGACGACCTGTCGCCCCTCCGCGGCTCTCCGCTGACGCTTCTCAACTGCGGCGGAAACGCCTTGAAACAGGGCATCACCGCCCTCAGCGACACGCCGGACTTAAGCTGGCTCTGCTGCTGGGGCAATCAAATCACTGATCTCTCTCCGCTGAAAAACCTCCCAATCACCGCCCTCTACTGCGATTTCAACGCCATATCCGACCTAAAACCCCTCGAAGGAATGGCCCTCAATACCTTCAATTGCAGCCTGAATCAAATTGAGGATTTTGAACCCCTGCGCGGCATGCCGATTACCACGCTGCATTGCTCCGGAAATCTCCTCACCTCCATCGCCGCCCTCAGCGACTCCCCGCTTAAATTGCTCAGCTGCCACGCCAATTTCATCCGGTCCCTTGATCCCCTCGCCAACAAGAAACTCAGCGCCCTGCTCTGCGGACACAACCCGCTCACCTCGCTGGACCCCTTTGTGGATAACCCACCCGACAGTTTTTACTTTGACTGCGATACTCTGACCGACAGCTACCTCGAGTGGGCCCAGGCACGCTGGAAAAACCAAACCCGTACCGAACGTCATGCCGAACAGGCTGAAATCATTCTCGCCATCCGCAGCGGCGACCGCAACCGGCTTCTGGCGCTGGCCCGGCACTACCGCGGACGCGCCTATCTGCTCAATCCCCGCTTTATGCGCTGGGAGGAAGCCAAACGCCTCTCTGAACAGTTCGGCGCCCACCTCGCCACCATTACCTCTCACGAGGAAAATGAGTTCATCAACTCCCTCTTCCCGCTCGGATGCTGGATGTGGATCGGCCTGGTCACCGAAAAGGGAGGCCACCGCTGGATCACCGGCGAACCCTTCGCTTTCAATGCCTTCATTGACCCGCTGCGCGATTTCCAGGATGGGCCCAAGGTGTTCTTCAACGGGCGCTGGACCGGTGAGCTCTCGCCGGCGAATTCCTTCAACTACTCCCTCATGCAATGGGACAACGTCTGATCGCGCTGAATTGTTTTTTGATTATTCCCTCCGCGTTGGGTATGTTGGCCCGGCATGAACAGATTACTCCGTCATTCCTTTACGGCCCTGCTCTTCTTCATGCTGATGTTCCAAAACGCCCCGGCCTGGGGCGGACGCACCCACATGTGGATCAGCCGATCCGCCACCGCCCAGGCTGCCCTGCTCATGCCCGGCTGGGAACCGTATGCCGGGGTACTTTCCCGCCTCTCCATCGGCCCGGATATCTGGAAGAACGATGACCCGGCCGAAGCCCCGCGGCATTTCATCGATTTGGAGACTTATGACCGCCTGGATGAATTTCAGCATCCCGATTCTGCCGCCCTTCCTCCCGGCGAGTCCGCCGAGTCGGACGGCATCGTCCCCTGGGTCATCACCGGCCTGGTCGACCGCCTTTCGAATGCCATGCGAACCAACAACTGGACAGAAGCCGCTCAGGTGGCGGGCGCCCTGGCCCATTATGCCGGCGACCTCTGCATGCCCCTGCATACCACCTCCAATTACGACGGTTTGGAAAGCGGAAACGACGGCATTCACACGCGCTGGGAAACCGAAATGCCCCGGCGCAAAATGAAAAGCCGCCGCTTCGCCAATACCCCGCCCGTCCATATCCCTTCGCTCTGGCCATCCATCACCGGCGAGCTGGCCCGCGCACACGGATTTGTTCCGGACATCCTGAATGCCGATGACGCCGCGCAAAGCGAATCCGACGGCATGAACCGGGAAGACATCTATTACGACGTGCTGTGGGCAAAAACCCGATTCATCTTCATCGGTCAAATGGAGCGCTCCGCCGCCTGGCTCGCGTCCCTCTGGTATACCGCCTGGGTCAACGCCGGCTCCCCGCCCATCCCCCCGCCGCCCGATAATATTCACTTCGACTCCATCCACCCGCGTACAACCCCGCCTGCCAACCGAATGTCGCCCATCCTCGCCGTGCTCGGAATTTCATTGGCACTGATGGGCTTTCTCTTTATTCTGCTGAAAAGCCTGCGACAGAAACCATGAAACGAAAAATCCCGGTCCTGCTGATTCTGCTTTTCTGGATAATCACCATGACCTGGTTTATTCGGTATGAAGCCTTCCCGCACCTCTTCCACTCGTCCGCCCATCTCGACTACCGCCGCCTGCTGAGCGATGCGCCCCTCATGGCCGACAGCTGGATGAAAATCATCATGCAGGGCGTGCATGTCGGCTACTCCCATACCGCCATGGAAATCGACGAGGCAAACCCCGTGGACCGATTCATCCTGCGCAACACCACCGACCTCAACCTGAACATGCTCGGCAGCGTGCAGCCCGTCCTCATCCGCGTCTATTCCACCCTTGACGCCTTTTATTCACTGCAATCGTTCGAATTCGCCATGAAATCCGGACGCTATGCCATCAGCATGAATGCGCGCCGAGTCGATGACGATACCTTCCGCGTAAACCTTTTCTCCGCGTCCGGCACCCAAACCATCCTCCTGAAAGTGCCGCCGGACACCGTAATCTACTCGCCTGTTATGGACATGGCCCTCCGGCGACTCACCCCCGGACAGTCCGTCACCATCAACACGCTGGACCCCGCCACCATGCGCCCCATGGCCGCCGTCATCTCCGCCCTCCGGCGCGAAACCATAGACTGGCACGGCACCAACCTGCCGGCCATCGTCTTCCAATATGACTACGCCGGCAGCGAAATGCTGACCTGGATGAACACCGATGATGGACGCATCCTCCGCCAGGAAACGCCCTGGGGCTGGTCACTCGAAGCCGCCTCGGCCACGGAAGCGGTCAATGTTGACCGCCGCGCCGCCGCTGCGCTCGACCTGACTTCGGAAATGGCCGTCGCCGCCGCGCCCCCCATCCAATCCCCGCGCGAATGCAAAAATCTTATCCTCCGCCTGGATGGAACCGGTATTGCCTCGTTCGATCTTGCCACGCACCGCCAACAGATCATCGAACAATCATCCAATGCCGTCACGCTCGCCATCACAGCCGACCGGCTGCCCGCGCCGGACCGCCAGCCCCTGCCCAAAGAGGTTCTCCCCGATCTGCAATCTTCGGTGTACATCCAAAGCGACGACCCCGCCATACGCGCCGCCGCCCAGCAGATCACCGCCAATATTCCCTCCGCCTCCGGCCAGGTTTCCGCCCTGATCGACTGGGTATTCACCCGCGTGAAAAAAGATCCATCCATCACGCTTCCCTCCGCGCTGGACGTCCTTCAAACCATGCGCGGCGACTGTAATGAACACACCTATCTTTTCGTAGCGCTCGCCCGCGCCGCCGGCATCCCGGCACGTGTGCAGGTGGGCCTGATGTACACACAAAACGCCTTTTATTACCACGCCTGGCCGTCCGTCTGGCTCGGGCGCTGGGTGGAGGTTGATCCCACCCTCGGCACGCATGGCGTCGATGCCACCCATGTGGCCCTGCTCTCCGGTGAAATCGCGGAACAAATCAAACTGTTGAACATGATCGGACGAACCAAAGCCGTTGTGCTGGAGCAATCCCATGATACGAACCACCCATCTGAATAAAAACTTCGGCGGCTTCCAGGCCGTGTGCGACCTGACCCTGCATGTGCCGCCGGGCGAACTCTTCTGCTTCCTGGGCCCCAACGGCGCCGGCAAAACCACCACCATCAAAATGCTGTGCGGTCTGCTCCGCCCCACCTCCGGTTCCATCGAAATCGCCGGTGCAGATCTGCACCGCGACCCCCTCACCATCCGCAGGCAATGCGGTTACATCCCCGACCAGCCCTTTCTCTATGACCGCCTCACGCCTGTTGAATACGGACAGTTCATCTGCGACCTCTTTCGCCTGCCCGCCGCGGAAGCCCGTCAACAAATGGATCACTATTTCGATGTGCTGGGCCTGAATGAGTACCGCAACCACCTGATCAAAGAACTCTCGCACGGACTCCGTCAGCGCCTGCTCTACGCCACCACGCTCATTCACCGTCCCAATGTGATTTTTGTGGATGAGCCGTTCGTCGGCCTCGACCCCTACAGCATCCGCACCATCCGCTCGCTCCTGCGCGAGCAAACCGCCCGCGGCGCCACCATCTTCCTGACCACGCACATCCTCACGCTGGCCGAAGAACTCGCCGACCGGGTCGCCATCATTCATCAGGGACGCCTCATGGATTGCGGCACACTCCCCGAACTGAAAAAACGGCACGCCACCGATGGCAACCTCGAAGATCTTTTCCTGAATCTCACGCAATCGGAGATCCCTGCATGAGAAATTTGTTTCTGCTTTTACGCATCCGCCAACAGAGCATCCGGCATCTCCGCCGCGTTCTGCGTGAGCAATCGCTGTTTAAAACACTCTTTGTGGCGTCCTTCGCCATCGGGCTCATCGCGGGCCTCTGGTGGCTCTTTTTCAGCGGGTTTTCTTTTCTGGACAGCCTCGGCGGCGTCGGCATGATCGTGGTCCCAAAACTCTTTTCGTTCTTTTTTCTCAGCCTGACGTTTATGCTGATCCTCTCCGGCATTCTGACCACCTACTCCACGCTCTATCGTTCCGAGGAGCTTCCGCATCTCCTGCTTCATCCATTTTCCATATCCGAAATCCTCGTTTTCAAATCGCTGGAGTCGGCCGTCTTTTCCTCCTGGGCCTTCTTTTTTATTATTTTGCCATTCGTGGGCTCGTATGCCCGGCACCAGCATCTGGCCTGGCATTTCTGCCTCAGCACCCTGTTCTTTGCGTTTCCGTTCGCCCTCTTCTGCTCGCTGACCGGCACGCTGATCACGCTGGTGTTCATTCGCTTCCTGCCGCGAAACCGCCTCTTCTGGCTGATCATTCTGCTGCTGCTCGGCGGGGCGGCGCTCTGGTGGTGGACGCATCGCGTACCCGTCGCCTACTCCCGGGAAGATGCCGTGCTGATGCTCAATCAGTTCGTCCCCTTCCTCTCCCTTTCCACCAGCCCGGCCCAACCGGGATTCTGGATTTCCGAAGGCATTCTCTCCCTTGCACGCAATGATTACGGACGCGGAACCATGTTCTTCCTCTTTCTGTGCGCCAACACCCTGATGATGCTCCTGCTCGCAGAAACATTCGGGCGCCGTTTCTTTTATGAAGGATGGCAGCGCACCCTTTCCTCCTCCCGCGCCTCGCGCCGTACGCCGCGCCTCTCCGCCCGGCTTCACCGCCTCCCTCCGTTTTGCCTGCTCCCTCCCGATATCCGCGCACTGATGGTGAAGGATATCCGCACCTTCCTGCGTGAACCGCAGCAATGGATGCAGGCCGTCTTTTTCTTCGGCCTGCTGACGGTCTACTTCTTCAGTCTCGGCAACATGCACTACCGCTCGCTCCCGCCGGTCTGGAAAAACATCATCACGTTTCTGAACATTTTCAGCATTGCCTGCGTACTCTGCTCGCTCAGCTCCCGCTTTATCTATCCCCAAATGAGCCTCGAAGGTCAGGCCTTCTGGATTATCGGCATGGCACCCACCACGCTGGGACGCATTTTGACGGCCAAGTTCATGCTCAGCTTTTTCACCATGCTGCTGATCAGCGCCGGACTCATGACGATTTCCACCTCGATGCTGGATGTCCCGGCGTCCACACGGGGAATATCGATTTATCTGGCGTTCTGTCTTTCGCTGGCCATTTCCGGATTATCCATCGGAACCGGCGCAGTCTTCATCGATCTGAAGCAGCGCAACCCCTCGGCCATTGTTTCGGGATTCGGCGGCACCCTGAATCTGGTGCTGAGCCTGGTGGTCATGCTGAGCTGCATCCTGCCGGTGGCAGCGCTGTTTCATTACCGCGAACTGGGCATGCTGAATGACGCGCTCTTCAGGCAGGCAGGCATCGCCGCCGCGCTGTTCCCCGGACTGCTCGCTCCACTGGCTGCGTTCATTCCCCTGCGCCTCGGCCGCAGCCGACTCCTCCGCCTGGACTACTGATCGCCCGCTCAGCCAAAACGCCCCATGATGTAATCCATCGTCCGCGCTTCCCGCGGCTGATTGAACACCTGAGCCGTCGTACCAAACTCCACCAGATGCCCTTCATACATAAAAGCCGTCAGGTCGGAAATACGCGCCGCCTGCTGCATGTTGTGCGTGACAATAATAATGGTATACGAACCGCGCAGCTTTCCAATCAGCTCCTCAATACGCGCCGTCGCCTTTGGATCCAGCGCCGAGGTCGGCTCATCCATCAGCAGCACTTCCGGATTCACAGCCAGCGCCCGGGCCAGGCACAACCGCTGCTGCTGCCCGCCGGAAAGCCCCAGCGCATTACTGCGCAACCGGTCCTTCACCTCATCCCACAGCGCCGCGCGAACCAGACTTTCCTCCACCAGTGCTTCCAGCTTGCGCCGGGCGCGTATGCCCTGCAGCCGCGGCCCAAAGGCCACATTGTCAAAAATGGACTTTGGAAACACATTGGGTTTTTGAAATACCATGCCGATCCGCTGACGAAGCAGCACGGCATCCACCCGCGAATCGTAAATATTCTCCCCGTCAAAAAACAACCGGCCGGTCACAGAACACGACGGAATCAGATCGTTCATCCGGTTCATGGAGCGCAGCAGTGTGCTTTTTCCGCAGCCGCTCGGTCCGATCAGCGCCGTGACGGCGCCCACCGGAAAAGAGCAATTGACCCGATGAACCGCCTCGTTTTTTCCATAGTAAATGGAAAACTCCTCCGCCTGAATATGCGGCTGATCCAACCGATAGCTCCGGCTTCCTGCGGCATGAACTTCCTGCCCTTTCAGGTGAATTCCGGGCCTGTGCAGTTCGTCACGATTGCAGGTTTCCAACAGAATTTCGCTCATGAGTTATCCTTTCAGTTTTTTGGAAATATTCGCACGCAGCACAATCGCCGCGATGTTCAACGTGAGCACCAGAGCCACCAGCGTCATCACCATGCCGTACTGCACATGCATGATTTCCCCGATGGCCTCATGTTCCGTACTCAGGTTGTAAATGTTCCACGGAAGCGCCGGCGTGGGTTGCGAAAAGATTTCCCGAAGCCCCGGCACCGCCCCCATGCTGACCGCCGCCGTAAAAATGATCGGCGCGGTTTCGCCGGCCGCGCGCCCCAGGCTGATAATGATTCCGGTGATGATGCCCGGCGCGGCCGCAGGCATGATCACTTTCATCACGGAATACCACCGCCCTGCGCCCAAGCCAAAGGCCGCTTCTTTGTAAGCGCCGGGCACGGAAAGCAGCGCCTCTTCGGTGGACCGGATGACCGTCGGCAGAATCATCAGGGCCAGTGTCATGCAACCGGCCAGCACGCTTTTATTATCCGACACGCGCACCGTATTCAGGAAAAAGGCCAATCCAAACAAACCAAAGACAATGCTGGGCACACCGGCCAGTGTGCTGATACACGTCCGAATCAAATCAATCAACCGCCCTGGACGCGCATACTCGCACAGGTAGATCGCGGCGACGATTCCCACCGGCACGGCCAGCAGCACGGCGCCCAGCGCCAAATACAGCGTACCCAGCACCTCCGGCCCGATCCCTCCGAAAAAATGCGCATCAACAGATGAATCGGTCAGAAAATGTCCGTAAAACGTCCATTTCGGACGCAGCATGGCGGACACATGATCGCGCAGATACGCAAACATCGGTTCCAGCGGCGTACCCGCGTATTGCGTTGCTCTCTCCACATAAATCGGAACAAATGCGCCGCCCGGATTCTTTGGATCGGCCTGCCATTCCTCCGCATAAAGCAGCTGCTTCAACTTCACTTCCGCCCGATCCCATCGCGTAGCACCGTATCCATTGCGGGCCAGGACTGGCCGCTTTCCGCCCGCCGCCGGACCCAGCAGTTCCGCCAGATTCTCCTTGAGTTCCCGGAACTGTTTTACAGCTTCGCGCTTTTTCGAGCCGGTGAGTGAATTAAGATAAGCCTCATAGGCGTTCATCATGGCGTAGACCGGCGCGCGCACCTGATCGGCCTGCGCGCATTCCGCCGCCAGCGCATCGACATCGCCGCGATGAAATTCATTAAGCATCATTTTCCGGTATTCCACCGTACCGCGAAACACATACGCCTGCGCACCATGCCGAAAAATCGGGACCAGCAGCACCGCCATAGCCAGCGCCATGATCCCGATGGAAAATAATCCCATCCCCGTAAACGCTTTATTCAGCATGACTCGCGTGGCGTGGCGCATATTACTTCCCCATCTTTCTGCGGGAGTGATTCACCACCCACTGACTCGCCGTATTCATCAGAAAGGAAATCACCAGAAGCACCAGCGCCATTGCAAAAAGCACATGATAACGCATCGTCCCCCGGGCCGCTTCGCCCATGTCGCCGGCGATGCTCGCCGTCAGCGTGCGCACCGGACTCAACAGATTGTACCACGGCGTCGGAATGCGGGCCGTATTCCCGGAGGCCATCCAAACCACCATGGTCTCACCAATTGCACGCATAATCCCCAGCATCACGGCCGCAATAATTCCACTCAGCGACGCCGGAATGACTACCTGAATGATGGTTTCCGCCCGCGTCGCGCCCAACGCTGAACTGCCCTCGCGCAATTCGCGCCCGGATGCCTGGAGCGCATCTTCGGCCACACTGACAATTGTGGGCAGCGCCATCATACCCAGAATGAACGACACATTGAGCGCATTGGTACCGCTCGGAATTGAAAGCCCGTAAATCATTCGGCCCAGTACAGCCATCCCCATCAGCACCAGCAGGCCCGCCACCATCCCAACCGCATACCGAACCGCCCGTTCCCGTTTCTCCGGAAAAAAGTCCGCCGTCACATCGGCCAGCACCACCACACCCACGGCCGCCATAGGCAGACCGACAATCCAGAAAATCCATGAAAGCACCGGACCGCCGTTCTGTTGCAGGACCGGCGCAAACACCGCCAGCGCGAAAAACCCAAAAGCCACCGAAGGGACCGCCGCAATCACTTCCACCAGCGGCTTCACATACTGACGAGCCTTAAACGGCAGCACGTCGCTCATGCAAATCGCCGCCGACAGCCCGATCGGCACCGCCACAAACACTGCCCCGAACGCCACCATGATCGTGCCGAAAAAGATCGAAACCGCGCCAAACTGCGGCGTGTCCATCGCCGGATACCATTGCGTCGACGTGAAAAACTCCTTCAAATGACTGCTTTGAAGAAACGGCCAGGCATCCCGTGCGATGAAATAGAAAATGAACAGCACCGCCAGCAGCGACAGCGAAGTCACCGCCAGCAGAGCTCCCTCACCCAGCCAGGCGCCGACCTTCAGCCACCAGTAACGCCGCTGATTCATCAGCAGCGTCATCTCTTTTCGCTGAATCTGTTGTGCCGTAGCGGTCATGTTTACTTTCCCTGATGCAAAGCGCGGGATGCCCGGACTTCCGGGCATCCCGCCGAAGCCTTAATATGCCGTCACAGGAACAAACCCGATTTCTTCCACGATCTGCTGTCCCTCTTTGGAGAGGTACAGCGTCACAAAGCGGTACAAATCGCTGCCCAGTTTCGGATAACCATTGGTGTACATGAACAGCGGACGCGCCACCGGGTAGCTGCCCGACTGAATCGTCTCCGCCGATGCCTCAATCCCGTTCACGGTCAGCGCTTTCAGCCCGTCCGTGAATCCAAGGCCCACATAGCCAATCGCGTTCTGTGTGCTTTCCACGCGTGATTTGGCCTGTCCGTTGCTGCCCACCACTTCGGTGCGGTCGGACATCTTCTGCTTGTTCATCACCAGATTCTCGAAGGTCTCATAGGTTCCGCTGTTGGTGTCGCGCGAAATCAGCACGATCTCCGCATCCGCGCCGCCCACATCCTTCCAGTTGCTGATTTTGCCGGTGAAAATGTCGCGCAACTGCTCCAGGGTCAATCCGTTTACCGGATTGCTCTTGTGAACCACAACGGCGATACCATCGAGCGCAATCACATGGGCACACGGCATAATTCCGTTCTCCACACATTTTTTGAACTCTTCATCCTTCATCGGCCGCGACATATCCGCCACATCGCAGGTTCCGCCCATCATGGCCTTCGCCCCGTTGCCGCTCCCGCTTTCGCTCACGGATATCGCCGCTTCGGGATTGCTCTTCATATAAAACTCGGCGAACGCCTTGGCCAAAGGCCCTACCGTCGAGGAACCGTCGCACACCATCTTGCTTTCCCCGAAGGCCCCGCCGGCCAGCGCTGCGGACAGCGTCATGCCAATCATCCATCGTTTCATGCTTTTCATTGATCGTCTCCTGATTTTGTTCCCGGGACATGCTGCCACGTCTTTAGGAACGGTTTATCTATCGTTTTTCTTTGTTAGGGTTTGATTAGACCTCTATTGGATTGAGGTTTATTTCACACATACCGCAACAGCCCCATTTGCCAGGCATGCTGCGCATCATTCCGTTCCCGCCAGCGGTAATAAATCTGCCCCGGAGCCTGATGCTGATCGGGACATACCGGCCGAAGGCATTCAATCTGCCCCTGGCGCACCAGCGGATTCAACTGCTCCTCCACGGAAGCCGGAACACTTTTTCGCAGACAGGCCAGTTCCGCCAGACTGATCATGCCCCGCTTCCGTATGATCGTTTCCACTCCCCCTGATTCATGGTCATTGAGGCTGCAATAGCTCATGGAGAGGCCTCCCTGATCATCTGTTTGCTAGAAACTGGCGGTCAACTCGACACCCAATACGTTGGTTTCCACCCAATCCCCGGACTTCCAGTCAATCTGCTTCAGGTAGTACAGTCCGCCGTCCAGGTTCTTTATCAGCTTCATGCCCAGACCGGCATAAAACCGCTGACGGTCGATCACCCAATCCACATCATCCGGCAGATCGCTCAGGAATATTTCGTAGGCCACATACGGATTGACTTCCAGCGGGCTGATCTTCCAGGGCGACTTCGCGCGAATCCGGTTGCGGTAGCGGAAATAGTCCTGCGTGTCTTCCTTCATCCGGTATTCCACGCGCAGACGATCATCCAAACCCCAGCCCGCCACCTTCTGCTTGAAGGTCGCTTCCACGCGGGGCATATGCTCCGGCCGGAAATAATGATCCACCGCGGCGTTTCCCTTTGAATCGTACAGCACCTTCTCTTTGCGCTCGGTACATTCCACAAAGCCCGCCCCCAGGCTCATGAACGAGAGCACATCATACGAGGCCGACAGCGCCGTCTCGGAATAATAATACTCCTTCATATCATCGCCGAGGCGGATTTCCTCATCCACCGCCAACTTCACCCCGCAGTCCATTTTTCCGCTCGCGCCGAATTTCATCCATAACTGCGAGTCACCATCCGTATAGGCCATGGCGCTCTGCAGGGCGACCGCCGACAGCATCAGCGCTAATCCACTCCGTTTAATCATCATCATGCTCCTTTCGTTTTTCCGTTTGAACACCGGCCCGCCTCCTTCGACAGAACCGATTTGCATCTCATTGCGTGAACAGAAAACCGAATGGCCGTTAGACGATGATTAGGGTGAAATAAGAATTGCGTATGTTAAACGGACGGCTTACCGCCCGCCTACCGCTAATTATACGCCGGCATTTGTCAGGCTTTCGTGCAGGATTTTTTCCGAAACCCGGATTCGGGTGCCTGCCTCCTGAGCAAAGATCTGAACCCGCCACTCCTGCCACAGTTGCAGCAGCGCCGCCAGTTCACGGGTGCGCCGACTCGGCGTCTTTTCGAGCAGTTCCAGGGCAGCATAAATGCGGCTCCGAAACGGCAGCAGCCTGCCCTGCTTCTGCGCATCCTTCTGCGCGTCATACTGCGCCCGCTCCGCACGGATTTTCAGCGCCTTCATCCAGCGCACATAATCCGCAAGTTCGGTCGGGGACTTCATAAAGCCCGGATAAAATAATTCGCGGCGCTGCATCAAAACATCTTCGCCCGCCGGACCCGACTCCAGCCGGCTCGCAAGCAGGCGCTCCCATGACTCGTGCCAACTCCGAATCACCTGCTCCAGCTGTTTGACGCCTTCTTCCGCGCGCCCGTAACATTCCGACCGTACCTTCTCGGCCACCCGGCGAACGTCCTCCTCCGTTTCCGGGACGCGTCCGTGATTCGCTTCCGTCATGAGCGACAGCACGGCTCCGTCGATCAAATCCCGCATCGGATCCGGGCACTTGCATTCCGAAGTCAGAAACAACCGGGCCTGCATACTGAGTACCAGACGTTTTTCCATCGCCCGCATTTGCTCCCCGTACTGAGCGGCAAACCAGCGCACCGCCCGCGCGGCCTCATCACTTCCACCGCTCTCCTCGCGCCCCGCCGGCTTTTCCCGCTCCGGCCCGCGCGGCTTCGGAGCGGACGGCGCCCGACTGCCCGCGTTTTCGAGCGACGTCCGGACACACGCCGCGCGCGCGGCATCAAGATCGTCGGTACAGATCACCGTGCGTCCATCCGCATCCCGTACATCCACCCGCATCCGCATCCAGCCCGGCATTTTGCTCTCATCAAAATCCCCCGGCCCGACAATTTCGCCCAGCCGCCCGCGCACATAATCCGCCAGCACCACCCGCAGGGGACGCACCTCGTCATCCTCCTCTTCCCGGCGCTCCGCCTCTGGTCCGTATCCGGTAAACGCCCCCGGCAGCGAGGCCCCCGCCAGGAACGCGGCGGTCTCGGCCAGCGGATTCAAAGGCAAACGAATCCGTTTGGTCAGCGAGCGCAGCAACACCAGTATTTTTTCCTCCAGCCAACCGGGAATCAGCCAATCCAAATGCGCCTGCGTGATCAGCGCAATCCGGTCAGCCGGACACTCCACCCGCACTCCGTCGCCCGCCTCCCCCGGCGCAAAGCAATACCGAAGCGGAAAGACGACGCCCTCAATCACCATCGTATCCGGATACTTTCGCGCCTCTTCCGTCCAATCATGATCCGGCACCAACTCATCCACATGAATGTGCAGGCTTTCGGCATGGCGCAGCAGCCACTGGTCAAAATCCTTCGCCGTATACACCTCGCGCGGCAACCGCTGATCGAACCAATCATGCAGCTTATACACATTCAGCAGCGACTCCGGCCGACGCCGTTTGACTTCCATCCCCCGAACGCGCTCCAACAGCGCGCGATATTCCCTGAGCCATGCGTGCCGAACCGTCATCTGCGCCGGGATCAATCCCTGCATAATGAAAAGTTCGCGCGCCGCCGCCGGATCAACCGGACCATAATGAACCCGCTGCCCTTCAATCAGCGTCAATCCTCCGCACATCACCGATTTCTTCGCATACACAAAACCGTTCTTTGCATCCCACGCCGGATCCGCATAAACCGCCCGGCACACATGCGGCGCCGTCTGCTCCACCCATTCCGGCGAAAACGCCGCCGCCTGCCTCGCATACAGACGCGTCGTCTCCACCAGCTCAAACGCCATCAGCCAGGGCGGCGGACGTCCAAACACCGATGACCCCGGGAAAAGAACAAACGCGCGGTCCCGCGTCCCCCGAAATGCCGAACCCTCGTCCTTCTCGCCGATCTGCATGGGAATTCCGGAAAGAATACTGCGGTGAATCGCCGCGTACCGCCGTTCCTCCGTGGTCCGTTCTTTCCCCGAACGCTCCCCCTCCGCATCCCGTTCCGCCGGATGAATACCCCACGCCGCCCAGTCCAGCTGCCCGGCCTGCTCGGACCATTCGCGCCGCAGATTTTCCCACTCCATCATTCGCCGCATACTCAGAAAATGCTCCCGGCAAAACCGGCGCCGCCCGCTGTTTGAAACCGACCGTTCCTTCAATCCCTGCCAATCCTTCCACAGGTTCAGCAGCGTCATGAAATCCGATCGCGCATCCCGCCAGACCCGTTGCGCCTGATCCGCTTTCTCCCGCTGATCGGGCGGCCGTTCGCGCGGATCCTGAATACTCAGCGCCGACGTCACCGTGAGCACATCCTCCAAACAGCCCTCCCGATACCCCTGAACAATCATCCGCGCAATCCGGGGATCGGCCTGAAACCTCCCCAGCGCGCGCCCCAGCCGCGTGAGCTGCCGCCCCTCGTCCAGCGCCCCGATCTCCACCAGCGTGCGGTAGCCCTCCCGAATCAGCGCTACCCGCGGCGGATCAATGAACGGAAACTCCTCCAAATCCGGCAGCGCCGAAACCTTCATCCGCAAAATCACATCCGCCAGAGATGTCCGCTGAATCTCCGGCGGCGTAAACGCCTCGCTCTCCTCCAGCGTTTCGCGCGCGTACAAACGGATGCAAATACCGTCGCACACGCGACCGCACCGCCCCCGCCGCTGATTCGCGCTCGCCTGCGAAACCATTTCCAGCTGCAGCCGCTCCACCTGAAAACGCGGATCAAACCGCAGCAGCCGAACCAGCCCTGAATCCACCACATACCGGATCGCCGGAATCGTCAGCGACGTCTCCGCCACATTGGTCGAAAGCACAATTCGCCGCCGTCCTCCCACCGTGAAAACCTTCTGCTGTTCGCTCAAACTCAGCCGCGCATACAACGGTAAGATCTCCGTATGCGCCCAGCGCCGCCCCCGCAGCAGCTCGGCCACATCATGAATTTCCCGCTCGCCCGGCAGGAAAACGAGCACGTCCCCGGCCGCGTCCACATCCGTAATCCAATCGATCCCGCGCAGCACCTGCCGCTCCAGATCTTCATCCTCATCATTCGGCGGCAGATAAAAATCCTCCACCGGAAAGCGACGTCCCTCCACCCGCACAATCGGCGCACCATTAAAAAACGCCGAAAACCGCTCGGCATCCAGCGTGGCCGAACTGATCACCACCTTCAAATCAGCCCGCTGCTCCAGCAGCCGTTTCAGGCAGCCCAAAATGAAATCAATGTTCAGGCTCCGCTCATGCGCCTCATCAATGATCAGCGCATCGTACTGCATCCAAAGCCGGTCATGCGGCATCTCGGCCAGCAGAATGCCATCCGTCATAAATTTGATGGAGGTTTGCGCCGAAAACGATTCATCGAACCGCACCTGATAGCCCACCGTCCCCTTCAGCGGCACCCCGAGCTCATCCGCCACCCGCTTCGCCATCGACACCGCCGCCAGACGGCGCGGCTGCGTACAGCCGATTCTCCCGCGAATCCCGTACCCCATTTCAAGCAGCATCTTTGGAAGCTGCGTGGTTTTTCCCGATCCCGTGTCGCCGCAAACAATCACCACGGCATGTTCCCGCACCTGCCCCATGATTTCCTCACGCGCCTGCGACACCGGCAAATCACCGGGATACGCAATCACCTCCGGCCGCCCCTTCCGCCGCCGCTCCACCACCGTCCGCGCCGACTCCGCGCGCCGCCCCAGCGCATTCATCAACGCTTCGCGGTGATCGCCATGGGCCCGCTGCGCCCGCTCCAGCGCCGCACGAAGCCGCGCCGCATCCAGCAGCGTTATTTCATCCCACGGAATATTCAGCGTGTTTTTCATAATCCAATCGTTGGAAACGTGCAGGCCGAAAGTTCCAATCATTGGAAACTTTTACGGGAGTTTTTCCAACCGTTGGAAAC
>CAZISY010000073.1:0-18079 GCA_964542025.1 uncultured Verrucomicrobiota bacterium
ATTGGGGAATGAGTACGGCGGACGTGGGCGCTCTGCTTGATGAACGTATGCTTCGTTTATCGTGTCAGGGTGAAAAATGCGCCTGGATTCCGGGGCAGGGCGGGGATGGCCTTTTCTTTTATAACGATGGCATATCGAGCCTCTATACGGAGTACAATGTGTTCTGGCTGGAGATCGCACGCGGCATTGTTCTGCCTGAAGCGGAGACCCCGCCCCCCGAGGCTTCCGCGGAACCCATGAGCCGTATGAAAACCTTCTATTTGGAAGAGCAACTCAATACGCAAATTAACCGCTATTACAACTATCTGGAGGATTACTGGCTGTGGACGTATGTCTATGGCAGTACAAATCTGAACAACACAGGGACAAATGTGGACTTTTCGCTGTGCGACATCGACTTCAGCGGGGCAACGGCACAGGTCGAGATGGTCTTCTGCGGAGGTTCCAATTCGGGTGTGAGCAATGAGCATCATGCCGTGATCAGCATCAATGGAACTCAGATCGGCGAAAGTCGCTGGCAGCAGGCCGTCTTACACACGGGGCGGTATACTTTTGCGTCGAGCATTCTCAGCAACGGGCAGAACGTTGTGAATATGCGCGGGCTGCTGGATTCCGGCGCGGCGTACAGTCTGTTTTTCATGGATCGCCTCACGATTACAGCCCTGGTTCATTTGCAGGCCGAACAAAATTATATCCTGCTGGACCCATCGACGTGTGCCGTGACGCGTGTTTCCGGATTCACTACCACGAATTTGCATGTCGCGGAATTGGTGGATCGGACAACTATCCGGTCGCTGAAATCGCCGCGTATCACCGATGCAGGAAGTGGAATCTACGCGGTTGGGTTTACATCCACCAACGCGCAGTCGCATTATGCCCTCTTCAGTAGAGACAGCGCAAAACAGCCGAGCGAGGTGCGGGCTGTAGGCGAAAATAGCCTGCGGTCTTCCACCAATGCCGTGGATTATCTGCTGATCACGCATACCAATCTTTATGCCGAAACGATGCGACTGGCCCAGTTCCGAACTCAGCAGCAACCGGAATTAAAAGCCCGCGTGGTGACCGTGGATGAAGTTTACGATGCGTTTTCCTACGGTCTGGCAACCCCGGAGGCCATTACGCGTTGTCTGGACTATGCCTACCGGCAATGGGCCCAGGCGCCGACGTATGTGCTTTTCGGCGGGGAGGGTTCGTACGATTACAAAAATTACAAAGGGACTGATGAAAACCTTATTCCGGTGGTCTTGATCAGAACGGTGGACGGTATCTATTCTGCGGACAATCTGATGGCGGATGTTACCGGTGACTGCGTGCCGGATTTTTCCATTGGCCGATTACCGGCGGCCACCCCGGATGAAATGAGCAATATGGTCAGCAAAATTATTGCGCACGATACGGCCCCCGGCGGTGCCTGGACCGGCACCGCAGCCTTCGCAGCGGACAATGCCGACAAGGGTGGAAATTTCAGACAGTCCTGCAATAATATGGCGGACCTGTTTCCGGCTTCATTCATACGAAAAAAAATCTATATGGATGAAAAAGTCCTTTCTACAGCCCGATCAGAATTACGTAACGCCTTTAATAGCGGCATTTCGTATTTCGTCTATTTTGGCCACGGAGGTTGGAATCAGTTGGCGGCGGAAGGTCTCTTAAAAAATACCGATCTGCCTAATTTGACCAATGCGCCCTGCCTGCCCATCGTTGTTCTGCATACCTGTGTACCTAATCGGTTCGATGTGGCAGGTTATGATTATATAGGAGAAGCCTTCCTGCTGACGCCCCGTCATGGCGGCGTAGCTGCCTGGGGACCATCCGGGGAATCACTGAATAGTTTGGCCGAAACCTATTGCTCCTTCTTTTTTGAGGACCATTTTAATGAGCCATCCCATCGGCTGGGGGATGCCGCTCGTCAGGCAACGGCCCGTTACCGAAGCAAGGGATACGATTTATTTGAATGTAAAATTATGACGCTGCTTGGTGATCCTATGACGATCATGCGATAGTTGATCGTTGAGAGTTATAGTATTGGTGGTGAAAAGGAACAGGCTGATGAAATACAAACAGAAAGAAAACATTGTGACCCGCAAGGTTGCAGGCGAGGTTTTACTGGTGCCCGTGAAAGGCAAGCTGGCGGACATGCAGCAGCTGTTTTCACTGAATGAAACGGCGGAAGTGATTTGGCAGTGTTTGAAAAATGAGCAGACGGAAGATGACTTGGTGCGGAAGGTGATGGATACGTTCAACGTGGAAGAATCAACCGCGAAAGCAGATGTACGGGAATTGCTGGAGCGTATGCTGAAACGTGAACTCGTTGAGCAGGGGTGCTGATGGATTGTGATTTCGAAGAGGAAAGCGCCAGTAAGCAATTTTGGAGCCGGCTGGACGAGAAGGCCTATATTAACCGTATTCCAATTCGCGGCGTGATGGATTTGACGTCACGATGCAATCTGCAGTGTGTTCACTGTTATATCAACACCCCCGTTCGGCGTAAACAGGCGCTCAGTGAATTGCCGACGGAACGGATCCATCGCCTGATTGATGAAATCACGGAGGCTGGATGTCTGTTTTTTTGGCTGACAGGCGGAGAACCGCTGTTGCATCCGGACTTCTGCGGGATTTACCGGCATTTGAGGGAAAACGGAGTGGGTGTAATTCTGTATACCAACGCCACGCTGTTGAAAGATCAGCATTTCACTCTTTTCCGTGAGTTGCGTCCGGAAGCTATTGAGGTGAGTGTGTATGGAGCCACGCGGGGTACCTATGAAGCGATCACACAGCAAGACGGATCGTTTGATCGGTGTATGACGGCCATCCGGAACGTCCGGGAAGCTGGCATCAACTTGCGCCTGAGAACGGTGTTGATGAAACAAAATCGTTACGAATACGTCGCGATCAGGCAGATCGCCGAATCTCTGGGATGTTCTTTTCGAAGCACTTCGACCATCTTCCCGTCTATTGATGGCGATACGGATATTTTGCGATGGCGCCTTCCGCCGGAAGAAGCAGTGCCAATCCTGCTTCAGAATCCAATAGATGTTCAAGCTTGGGTGAAAATAGCCAGACGGCCCCGAAAATCATACTATCCGCCTGATGCTTTATATGAATGTGCGGCTGGGGCATCGGCTTTTCATGTGAGTGCAGAGGGCCGATTGCAGGCTTGTTTGCATGTTCGGAATCCGAAATACACTTATGACTTAAGGAATGGAACGTTTATGGAGGGGTGGTTGGGCCCATTATCTGGCGTTCCGCAATGCAAAAAAGAAGCAAACTCGCCTTGTAAAGCATGCGTATATCACCCATATTGCACGTACTGTCCAGCGAAATTAAACGCTGAGCCTGCAAGTAGAATATCGCAGAATTGTGAAGGCTATCGTTGCGAAATGGCAAGACGGATCAGTGAAACTGTGAAAGGACTTGGTTATGAGGCCTGAAGATAAAAAAGAATACAAGAAACCTGAATTGCAGGTCATTGAAATCGCGGCGCAGGAAATTCTCGGAAGTCTGCCGGGCGGTGAAGAAGAAACCCCCTGTTCCTGAGGCGGTTATTAAAAGATGTTGTTTTCCAATCATGAGGAGAATGCCTTTCTTCTCATGCAGTTTGTGATTCATGCCTGCACATCCGGTTTATTTACTCATAATTGGAAGAGTTCGCTTTTCGTTTTACGCTCTTCAATTGTTTAATTCTGTGCCGGAGATTTCTACTGCTCCGACGAACTTAGTTCCCTTTTTTACTGATACGGATCCGAAACAAACAGGCGGGATTTCTGTTTCTATCTGCGACCCGAAGCAGTTTGACGGCAATGTGCTTACTGTGTCCATTCAACAGACCGATCTGGGATCCCTGCTGTACCGCTCGGAACGCGTGTTTACGATTAAGCACTTTCCGGGAAATGACAACACCCGTCCGCCGGACTGGATCACCGTTTACGACACGCTGACCTCTCAGGCGCGAGTCTACACGGATTTCCAATCGTTGGAACCTGGACGAAGGGTTTTTCCAACCGTTGGAAAGTATCCGCATATTCAATTTCTTCTGACGGCCTATCTGGCACTTCATGACGGATGTCTGCATCACTGTGCCTGTGGAATTCATAAGGGCAGGGCGTATCTGTTTGCCGGCCGATCGGGCATCGGGAAAAGCACCATCTCCCGCCTGTTGCATGGGTCGGGCGAGTTTCAGATGATCGGGGATGACCGGATTGTAACGCGCAGAATGGAGCAGTCATTTACCGCGCACGGTACTCCCTGGCCAAGTACGGCCGGATTCGCGGAGAATGCGTCCGCGCCGTTGGGAGGTGTCTTTTTTCTGCACCAATCAACAATCAACACGATTGAATCCATCACGCCGGGGGCGGCGTTTAAGCAGCTCCTGCCGGTGAGTGATGTTCCCTGGTACGATCAAACGCTGATGGATGGTATTCTGAATTATTGCGGCCTGTTGGCAGAGCGCATCCCGGCATGGAATTTATCCTTTCGTCCGGACCCGGATATTGTCGGTGAAATATTGAAGCGAATCGGCTGAAAGCTTTTTCGAGAGAACGCCATGCGGAAAATCGAATTGCAATCCGAGGACGTCGTTGAGCTCGTACAGAACCTGGCCTCGGCGGGTATCGGTATGACCTATCGCGCTACGCTGCGGGGGAAAAGCATGCTGCCGTTCATTCGCCCCGGCGATACAATAACCGTGCATCCTGTTTCTCCGGATAGAATCAGAGAACGTGACATTTTGGTTTTTCGGCGTGCTGACGGCGCGCTGGTGGCGCATCGGCTGATCCGGATAGAGCAGGCGTCGGATGGTCCCCGTTTCGTGACGCGGGGTGATTCCGTCCTGCGCGAAGACCGTCCGTTGAAAGTCGGGGATGTTTTGGGCTGTGTGCAGTCCGTAACGCATGGCGGACGGACGAAGCGGATGGACGGATTGCTCCGGCGCGCGGGGGTGTGCTGCTGGTTGCTCCTTTACCCCGTTCCGCAGCAGATTGCTCCGGGGATAATGCGATTGATACGGACAAAAAAAACGCCCCGTTGAAACGGGGCGTTTGATGAGGATTGACATCCTGAAGTTGGCTTAGGCCGGGATGATCGCATCCTTGCAGGTCTTGGAAACGCGGAATTTGACGACTTTTTTCGCCTTGATCTTGATCTTGCTTCCGTCTTTCGGATTGCGACCCCAGCGTGCTTTGCGCTGTTGAAGAACCAGTTTGCCCAGACCCGGAATGGTGAAGCCCAGTTTGGCGCCTTTGTAGGCCATCTGAACCAGCGCTTCGACGGCGGCAACGGCCTGCTTCTTGGTGATGCCGGCGGTTTCCGCAATTTCGGTCACGATCTGCACTTTGGTTTTCGGTTTTACTACTGCTGCCATGTGTGTTCTCCTGTGGGTTCTCTCATCCCAACCATTGGGAAGAGCGGACTTTTCGTGGCTGATAGTAGCAATAGATGTTGTGGTGTCTATCAAAAAATTCAGTAAAAACGCATAAATATAGCGGTTCCAGCCTGAAAATCCCCGAAAAAAGCGGTTTTTCGACGGAAGAAAGCGTCTGATCGTATGGAGCAGAATCAAAATAACCCGCGTAAACACTGGGCTGTTTTGATACGGGCGGACATGTTATGCCTGCCTTGCATGAGCGAAAAAATACGCAGAGAGGCATCGCGAATAATGACTGATTTTCGGTCGTAGAAAATCTGCGTTGCCGTGTGAAGGCGCAGGGGTGCGCGATGCTTTGTTTCTCAAGATTTTCCGTTGCCGTGCGTGATGTCATTCCGTATGATCCGCGTTCATGAACGATATTTTAGCAGTCATACCGACCTACAACGAGCGTGAGTCTATTCAGGACATTGCGCGTGCCGTATTTCGTGAGCATGAAGCTCTGGATATTTTGTTTGTAGATGATAATTCGCCGGATGGCACCGGCCAACTCGCGGATGCGATGGCCGCCAAAGACGCGCGTGTGCATGTGCTGCACCGCAGCGGCAAACAGGGGCTGGGCCGCGCGTACATTGCGGGATTCAAGTGGGCGCTGGAGCGGCAGTATAATTTCATTTTTGAAATGGATGCCGATTTTTCACACAACCCGGCGGATATTCCCCGGCTGCTCCTGGCTTCACAGAAGGCGGATCTGGTGCTTGGATCGCGGTATGTCGGCGGGGTACGGGTGATCAATTGGCCGCTGAATCGCCTGATTCTGAGCCGAGGCGCGGGAATTTATGTCCAGTGCATCACCGGGATGCCATTTACGGATCCGACCGGAGGATTCAAATGTTACCGGCGTGCGGTGCTGGAGGACATCGATTTGGATGCCGTGCGCTCCAATGGGTATTCCTTCCAAATAGAAATGACGCATAAAACCTGGCAAAAAGGGTTTCATATTCAGGAGGTCCCCATCACCTTTGAAGAGCGGCGTTCCGGACAATCCAAAATGAATTCCGCGATCATTCGTGAAGCGCTGTGGATGGTTTGGAAGCTCTGGTTTCAGGCAGGGCTGCGGCGCAGGGCGGGTGCCCGCCATCCGCGGAGTGCTGCGGTATGAGCCAAGCTGTTCCGAACCGTCCTTTTCCGTTAAGTTGTCTGCTTGCTCTGCGCCCGAATCAGTGGACGAAAAACGCCCTGGTGTTTGCCGCGTTTATTTTCGCTTTGGGGGATAAGACGCAGCAAATTGGGTGGATGTCCTTTTGGAAGGCCCTGGTGGCGACAGGTCTTTTCTGCATGCTTTCCAGCGCGGTCTACCTGATCAATGACATTCGGGATATGGAGCTGGACCGCGCTCATCCCAAGAAACGATTTCGGCCGATTGCCGCCGGACAGGTTCCCGTGCCGCTGGCGTGGGGGATGTCGGTTTTGCTGGCTGTGGCGGGATTGCTTGGGGCTTATCTGGTCAGTCCTCGTCTGTTTTGTGTGGATGTGGGCTATTTGCTTCTTCAGTTGGCCTACACCTTCGGGCTGAAAAAAATCGCCCTGATTGATCTGTTTGTCATTGCGATCGGTTTTGTGCTGCGGGCCCTCGCCGGCGCGGTGGCGCTGGATGTGTACATATCTCCCTGGCTGTTGCTGAGTACGCTGCTGCTGGCCCTCTTTCTGGCCCTCTGCAAACGGCGGCACGAAAAAGTGGTGCTGACGGATTTGGGCAGTTCCACGCGTGACAGTCTTGAAAAATATGATCCGAAGCTGCTGGATCAGCTCATCAGCATTGTCAGTGCGGCGGTGATCGTTTTTTATGCGATCTATACCCTGTGGCCGGACACCGTGAAAAAATACGGAACCCCCTACCTGGCGTTTACCATTCCGTTTGTGCTCTTCGGCCTTTTTCGCTATCTGGATCTTGTCTATCGTCATGAAAAAGGGGATCGGCCCGAAAAAATCCTGCTGACGGATGTTCCGCTCATCATTGATCTGCTTCTGTACGGTGCCACCGTGCTGCTTATCCTGCTGTTTTTTCCCGGATAAGTCCCGGCTGTTTCGCTTTGTTGATGCGGATTCCGATTCTTCGAGGCGCGCCATCGTGCTTCAAAAAGTACTTTCCCTGATTTCGCGATTAGTGCGACTCTGTGATTGCTACAAGAAGGGGGATTGTGCTATCTAACCGCACCTTAATCACTGCATTATCAGCAACAAAACGACGAGGCGGTTTCAGTATGGCGAATATGGAGATGGCGGACATCGGAAAGCCGGGCGATTCACTCGGCGGTTCTTTTTTTGACAAG
Source organism: uncultured Verrucomicrobiota bacterium (assembly GCA_964542025.1). Lineage (GTDB taxonomy): Bacteria > Verrucomicrobiota > Kiritimatiellia > RZYC01 > RZYC01 > JAQVYB01. Next base: position 7,696 of record CAZISY010000073.1, read on the forward strand.
CAAACAGGGCCTTTTTTCCGTCGGGTGGACTGGGCGGCATTTCTGGCCTGTTTTCTCATCACGCTCGGAGCGTATTATTTTACGCTGGCCCCCACGGTGACGCTGGAAGACTCCGGCGAGCTGGCTGTGGCTTCGGAATACCTGGGTGTTCCGCATCCGCCCGGCTACCCGATTTGGTCACTGCTCACCTGGTTTGTGCAGTGGATCTTCAACTTCGTGGAATACAACGGTAATCCGAATCCGGCGTGGGGCGTGGCGTTTGCCTCGGCGCTTTTCGGCGCGGCAGCCTGCGCGCTGCTGGCCCTGATTGTGAGCCGGTCCGGGGCGGATATGCTGCGGGGGCTGAAATCAGCCACGCAGGTGATTGGTACGTCCACCGAAAATGCCATTTGCTGGATTTGCGGGGTATCGGCCGGTCTGCTTTTTGCCTTTTCGCCGGTGCTGTGGTCGCAATCGGTGATTGTTGAGGTGTACAGCCTGAATGCGTTGTTCCTCATGCTGGTGATCGTTTTGCTCTACATGTGGATGGAGCGCTCGCATCAATTCAGCTATCTCTTCGCACTGTCCTTTTTATTCGGCCTGGGATTGACCAACCATCAGACGCTGCTGTTCCTGGGGCTGGCGCTCGTGGTGGCGGTGGCGGTTAAAGATATTCGCCTGTTTCGTGATTTTGCCGTGGTGGGCGTACTGTTCATGATCATGCTGGGGATCAACAGTTGGGCCGCCAAGCATGGAAAACCCGAGTTGTGCTGGAACTCCGGATGGGAGCATCCGGCCTTCTGGTGGTGGACCGCCTATATGGTGGCCGTCCCGGTGGCCGCCATCTTTCTGCTGCCCAGGGGACGCATCGTGGGGACATCGTGTCTGTTGGTGCTGCTGGGCATATCCTTCTACATGTACATGCCGATTGCCTCCGAACAGAATCCGCCGATCAACTGGGGCTACCCGCGTACCTGGGAAGGCTTCATGCACGCCATCACGCGCGGACAGTATGAAAAAATCAGCCCGGTCGATAATTTCAAGGCCCTGCTGGATGATCCCATGAAGTTCCTCCATCAGATCAATGCGATTATTTTGAATCCGAGCGACTACAGTTCCGTGGTGGCCCAGTTCACCTGGGTGCTTTCGATGGCCGCCGTGATTCCTTTTCTGTTTATCCGAAAAATCAGCGTAAAGACGCGGCTGTGGCTGCTGGTCACCATCATGGCGTTTGCGTCAATGACCCTGATCTTCATAGTGTTTCAGGATCCGAAGTTCGACGTGCAGACGCTGTTCATCATGCGTGTGCAGTACATTCAGGCGCACGCCATCTTTGCCATGTGGATCGGGTACGGGCTGGCCTTCGGCCTTACCTGGCTTGATACCGTGGCGCGCGGCAATCGGCTGATCAAGTATGCCTCCCTGGCCGGGGTGCTGCTCCTCCCTCTGGTGCCGATCCTGCGCAATGCCTACGACCAGACCTTCATCGACATTTTGGGCGGCTGCGAACAGAACGGACATGACTTCGGCTGGCAGTTCGGCAATTGGCAGCTGCGCGGCGTCAATGGAATATACGATGACTTCAAATTTGAAATGACTCCGGAGGAATTTGAAAAGGAATGGGCGGAGTATCCCACGCCGGGGTATCCCGAAGAAATGGGCACGAACGCCGTCTTTTTCGGCGGCACCGATCCCGGACGTTTCGTTCCCACTTACATGATTTACTGCGCGAAGGTGCGTCCGGATGTGTACCTGATCACGCAGAATGCGCTGGCGGACAACACCTACATGAACGTCATGCGCGACCTCATGGGCAATGACATTTGGATCCCGTCGCAGCTCGACAGCAACAAGGCCTTCCAGCAGTACGTGGAAGACGTTCGTTCCGGGCGCATTCCGGCGGGCGCGGATGTGAGCTTTGCCGATGGGCGCGTCAGTGTGCAGGGCGTACAGGGCGTGATGATGATCAATGGCATTCTCTGCAAAATGATCTTTGAGGAGAACAAACACAGGCATCCGTTCTATGTGGAGGAAAGCTACGTGATTCCCTGGATGTACAATTACATGGAACCCAACGGGCTGATCCTCAAACTCAACAACGACCCCATCAGTGCCATTCCGCAGAAGACCATTGAGAACGATCATAAGTTCTGGGAATGGTACACCAAACGGCTGCTGGACAGTACGATGTTCAAGCGGGATGTTGTGGCCCGGAAAACCTTCTCCAAACTCCGCAGCGCCATTGCGGGACTTTATGCCTACCGCCGCAATTTTGAGGAGGCCGAGTATGCGTTTCGTCAGGCCATAGATCTTTATCCGCTCAGCCCCGAAGCCAACTTCCGGCTGGCCGATATTCTGATGCAGCAGCGCAAATTCACCGAGGCCCGCCGGCTCATCGAAGCCTTCCTGGAAATGGATAAGGGCAACGACAAGGTCGGCGAGTTTCTGGACCAGATTAAAGGAGCGGAAAATGCGGATGCGCGCCGCATCGCACTGGAGACCGAACTTTCCAGCGGCAGTGCCGACGTGAACAAGGCCTTTGAACTGGCGGATATTTACCGTCAGCTCAACCTGATGCAGCAGTTTGAACAACTGACACGCAGCATTATGTCGCAACCGGATCTTCCGTCGCAAATCACGCTGCAGGTGGCACAGCTCTTCGCGGCAGCAGGACGTATTGACCTGCTCGAAGAAGCCCTGACGGCCTACCTGGCCCGCGAACCGAAAAATTCACAGGCCTGGATTGATCTGGCCGCCGTGCGTGCCGCGCAGAACAAAACGACAGAGGCTCTGGTCGCCGTTCGGGAAGCGGTGAAGCAGGGCGGCGTTGGCGCGAGGGACAAAATCCGGAGCGATCAGCGCTTTGCCAATATCCAAACGAATGCGGATTTTCAAAAGCTGATTCCGCCGATTCAGCAAACGCTGAATCTGCCCCTGACATTTTGATGTATCTTTTCCCGGCGGGTGATGAGCATATGATTGGCATTATCGATTATGGCATGGGAAATTTGGGCAGCGTGGAAAACGCGTGCCGTTTTTTGAAGCGTGAGGCGGTCATCATTCGCTCGCCTTCGGAGATGGACCAATGCTCTTCCCTGATCCTGCCGGGCGTCGGTGCTTTCGGTGACTGCATGCAGAACCTGCGGCACAGCGGTTTTGCGGAGCGGGTGGCGGACTGGGTGGCCGCGGGAAAGAGTCTGCTGGGTATTTGCCTGGGTTTGCAGGTGCTGTTTGAGGAAAGTGAAGAATCGCCGGGCGTCGCGGGTCTCGGCATACTGCGTGGACGTGTCCGGCGGTTTAAGCTTTCCCCGGATTTCAAAGTGCCGCAAATCGGATGGAATCAGGTGCGGCAGGTGAAGCCGGAATGCCCGCTCTTCGCGGGCGTGGCGGATGATTCGCATTTTTATTTTGTACACAGTTATTATGTAGAGTCTGACGATTCCGCGGTGACGGCCGGCGTGACGGATTACGGCATCACCTATACTTCGGCCGTGTGTCGAGGGCCGTTGATGGCTGTACAATTTCACCCGGAGAAAAGCCACCGGGTGGGATTAAAAATGCTGGATAATTTTTGCGGCCTTAATCAGAAAGAAACGGCGCCATCGGCATAGCACGCAGGCGTCGGCCCGGTAACGGTGCGGGAAGAAGGATGAGAAGCATGAAGATACTGCCGGCCATTGATTTGAAAGGCGGACGGTGTGTCCGGTTGCGGCAGGGACGCGCCGATGAAGAAACCGTTTATGCGGATGATCCGGTGGCCGTTGCCCGCCAATGGGCGCGGGAAGGCGCTGCGTATTTGCATCTGGTGGATTTGGATGGGGCCTTCCGCGGTGAGCCGGTACACGACGGCATCGTGCTGGATATCGCGCGCCAGTTGAAGATTCCGGTGGAAATCGGCGGAGGATTGCGGAGTGCCGGGCAAATCAGCCGTTATCTCGACGGCGGCGTAGATCGTGTGATTCTGGGAACCCGTGCCTGCGAATCCGAAGAGGCGTTGAAACGGCTTGTGGATCGGTTTGGCCGGGGCATTGCGGTCGGCATTGATGCGCGCGACGGTTTTGTGCAGGTGAAGGGATGGACGGAAACGACGGCCGTGCAGGCGGTTGATCTGGCACGGAATATGGAGCGTCTGGGCGTACAGACCATTATTTATACCGACACGGCGCGCGACGGCATGATGCGCGGCGTAAACACCGAGGCCATGGCGGCGATGTGCGATGCGGTGCGCTGTTCGGTGGTGGCGTCGGGCGGGGTAACAACGGCGAACGACGTGCATGCGCTGAAGGCCCTGGAGCGGGAAAATCTGGCCGGAGTGATTATCGGAAAGGCCCTGTACGAAGGTACAGTGACCATGAAGGAGCTGCTGTGCATCTGACTTATTCGGAATCAATGTTATCCAACGGAATCCGGGTTGTGAGTTGTCACATTCCGAGTGTGGAAAGTGCGGCGGTGGGCTTCTGGGTAGGCGTGGGCGGTCGGCATGAGTCGAAAAAAATGTCGGGCGTAAGTCATTTTATTGAGCATCTGCTGTTCAAGGGAACGGAGACGCGCAGCGCACGCGATATTTCGGAAGCGATTGAGGGGCGGGGCGGTTATTTCAATGCGTTTACTCAGGAGGATGCCACCTGCTATTATGCGCGAATCAGCGCTGAGCATGTGGGACATGTCATTGATATCCTTTCCGACATGTATGTGAATCCGAAATTCGCGGCGACGGACATCGACAAGGAACGGCGGGTCATCGTTGAGGAAATTATGATGTACCGCGATCAGCCCGGGCAGGTAGTTCAGGAGGACTTGAGCGAATTGCTCTGGTCGGATCATCCGCTGGGTCGTTCACTCATCGGCACTCCGCATTCGGTAATGCGGATGACGCGCGAGGAAATTTTAGCGTATAAGCAAAAAAAATATGTGCCGGGCAATACTATTGTGGCACTGGCGGGCAAGGTGGATCACGAAGCCTGTGTGGCGCAGTTGGAACGGACCCTGAAAACGGTGCGCGGCCGTGTGCCGACTTATTCGGAGGTGGATCGCCGTGTGAAGCAGAATGGGATCTCCGTTAAAAAGAAGAACATAGAGCAGGCGCATTTGGCCCTGGGTGTTCGTCTGTTCGGGCGGAAAGATCCGAGGCGATATCCCCTTAAGCTGCTCAGCGTGATCCTGGGCGAGAACATGAGTTCGCGGTTGTTTCAGGTCGTTCGGGAGAAGCACGGCATGGCCTATTCGGTACACAGCGGAGTGCATTTGTACGAAGAAACCGGGGCCCTGCTCATTACCGCCGGGCTGGATCGTGCGCGTTGCATGCCGGCCGTGAAACTTATTCTGCATGAAATTAACCGCCTGAAGGAAAAAAAGGTGACGGCGCGTGAATTGCAGATGGCGAAGGATTATGCCGGCGGGCAGTTGCGTATTGGTTTGGAAGGTACGTCGAGTCAGATGATTTGGGTGGGCGAGCATTTGCTGACGTTTGGAGGCGTGAAGCAGCCCCAGACCATCATCGACCAGCTCAATGCCGTGACAGCGGATGATATTGCCAGGCTGGCCGGACAGGTTCTGAATCCCGCGCGACTGAGTTTGGCTATGCTGCTCCCCGAGGAAAACAAGGAAACGGCCGGGCAGGTGCAGGACTTGTTTGAAGGGTAAATAAACGCACGGATCGGCATCCAGGCGTTTATGTGACGGACTATGGAGCGTTCGCCGCGGAGTTTCGCCCCGGATTGATCTGAAGATCGATTTGCTGCGCGATATTGGAAAAGAGATTATCCGAGCGGATGTTATCCAGTTGGGTGTCGCCCAGGTGCGTACCCGTGAATACCGGATCAGAACGCGCCGCCCCTCCGAGGTATTCAATGGCCTCGTTTTTTCGGTTGAGCATGCTGTAGATGCAGGCCAGATTGAATTGAACCGCGGCGGCCTGAGCGGAATCGTCTATCAGGGAGATTGGAATGCCGAGGAGCAGTTTTTCCGCGGGTTCGAGTTTTCCGTCATTCATGTACGAAGCGGCCAGATTGCAGACCAGGCGGATGTCACCGGGATACAGTTGGTGCGCCTCATCAAAGCATTGAGCGGCCTCCGCGTAACGGCGTTGTTTAAAGCGCATGACGCCCATGGAGGTCAGCAGCTGTTTCCTCAACTCCGGCTCGGAAATGTCCTGCAATAACAGGTTTAAATGACGGAACGCCTCCTCCCGTTCGCCCTCTCGAAAGAGATCATTGTTGATTTTCAATGCGTCTGCCACCCGAATACGTTGCAGTCGCACGCCCGGCGGAAATCCCTCGGCGGTCTGTTTCGGAACCAGGGACGCAATCATGCGCTCAGGTGGTGGCGGATAGCGGCGCGAATCGGCGCGCTGATCCAGCAGATAAATCTGACGAAGCCGCCGGTCTGTGTCCTGGGAGTTTGGAATGCGACGTAACGCAGAGTGGAGATTGGTCGCTGTTCCGGCGTCCGGCTTTTTCTCGGTATTCGGCGTTTCAGCGGCACGGCTCAGGATGCTTAACACGAAGAAAAGGCAAAAACAGCGAAACGCCCGGCACCGGCCGGCGAAAAATCCAAGTTCATTTTTTGAATGGCGGCGCGTCATAGGGACAGTAAATCCTGTACATCTTCCCAAGTCAGCTTCTGCATCACCTGTTCATCCTGGGATAGCGTGGCGTTAATAATGTTCTTTTTCTTTTCCTGCATGGCGAGCACCTTTTCCTCCACCGTGCCGCGGGTGATCATTTTGACGCTGTACACGGTTCGTTTCTGGCCGATTCGGTAGGCGCGGTCGGTGGCCTGATCTTCCACGGCCGGATTCCACCAGGGATCGTAATGGATGACCATATCGGCGCCGGTCAAATTGAGGCCGGAGCCGCCGGCTTTCAAGCTGATCAGAAAAACGGGGATGGTGTGGTTCGTGTTGAATTCTTTCACGATTTGCAGGCGGTCCCTGGTTGAACCATCCAGATAGCAGTAGTTGCGTTTGCGCTCATCCAGTTCTCGGCGGAGAATGGCCAGCATAGAGGTGAACTGACTGAACACCAAAACGCGATGGCCGCCATCCAGGGCTTCGTCAATCAGTTCAAAAAACAAGTCCATCTTGGCGGAGGGGTGTGTGCTGGAAATGTTATCCAGTTTCAGCAGATCCAGGTGGCAGCATATCTGGCGCAGACGCAGCAGTACTTTCAAAATTTCCATGCGGGCGTGGTTGAAGCCCTTCTGCTGGACGAGGTCGTCGATCACGCGCCGCGAAGATAGAAGCATCTGGTTGTAGACCACCTGCTGATCTTTCGTGAGCGAGCAGGAGATAATCTTTTGAATTTTTGGCGGCAAATCTTTGGCCACATCCTTTTTCATGCGGCGCAGCAGAAAGGGATGGAGCTTTCGGCGCAGCTTGGTCTGGGCTTCTTCCGATTCCGCGCCTTCCCGCGAAATGGGCAGTTCGTAATGATCATGGAACGAATGGTGCGAGCCGAGATACCCCGGCATGAGAAAGTCCATGATGGACCACAAATCCGCTACGCTGTTTTCAATGGGCGTTCCGGTCAGGACCAGCCGATGATCACCGCGCAGCTGTTTGGCCGCAACGGCATTCTGTGTGCTGTGATTTTTAATGTGCTGGGCTTCATCAAGAATGATGATTGAGCAGTCCATTTGGCGGTATTGCTCGATGTCGCGTCGCATGAGGGCATAGGAGGTGATCACCAAATTCGCAGCCTTTGCATCGTCCCAATATTTGTGCCGCTCGGCGCCACTCATCAGCAAAACTTTCAGCGATGGCGTAAAGCGGGCGGATTCTTCCGCCCAGTTTTCCACCAGACTGGTGGGGCAGATAATCAGCGCGGGTTTGGGGTGATCGCGATTGGCCAGGTGATGGCTCTGAATCCAGAAAAGCGCCTGAAGCGTTTTTCCAAGGCCCATTTCGTCGGCCAGAATGCCGCAGAATCCGTTGCGGGCGAGAAAGTGAAGCCAGTAAACGCCTTCTTTCTGATAGGGGCGCAAAATGGATTCGGCCTTCGGATCAAGAGGGACGGGCGAAAGCGAATCTTTCCGGTTGTGGATGCGCGACCCCTGAAGCCAAACGGGAGCGGCCTCCACATCGACGCCATCGAGTGAATCCAGGGAGGATTGGACATAGGCGGCATAGATGCTGCCCATGCGGAATGTGCCGGGTTGAGATCCTTCGCCGCTGGCGCAATCCCCGAAGACATCGCGCGCCGTTTGGATGGCGCCCGCATCCAGCAGAATTGTTTTATCGTTGCGCCGGATGAAGGATTCGCCCTTCAGCAGAGCGCGTTGAATATCCGTTTCCGAGAGGCTTTCTCCCTGAGCGCCTTCATACTGGAACCCCACTTCGAACCATTTGGATGATTCGGGCTGGCGGACATGAACGACCGGCAGCGCAAAGTCCATTTCTTCCATGAAGGGGGCGATGCGTCCTTCCAGTTCGATTTTCCATCCAAACCGCCTCAGGCTGGGAATGCTGCTGCCCAGAAAATTCAGCACCTGATCACACCCCACAACGGAACCGAGCTGATCGCCGCGCGTGCCTGCGAGACCGGTATGGGCGAGTTGGTTAAGCGCGGCGGCTTCCCCGGGCAGATTGCGCACCAGGTAGCGCATGAGGTCGTCCGGGTCGGGCAGGGCGAAGTAGCCGTTGGTTTCGGGTTTGGCGGCAATCAGTTCAAGCGTGTCGTATACGGCATAAAGCGTGGCGGCCAGAGAGGCCGGGCTTCCGCGAATAACCAGTTTGAAGCGTGGCGTGGCCGGGTCGATGGTGAACAAATCTTCGGTGATGTCGGAAACGGTTTGAATGTGTTGGGCGATGATCGGCAATTCGTTTTTGATGAAATGAGGGACGGATTTTCGTTCTACATAGACCGGTTGCGTATAGATACCGTGGAGCGGAAGCGGGAGGATGTTGGCCAGCGGCCAGAAATGATCGGAGTCGAAAATCCACCCTGTTTTGTTGGATACAATATACGTGGGGAAGGCGTGAGTACTCATAAACGGAAGTTCCGTATGAATCATCAGAATGAGTTCTCCGTTTTCCCGGTCGAGGTCCATGTTCAGCACCGAGTGCATCGTTACGGCATTGACGGTGCAGGACTGATCGTGCTGTGCGATAAACAGAGGCTTGCCCTTATGCACTTCCAGGATATTGATGAAATCCTGGGTGGGCAGTTCCACCTCGCTGCGGACCGGTCCTTCGCAGATGTCCTCCAGCACGAACAGAAGGTTTTCATCCTGTTTGGAGAGTATGAAAGTCAGGTCGGCAGGCACCAGGCCAATGGGGTGTACCGTGTGTTCCCAGGCCAGATCGCACTTCATGGCCACGCGGCCGGTATGAATCTCTTCGCGCCAGTGTTCATTGAGGGTCAGCCGTAACTTAGCCGGTTTAGCGCCGGGTGTTCCGGCGGCGGCACGGTTCAGGTAGCGGCCGTTATTTTCCGCGGACAGGCGTTCGGCACGCCGCTTTTCTTCCAGCGCTTTTCGTTCGCGGTCGGGGTCCGTATTGCGGCGGAGCAGCTCCATGGAAACCGCAATGACATGCGGACAGATAATGCCCCGTTCACGATTGTCGCGGCAGGGGCACTGATTATTCACGGAGCCGTCGGGAAGCAGCTCAAACCGGCAATGCAGGCCGCGTGGCCCGTGATCCAGAATGCCTTCAACAATCGGGTGCTCATAGCGGACGTAGGAAACCCGGTTGTCCTCAAAAATATTCTTCCCATAGTGATAAACACGGGTGCCGGCCCAATCCATCAGCATTTTTTGGGTTATGGGAATCTTCATGGGGAGTCCCGTGGATGGCGTTATCGGTCTGAATGGGTTTTATCGGCCAGCCAGGCCAGATTTTCTGCAAAGCGCTTGATGGTTTTGGCGGCTTCCGCATCCTGCTCGACCTCGCCTTTGGCGGCGCCGAAGCCCACATTCCAGTAGGTGGAGCCGGGGACGATCATGTCGTTAATCAGAAACCAGTACATCAGCTGAGCCATCGTAAAGTTTTGTCCGGCGCGTCGGGCGACGGTAACGGCGCCTCCGAGCTTGCGGGAAAAAAGCGACGACGAGCGGCCCACATACCCGGCGCGGTCCAATAGGGCCATCAGCGCGGGGGTGGCGGAACCGAAGTATACCGGCGACCCCACAACCAGGATGGTTGCCGCCGTCATTTTTTGGAAAACAACCGAAAAATCATCATCCTGCATGACGCATCGTTTTTCCTGAGGATGATCTTTGCACCAGCCGCAGGCCTGGCATCCCTTCATGTTTTTTCCTGCGAGGGAAAGGACTTCGGTGCTGATTCCGTGTGCTTCCAGTTCGGACGCACACTGCTGAAGCATGCGCATGGTGTTACCGTCTTTCCGGGGGCTTCCTGATATGAGTACAGCATTCATGAGGTTTCTCCTTGATAAAATACGGG
>CAZISY010000074.1:0-15334 GCA_964542025.1 uncultured Verrucomicrobiota bacterium
GGTGATTCCGGGCGCGGTTTGGCAAGGACGCGGCAGGGATCCTTTGTGAATTGTTGAGGGCCGACGGCCTTGACGTATTCGTCGTGGGTTGGTTATTGTCCAGACTTGGTCCGTTGTTACAGCGACACACCGGATCAGGAAGGGAAGGGTGACTCATGCGGAAGAATATCGTTTCGATGATTGTGCTGGCCGGTGGCCTGGTACTCGCCGGAGATCTGACTGTTACAGCGTCCGAGTCTCCAGTATATATTGACAGTGAATACGGCACGCTGAAGGAAGTGATCGTCGGCCTGCCCTATGGACGATCGCCTGATCGGGATGCCCCCTGGCTGCTGGAGACGCTGAAAATACTGCCTCCCGACGAAGCGGAGTACACGCTGGCCACGGCGGGCATGTCCTGGGAAAAAATGATCCACCCCACCAAAAAGAAGAGTGAGACGGATCTGCTCGAAGTGGAAAACCGGGCGTTGATCAGCGTGTTGGAAAAACTGGGGGTGAAGGTCTATCGGCCCACGCGGTTGACGGAGGAGTTCATTGAGCGGAATTACGGACGCGAAGTCTTGGCCAACGGGTACTCCCAGGATTTCCCCCGCGACAACATGATCGTGATCGGGAACCAGGCGATAGAGTTCAATCTGCGAACCATGCTGCGCCGCGCTGATATTTCCGGATTTCAGGAGATCCTCTCCGCAAAATTCCGCCAGGGAAACATGCGCTGGTTCGCCATGCCGCATTCGCCGCCGCTGGCCGTCCCATCGCAGGATGATCCGGCTTTGGAAGGCGGCGATTTGGTGATCATCGGCAAGACGCTTCTGGTTGGCAATACCCTTAATCAGGCGGTGGGGTCCAATCGGGCGGGGTGCGAGTGGCTTCAGCAGGCGCTTGGCGGGGAGTATACGGTTGTACGTGTGCCGCTGGTGGAACAAATTCTGCACCTGGATTGTGTACTGTCGATTCCGCGCCACGGTCTGGCGATCATATGCGAGGAGGCTTTCGTGGAAGGCATTCCATCCTGTCTTCAAGGGTGGGATTTGATCAGGGTGCCGCTGGCCGATGCGTCGAGGCTGGCTGTGAACGGACTGCCGGTGGATGAGAAAAATTACATCATGTCCTACAACGATCACGTCAGCAACGAGTACATCCGCGGCGAGCTTGAAAAGCGGGGAATCACGGTTCATCCGGTCTATTTTGGAACGCACAATGGGCAGGGCGGTTCCATACGGTGTGCCACTCAGCCCCTGAAGAGGGCGGCGGTTCCGGTCGGGGATGTTCCGTAGAAATTCGGATCAGGCACAGGATTACTGCGGCGGGGAACCCCCGATTTATCCGCTCTGGGTTTTCCGCGTTGCATCGGGCGCAGGCAGCAGCTACACTTCAGCGCATGAATAAAAAAGCAGTTTTGAAACGGATTATCAGTCAGTTGGAAGAAGAGCTTCTGCGCAAGCGGCAGGCGGCAGAGGATGCGCGCGCGGAAGCCGTGGATGAGGAGACGCGCGCCGAAAACGAGTATGATACCCGCGGGGTGGAATCGTCGTACCTGGCCCGGGGCCATGCCATGCAGTTTGAAGCGCTTGCAGCCGATGTGCAGACGCTGCGCGCCATGACGACGTTTGTGTTCACCGATAAGCCGATTGATGTGGGCGCGCTGGCGGAAGTGGACGTCAACGGCGAACAGATGTTCTTCTTCCTGCTGCCCTGCGGCGGCGGCACCACGGTCAACGTGAGCGGGAAGGAAATCACCGTCATTACGCAGGAGTCGCCCATGGGATCAAAACTGATGAACCGCAGGCAGGGGGAACCTTTTACCCTGCGGCCCGGAAGTACGGGGCGGGTTTTGTCCGTTTATTAAGGCGGTTTGACCATCAAATCCGGGGCGGAAGCCGGGTGTTGGGCGGCTATTTTCCACCGAATAATAATTGAAATCGCGGATAGCTATTCCCTGTTGTGTCCGTTACCCTGCGCGCATGATTAAGAAAATACCTATGATTATTCAGGGCGGTATGGGCGCCGGCGTATCCAGCTGGACGCTTGCCCGCGCCGTTTCGCGTTTGGGCCAGCTGGGCGTGGTGGCCGGCACGGCGCTCGACCAGATTCTCACCCGTCGGCTGCAGGATGGTGATCCCAACGGGATGGTGCGCCAGGCGCTGGAACATTTTCCGTTTCAAAAAACAGCCCGTCGCATTCTGGATGACTACTTCATTCCCGGCGGACGCCCCGAGGGAAAACCCTATAAACCCGTACGCATGCACACCGTAGTCAATGCCGCCTACAGCCAGGAACTGTGCGTAGCCGCTAATTTCGTGGAAATTTTCCTGGCGAAGCTGGGACATGACAATCCCGTGGGCATCAACTACCTCGAGAAAATCCAGCTCCCTCACTTGCCGTCGCTGTACGGCGCCATGCTGGCCGGTGTGGCCGTGGTGATTGTGGGGGCGGGCATCCCCGTGGAATTTGCCGCCGCGATGGACGCGCTGGCGGAGCACCAACCGGCCCGCTACACCATCAACGTCACAGGCGCGGCCGCCGGTGAAAAAACTTTCGCGGAATTTGATCCTGCTTCCTGCGGGGAGGCGGTCCGTCCCATCCCGCCGCTGGAACGCCCGGCCTTTTTACCGATCATCTCATCGGATACCCTGGCCGTAATGCTTTGCCGCCGCCTGAAGGACGGTATTCAGGGATTTGTCATTGAAGGTCCCCTGGCCGGCGGACACAACGCCCCGCCGCGCGGACAAATGAAGCTGACGGAAGACGGGCAGCCCATATACGGCGAGCGCGACGTGGTTGATCTGGACGTTATTCGCAAGCTGGGGCTTCCCTTCTGGCTCGCCGGATCCTACGGTTCGCCGGAACGCCTGAAAGAGGCGTTGGCGCTCGGTGCGGCCGGCGTACAGGTGGGCACTCCGTTTGCTCTGTGCGAGGAATCCGGCATACTGCCGGACATTCGCCGCAAAATGGTGGCCAACGCCCTGCAGGGCAAGGCCGCCGTATTCACCGACCCGCTTGCCTCCCCGACGGGCTTCCCGTTCAAAGTGGGGCAGCTGGAAGGAACCCTTTCCGATGAGCACGTCTACAATCAGCGCAAGCGCGTGTGCGATCTGGGCTTTCTGCGCGAGGTGTATCGTCGCGAAAACGGAACCCTCGGCTACCGCTGTGCCGCCGAACCGGAAACCCAGTTCGTGGCCAAAGGCGGAAAACTTGAAAACACCGTAGGCCGGGCCTGCCTTTGTAATGCGCTGATCGCCAACGTGGGGATGCCGCAGGAATTGGCCGATGGAGCCCGGGAGCTGCCGCTGATCACGCTGGGCGATGATTACGCCGGCATCGGGCGCTTCTGCAAAAACGGACAGCCCGACTATTCGGCGGCGGATGTGATTCACACCCTGCTGGGCGCCTGAGCGTTTTCCAATCGTTGGAAGTTTTAAACGTCATTTTTCCAATCGTTGGAACTTTTCGGACCCGATTTTCCAATCGTTGGAAATTTTGCGGTTGCCGTCACGGCGGGATGGTTCTACTCTCTGCCGCCATGCACGAAGGGATTCTCAAAAACATCAGGTCGGCACTGGTCCGCGAGGGGGTGTCGATCAGCGCGGCGCTGTTACTCACGGCTGCGGTTTTTCTGATTCTTCCGCTGCTGGAATATATCAGCGGAAATCCACCAAAAATGTATGTGGTGCGGGACGTGGATACCACGTCGGCGCCGGAGACTCCGCCGTCCGTCGTCCTGCCGCAGGCGGATGCTGCGGAGTATGCGCTTCAACCGCTGCAGGCGCCGCCGCTTCAACCTCCTGAACGTATCGCGCCCGCGTGGACGCTGAATGCCGATGTGCCGCTGCTGAGGCAGTCCGCTTCACTGCCGTCGCTGTATGCTCCGCCCGGAATTATGACGAATTTTACGTCGGTCGGGGCGGATTGGCGGGAGCTTTCGGAGGTGGATGAAGCGCCGTCGCCGCTGGCTCAGTTGAAGCCGATGTATCCGTTGCGGGCGCGGAATGCGGGGGTGGAGGGATTTGTGGTTTTGGAGATGATTGTGGATGAGCAGGGGATGATCCGCGGGGTGGAGGTGGTTGAAGCGCAGCCGACGGGCTACTTCGAGCAGTCCGCTCTGCGCAGTGCGTCGGGGTGGCGGTTTTCTGCTGCGAAGAAAAACGGTGTGCCGGTGGCGGTGCGTGTCGTGCAGAAGCTGACGTTTAAACTGGATGAATAGCGTGATCGACATGAAAAGAAAATGGGTTGGAAACGCTCGGGCGGTGTTGGGCCTTTGTGCGTGGCTTTGCGGGACGGCGGGTTTTGCGGGGGGCGGTGAGCCGTCGGTTTCGCCGAATGTGGCGGAAATCCTTTCGCGTGTGCAGGAGCTGGCCGTCAGCAACAGTACGGAGGCGGCGCGTGATTGGCTGCTGAAGGAGTATGCGCCGGGTGAGGACGCGGTGGTCGATTACACGCTGGGTAATTTATATTTTCAGCTGGCGGATTACACCAATGCGCTCGCGGCGTATCGGTCGGCGCTGGGGCGCTATCCGAATTTTCAGCGTGCGGTGCGTGAGGCCGGGCGGGTGTATCTGATCGAGGGGGAGGCGGCGAAAACCATTGAGCTGTATCAGCCGCTGGTGAGAGACGGCGGGGCGGATGCGGATGTGTATTTGATTTTGGGATATGCGCTGATGATGCAGGGGCGGATCGTCAGTGCGGAGCAGGCGTACCGGTCGGCGCTGCTGTTGGATCCCGAGAACCGGGACGCGCTGCGCGGCGTGGGGCAGTGCCTGCTCTACGGCAAGCGCTATCGGGAGGCGTACGATCTTTTCGAGGAATGTTCGGACGATGCGCTGAACGGCGCGGAGCTGTGGGAGATTAAGGCGCGGGCGGCCATGGCGCTGGAGGATCCGATGACGGCTGTGCAGAATCTCGTGTGTGCGGATCGGCTGGGGCTGTGCAATGAGTCTATGAAACAATTGCTGGGTGATTTGTATGTGAACGAGGGAATGGCGGATTTGGCGGTGGAGCAGTATGCCGCGCTGGCAGGCGTAAGCAATGCGCCGCTGGATCATTTGCTGCAGGCGGCGCGCGTAATTGCGGCGGGTGATCGGCTGGACGACGCGGAGAGACTTATGGAAAAGCTGGAGGCCGCGCCGCTCTCGGAGGAACAGCGGGCAGGGATGAATTTGACGCGCGCGGATATCGCCCGGCAGCGGGGTGCCATGGCGGAAGCGGAGAAGCGGTATCGCGAGTATTTATCGGCCCGTCCATTGGATGCGGGCGCATTGTTTTCGCTGGGCGATTTGCTGCGCGGCGATGGGCGGCTGGAAGAGGCGGTGATGATGTACGAGCGCGCTGGACGGGCCGACCCGGCGCAGGGCGCGGATTCGGCGGTGCGCTGTGCGATGGTGGAGGTGCAGCGGCAGCGGTATCGGCAGGCGCTGGAACTGCTGGAGAAGGCGCAGTCGATCACGAACCAGGCGTATGTGGCCCGCTACATGGAGCAGTTGCGGCGATTAATCACCCCCTGATGCGGACGGGCATTTTGTAAAGGATACGGAAGCATGACGGTGAACGGTTATTTTATTTTTGCGGTGACGGTGCTGATCGCTGAATACCTGATCGAAACGGTGGTGGATGTGTTGAATATGCGGCATCTTCGCGAGAAGGTGCCGGCGGAATTCGAGGGGGTGTATGCGCCGGAGAAATATGCGCAGTCGCAACGGTATCTCAAAACGACTACGCGTTTTGATCGGGTGGAGTCCGGGGTTATGGTGGTGCTGACCGTGCTGTTCATTGTCGCCGGCGGTTTTGGCTGGCTGAACCGGGTGGCGCTGTCCGCAGGGTGGGGCATGATCCCGACCGGCCTGCTGTTCACGGGAATGCTTGCGCTGCTTTCGCAGGCAGTGGAGTTGCCGTTTCAGCTTTATTCCACGTTTGTGATCGAAGA
This sequence comes from uncultured Verrucomicrobiota bacterium, assembly GCA_964542025.1. Lineage (GTDB taxonomy): Bacteria > Verrucomicrobiota > Kiritimatiellia > RZYC01 > RZYC01 > JAQVYB01. Next base: position 5,921 of record CAZISY010000074.1, read on the forward strand.
ACGCTTTGGGTTTAATCGAACGACGCTGCGCACTTTCATTGTGGATCATTTGAAAGGCATGGCACTGGGTGTGGCGATCGGCGGTCCGGTACTCGCTCTGGTGCTGTGGTTTTTTTCTGCCGCGGGGGAAGCCGCCTGGCTGTACTGCTGGGGCGCGCTGACGGTGATTCAGTTTTTTCTGATGATTGCGGCGCCGGTTATTTTCCTTCCGCTGTTCAATACCTTCACGCCGCTGGAAGAAGGGCCTCTGAAAACATCCATTGAGTCGTATGCCGCTCAAAACGGATTTTCAATTCGCGGATTGTTTACGATTGATGGTTCGCGGCGTTCCAGCAAAACCAACGCCTATTTCACCGGCATGGGGCGATGGCGCCGGATTGCTCTCTATGATACGCTGATCAGCCGGCATACGGTGGAGGAGCTGGTGGGCATCCTCGCGCATGAGGTGGGGCATTACAAATTGGGTCACATTTGGAAGCAGCTTGTGATTGGCGTGCTGACCAGCGGAGTCATGCTGTTTGTGCTTTCGCTGTTTCTGGTGCGTCCGGGATTGTATGAAGCATTCGGCGTTTCGTATGAGCCGATCCACGGGACCGCGTATCCGATTTATGCGGGACTCATTTTTTTCTCGTTTCTTTTTTCGCCGATCAATTATTTCCTGTCGATCCTCGGGAACTACTGGTCGCGCCGCCACGAGTATGATGCGGATGCCTTTGCGCGCCGGACTACGCGCACCGGGGAGGCGCTGATCAGTGCGCTGAAAAAACTTTCGGTGGAAAATTTATCCAACCTCACCCCGCACCCGCTGAAGGTTTTCTTCAGCTACTCGCATCCGCCCGTAACGGCGCGCATCAAGGCCCTGCGCCGTCCGGAATAGATTTTTCTATTTCGGAACAGCCGATAAAAATTCTTTGCGCCCCCTCTGAGGGCACGGAAAACCGGGTCCCTGAACCGCACGGCTTCCGAATTTTGGTCCGCCCTTCAATGGCTGTAGCTTGTGGTCCGGCCAGTCAACCACACAACCGGCTGTATATACGTGGAATACGAGGGATTTGTTAAAAGAAAATTAGATAATTCTGCTGGAAAAGGGTTGACCGGGCGTGGGGCAAAGTGGGATAAGGTGCATCGAAGGGTGACCCATATGGAGCGACGTGAAATACGAGAAACGGTGGAGACGCCAAGCGTAGACAGCTTTTTCGGCACGTTCACGCACTCGCTCGACTCGAAAAAACGCCTGACCATTCCGTCTGAATGGCGCGATAAGCTGGAAAATCCCCAACTTTTTGTGCTGCCCGGCGTGAATACGAAGTGTCTTTCGGTATTTCCGGCCAACGAAATGGCGCGCCGCCTGGAAAAATTCCGGAATGTATCCATCGCGGATACCAGGGCCCAGCAGTTTGCCCGGGCCATTTTTGCGCGCGCGAATCAGATTCCCTGGGATTCGCAGGGGCGAATTCGGATCAGCGATGAGCTGATGAACTGGGCCGGGCTGACGGAGCAGGTGATTTTGGCCGGTGTGGGTACCCGTTTTGAATTGTGGAATCCAGAGCGCTGGAGCGAGGTGCAGCCGGCGATGGATATGGCGGACTTCGAGGAAGCGGCCAAGTATATCGGTTTCTAAATGGAAAGAGAAAGGAAGTGCGTGTGAGATCGCGTGATATTGCCGCAAAACTGACTGTCAACCGGGCCATTGAGTGCGAACGGGTGAACGACCGCAAAATGCTGGCGCTTCCATCGGGTTCGATGCTTCGCCCGCAACGGTTTGGGCGCGGTCCGCGTATCCTGGCCGGAAAAAGCGCAGCCTGGCGCACGGAATTGAGCAGTATGGCGAACAGCCGCGGCTGGCTGTTTTGAGTTGGATGAAAGGAAGAGGATGATCAGTGCATGTCTCCGTACTAGCCGCAGAAGTGATCGAGGGGTTGAACCCGAAAGCGGGCGGACTGTATATCGACGGTACCCTGGGCGGCGGCGGGCATACGCGGATGATTCTCGAGCGGGGCGGACGGGTGATTGGCATCGATCAGGATTCGGATGTGCTGACGGAAACAGCGGCGCGGCTTTCGGATTGGCGGGGGCAGTTCACCCCGGCGCACGGAAATTTTTGTGATATGAAGGCGATTCTACAATCGAATGGTTATGAGCGCGCGGATGGGATCCTGCTGGATCTCGGCGTTTCTTCATTCCAGTTGGATCGTGCGGAACGCGGCTTCAGTTTTCAGCAGGACGGACCGCTGGATATGCGGATGGACCGCAGCCGCGGACAGACGGCGGCGGATTTGGTCAATACGCTTTCGCGTGACGCGCTGGCCGATCTTCTGCGTGACTTCGGAGAGGAGTCCGCCGCGTGGAGAATCGCGGGAGCGATTGTTCAGGCGCGCGAAAAACAGGCGCTGACCAGGACCGGGCAGTTGGCGGAGGTTGTTGCCGCTGCCGTGGGCGGTCGGCACGGTCGAATCCATCCGGCCACGAAGACGTTTCAGGCGCTGCGTATTGCGGTGAATCGTGAGATGGAGTGTCTGGCGCAGGGGCTGAAGGATGGTTTGGATTTGCTGAATCCGGGCGGGCGAATGGCGGTGATCGCCTTTCACAGTCTGGAGGACCGTCAGGTGAAGCAGTTGTTTAATCAGCATGCAGGGCGCATGGAATCGCTGCCCCAGGGTGGAGCGCAATGGGTCGGCGAATATCCGCAGGTGCGGAAAATAACCCGGAAGGCCGTTACGGCATCCGAAAGCGAAGTGGCGGAAAATCCGCGGTCGCGGTCGGCGAAGTTACGCATAGTGGAAAGGGCATAATCATGGCACGCAATATCAGAAAGAACTGCAAAAAGAATCAGGGGAAAAATGTGTTCCCGGCGCCTCTGGCCGCGATTCTTTCCCTGGTGACGGTATTGTCGCTGAGTTATCTGTGGTTGTGCGGACAGTGTGATGCCGCGGGGCGGCGGATCAAGGAACTGGAGAAGCAGCGGGTGGAAACGCGCAAGCGCCGCTTCAACGAGGAATACAAATGGCACAACATGAAGTCGCAGGAAAATCTGGAGCGGGCGCTGGCCATGCACGGATTGAAGATGACCTGGCCGGAGAAGCGGAGGTCAGTGCATGTGGCCATGACTACCTTTCGATTCGACAACGAAACCGAGTACCGATTGACGCAGGATGACAGCGGAAGCCGCTACAGCAGGATGGCTATGCGATGATGGGATTCAAACAGCATTGGCGCATCTGGCTGATTGCCGTGTTCACAAGTGCCGTATTCACCGGGCTGGGCGTACGCCTGGCCTTTTTGCATCTGGGTTCGAACGAAAAACTGCTGGATCGCATTCAGCGAACCCGCCATCTGGAACAGACAATTGTGGCCGGACGCGGGCGGGTGCTGGATCGCAACGGGGAACCGCTGGCGATGGACCTGGCGGTGAAAAACATCTGCGTGGACCCGAAGGTGATCAACGAAAAGGGGTTCGTTCCGTTTGTGGAGCAGAACCTGTCGCGTGTGCTGCAGCTTCCTTCAACTGAATTGGGCGAACGCCTGAACCGGCCGGATCGGCGGTTTGAATATGTGCAGAAATTTGCGCCGACGGATCTGGCTGATCAGGTTGAAAAAATGCAGCTTCCCGGCGTGTTTTTTGAGGAAACAACCAAGCGCTATTATCCGAAAAACAGTTTGATGTGCCATGTGGTGGGTTTTTCCAATATGGAAGGAATCGGCAGCGCGGGTGTGGAACAGCGCTTGAACGGGTATCTGCGCAGTACGCCGGGGCTTCGGGTGAGCGAGCGGGATGGAAAGCATCGGGAAATATACGGACGGCGCAGCCTGGAGATCCAGCCGCTGGAAGGTGCGGATGTGTATCTGACCCTGGATACAACCATTCAATATATGCTGGAAAAAACGCTGGCGCAGGCTATGGAGGAACACCATGCCAAGGGTGTTTGGGCGATTGTTCAGCGAGTGCGTACCGGCGAAATTCTGGCCATGTCCAGCTATCCGAATTACGACCTGAACGATTACAATCAGTCCACGCCGGAGCAGCGGCGCAACCGGAGCATCGGGTATGTCTATGAGCCCGGATCCACGTTCAAGGTGGCGGTGGTTGCGGCCGCCCTGAATGAAAAACTCATTTCGCCTGCGGATGTGATTGATTGTGAAAATGGGCGATGGACCTATGCGAATCGTCCGTTGCGTGATTTTCATCCGTACGGCAAACTTACGGTGGCGGATGTGATTAAAAAATCCAGCAACATCGGCGCTGCCAAGGTGGCGGTGACGCTGGGACCCGAGCGCCTGGAAAAGTATTTGCGCGAGTTCGGCATCGGGCGGCGTACCGGTATTGATCTGCCGGGGGAAGAGGGCGGGATTCTGCACCCGGCTTCGAAATGGACCTCCATCAGCATTACCCGCGTGGCGATGGGGCATGAAGTGGCGGTCACCGCGCTTCAAATGCTGAATGTGCTGTCTTCCATTGCCAATGACGGGTTCCTGATGCGCCCGCTGATCTTGAGCCGCGTGGTGGACAGCAGCGGGCGTACGATTTTTCAGGCCGAGCCGGAAGTGGTGTCGCGCCCGATCCGTGAGGACACGGCCCGGATTATGAAGGAAATGCTCGCCCGTGTGACGGAAGACGGAGGCACGGGGAAGAAGGCGGCCTTTGAAGGATACCGTGTGGCGGGGAAGACAGGGACCGCACAGAAGCCGGTTCACGGCGGCTATTCGGACAGCGCCAACATTGCCTCGTTTGTCGGGTTTTTCCCGGTGAATAATCCGGAAGTGGCCATGATTGTCGTGGTGGACGAGCCGCAGCCGCTTCATACCGGCGGGCAGGTTTCCGCGCCGATATTCGGACAAATCGGCGAACAGTTGGCCCGCTATTTGGGTACGCGTCCGGGGGAATGGTCCGGCGGCATGGAAGACATGGTGGCCACCCATTCGCCGGCGCCGGACGATGAAAATGATTTGGCTTTTATGTTAACGGATTAAATCAGGAGAAAGTTGTGGTTCTGAGCCAGCTTTATTTGGATGCCATGAAATGGACGAGTTTGCTTGAACAGGTGCAGGTCGTCGGGAAGCCGCGTTCTGTAAATCCGGAAATACAGGGCATTACCTACGACTCACGAAAAGTGCGGGAGAACTATCTGTTTGCCGCACTGCCCGGCGCGAAACACAAAGGGGAGGAGTATGTGAAGGAAGCGCTGCAGCGGGGAGCCGCGGCGATTATCGCCGAGACACCGCTGGAACTTCCGGCGCATATCGCGTTTGCGCAGGTGGCGGATGCCCGCCGCGCCCTGGCGGATATTTCCTGCGCGTTCTTTGAATTTCCGTCCAGGTATCTTCAAACCATCGGGGTGACGGGCACCAATGGTAAAACGACGGTTTCCTTTTTGATCAAGGCCATCATGATGGCCGCCGGGCGTGCGCCGGGCCTGTTGGGCACGGTGCATTACGAAATCGGGCAGCGCCTGATTCCCTCCAGCCGCACCACGCCGGAATCGGCGGATTTGCAGGCACTGCTGCGCCAGATGCTGGTAGCAGGCTGCAGGAGCGCGGTGATGGAAGTTTCGTCGCACGCGCTGGCGCAGAAACGGGTGTGGGGTATTGATTTTGACGTGGCGGTCTTCACGAATCTGACGGCCGAGCATCTGGATTATCATCGCGATATGCAGAATTATTTCGCGGCCAAATCGGCGCTCTTCTGCGGGCTGGGTCACCGCGAAAAGAAATCCGTCGCCGTCATCAACGTGGATGATGAATGGGGGCGAAAGCTGATGGGCGGGAGGCACAATCGCGTACAGGAAATCACGTACGGATTGGATGCGGAGGCCCAGGTTCGTGCGGAATCGCTTCAGATGAATCAAACCGGATCGTCCTTCACGCTGCAAACGCCCTGGGGCAAGGCGGATATTCGCCTCGGATTGCTGGGGCGATTCAATGTCAGTAATGCGCTGGCCGCCTGTGCCGCCTGCGGGTCGCTCGGGGTTGATCCGGCGCTGATGGCCGAGGTGTTGAGTCAGCCCATCTCCGTTCCGGGACGCCTGGAAGCGGTGGCCAACCGCCGGGGCATTCATGTGTTTGTGGATTACGCGCATACCGCCGATGCCCTGAAAAATGTGCTGGGTACGCTGCGCGAATGTACGGACCGGCGGATTATCACGGTCTTCGGCTGTGGAGGAGATCGCGACCGTACCAAACGCGCGCCGATGGGATCCGTGGCCGCCCGCATGGCCGATTATTCTATTGTGACCACCGATAATGCCCGCAGCGAAGATCCTTCAGAAATTGCGGGGGCGGTCCTGGCCGGCTTCGGAAGCGGGGCCCGCGTGGAAATGATTTTAGACCGCGCCGAGGCCATTGCGCGGGCGATAGCGCTGGCAGAGCCCGGCGATGTCGTGCTGATTGCCGGGAAAGGGCACGAGACCTATCAGGAAATCGGCCATACCATTATGCCGTTTGATGACGCTGAGGTGGCCCGGACCGTGATGGAGTAAGCCGAACCCTCCGCCGGGCTGTTGGAGTAAAACAGAAAACGGGTGTGATTTCATGACAAGGACGTCCGAAAATATTGCCGTGTGGTGCCGTGGCGCCTGGGTGGGTCCGAAACCTCCCGCAGCCTTCCCCTGTGTATTTCATGATACCCGCCGGGCCGTTCAGGGTGGACTGTATGTGGCCATACGGGGGGAGCGCTTCGATGGGCATGATTTCATTGAAAAGGCTGTGGAGGCGGGTGCTTCCGCCGCTGTCGTCTGCCGGGATTATGCCGCAGTACATTCCGACTCCGCGCATCCATTTCTGGTGGTTGATGACACACGCCGGGCGCTGATGGATATGGCCGCCGGCTATCGCCGGACATTGCGCGGCACGATCATCGGCATCAGCGGCAGCGTCGGGAAAACCACGGTGAAGGAAATGCTGGCGGATGTACTGGCCCGTGCCGGACGGGTGACCCGAACCAGTGGAAACTGGAACAATGATCTGGGGCTTCCGCTGAGTATTCTGTCGATGCGGGCGGAGGATGACTTCGGCGTTTTCGAAGCGGGAATCAACCATCCCGGAGAAATGAATGTGCTGGCGCGGGTTCTTCAACCCGACTGGGCGGTTATGACGGTGGTGGGCGCCGCACATCTGGGACTTTTTGAATCGGAGGAGCAGATTGCCCGCGAGAAGGCGGAGTTGTTTCGTGCGCTTCCTGCGGAAGGTACGGCCGTGATGGATGTGGATCAGCCCTGGGCGGATCTGATGCTTGCGATGACGTCCTGTCGCCGGTTGACCGTGTCCGGCAAGGGACGCAAAGACACGGATTATTCGCTGGTGGAAGTGGGGAGCCGTCATGCGTTGTGCCTGTATGACCGGGCGAGAAATACGACGATTTCCTGTGCCATGCCGCTGCCCGGACGGCACATCATGCAGGACGCCCTGTTGGCATTGGGCGCGGGGCTTTCGCTGGGCGTGAATCCGGATGACGCCTGTGCGGCGATTGCCGCATTCAAGCCGGTCGGTATGCGCTGGCAGGTGGAACAGGTGGGTACTTTTCAGGTGGTGAATGATGCCTATAATGCCAACCCGTTAAGTATGCGCGCGGCACTTGCCGCCTTTGCCGAGTGGCCGGTGGAAGGTCGGAAGTGGATTGTGCTGGGCGCCATGCGCGAATTGGGCGCTTCAGAAACGCGGGAGCATATCGAACTCGGCAGCGCGTTGGCTCACGGACCCTGGAACGGCCTGGTGACGGTGGGCGACTCAGGAAACTGGATCGCAGATGGCGCGGCGCGCGCCGGTTTTCCGTCGAACCGGATATTTCGGTGTGCAGATACCAATACAGCCGCCCGCGCATTGATGCAAAACAGGCTTGCTTCCGGAGATGCGGTTTTGCTTAAAGCTTCGCGCTCCGAAAAAATGGAAACGGTGCTTTCGGTTCTTCGGGAAGAATATTCAACCAGCGGCAAAGGATAGCCATGCTTTATTACCTCTCTTACTTATCGGATTATGTTTCTCCGCTTCGGGTGTTCAAATATATCACCTTTCGCTCGTTTATGAGTGCCGGTACGGCGTTCATGATCAGCGTATTGCTTGGCCCCTATGTCATTCGTATGCTTCGCCGGTTGAATTTCGGGCAGGAAGTGCGGAAGGAAGAGGCGCTCCAACTGTATGAAATGCACGGAAAAAAGCAGGGGACGCCTACGATGGGCGGGATGCTGATCATTTTTTCCGTGCTGGTGTCCACCCTGCTGTGGGCCGTGTTGAGCAATGGGTTCATCTGGCTTACCCTGGCCACCATGTGCTTCATGGGCGGCGTGGGGTTCCGCGATGACTATTTGAAAATACGCAAAAAAAATGCGAAAGGATTGAGCGCTTATTACAAGATCGTCAGCCAGACGGCGTGGGTGCTGCTGATGGTGCTGGTTCTGTGGTTCTGGCCGCAGACCAGTCAGCGTGTGCGGGAACTGATGCTTCCGTTTCTGAAAGATCCCGTCATCACCGGTATGAGTTTTGCCGCAGTGTTTCTGTTTATGTGGCTGGTGATGGTTGGCTCGACCAATGCCGTGAATCTGACCGATGGGTTGGATGGGTTGGCTGTAGGCTGCACCAATGCGGTGGCGCTGGCGTATCTGGTGATGACCTATGTGGCGGGCCACGCCGTTTTTGCCAAATACCTTCAGGTTCCGTTTGTGCCGGAAAGCGGGGAGCTGGCCGTGTTGTGCGGAAGTCTCCTTGGGGCGGGGCTCGGGTTTCTGTGGTTCAACTGTCACCCGGCGCGTCTTTTCATGGGTGACACCGGAAGCCTTTCGCTCGGCGGCACCATCGCGATGATCGCCATCCTGATCAATCAGGAGTTGGTGCTGTTCATTGTCGGATTTGTGTTCGTCATGGAGGCCGTCAGCGTGTTGATGCAGGTTTCCTGGTTCAAGTACACCAAAAGGAAATATGGCGAAGGCCGGCGTATTTTCCGCTGTGCGCCGCTGCACCATCATTTCGAGCTGCTGGAAAAAGAACGCGCCAAAAAAGAAGGGCGCGACGTGGAAGTGGTGGAAACCATGATCACCATTCGTTTCTGGATTCTTTCAATCATCTGTGCGCTGCTGGGTGTGGCGACCTTGAAACTGCGATGAACAATTCTTCAAAACACTGGCTGATTCTGGGGCTCGGCGCGAGCGGGGAGTCGGCGGCGCGTCTGCTGCAGCAGGAAGGCGGACGTATTTCCATTTTAACGGCGCGCGACAGTACGCTGTCGCATGATGATCGCCCGCACGCCGCGCCGGAAGGGGCTTTGTTGGTTTATGAGCCCGCTCAGGTGCCGTGGCGTGATTTGGCGGGATGCGTGGTCAGTCCGGGCTTTCCGTTTAATCATCCCTGGCTGAATGAGGCGCGCACGCACGGAGTTCCCCTGATTCCGGAATATGAGTTGGGCTGGTCGCGGTTTAAGGGGAAAACCGT
>CAZISY010000074.1:15434-17984 GCA_964542025.1 uncultured Verrucomicrobiota bacterium
ACAAGTTACGATCAATTCAGGAATTTTGAGGAGCGCGGAAAAGCTTTTGTGGAAGCCGTGGCCGCTTTGAATATGGAGGAATAAGATGAACGAGCGATATGTAGTGGATGGTAAAACAACGGGGACAACCCGGAGCCAGATGATCAAAACGTCTATGCTGGCACTGATTGTGTTGAGTGTTCATGTGGTGGCCATTGGCGGTTTCTTCGCCATTCAGGGATGCGGCACGGTGCAGAAAGAAACGCGTGCCGTTGAGCCGGCTCCCGCTCCCGTGATGCCGCCGAAGGCTGCGGTAACGCAGCAGAAAGCACCCGCCGCACCGCGTCGCGCGATTCGTCCGCTCGCACCTGTGGATCCGGCCCCCCCGGTTATGGATCACAAACTTTCTTCGGAAACGTATGTGGTGCAGAAGGGTGATTCCATTTCAAAAATCGCTCAGCGTTATGATGTCAGTTCCAAAGAAATCTGCGAACTCAACAACATCAAAAATCCAAACGCTGTGCGCGTGGGCCAGAAGCTGATTCTGCCGGCCTATGCCAAAAAAATGCCGCACGGAAGCACACACGTTTCGTCGGTCTCATCGTCTTCCAAAAAGCCCGCGGGCAAGCCGGCGTCTTCTGCCCCTGCCTCCAAGCCGACGATCGCCGGTGGCGAATACGTGGTTAAATCGGGCGACATGCTTTCCAAGATCGCCGTGAAATCAGGAACGACTGTCAAGGCCCTGCGCGAGGCCAACAAACTGACGAATGATAAAATCGTGGTCGGGCAGAAGCTGATCATTCCAAAATCGTCCGCGACTGCGGCTTCGGCCGGTACAACGGCGATCACCTCCGGGAAGCCCGCCACGGAGACCGCATCGGCCTCTGCGGATTTGGCGCTCAAACCAGGCGCCCCCTCAGCGACGGTTACTCCTGTGGCATCCCCGACTGCGCCCGCAGCGGCGGCATCGGATGTGAAGACGACGATCATCGCGGAAGAGGTCAAGATTGAAGCCAAGCCGGACGCCGCCTCTTCGGCGGCCCCATCGGCTGCCGAAGAAGCCTTTTATTATAAGGTCATGGATGGCGACACGGTTGACAAGGTGGCCATGACATTCGGCATGACCAAAGAAGAAATCATCAAGGCCAATAATTTGCAGGCTGATGCGGAGTTGAAGCCGGGGCAGCGCCTTTTGATTCCTTTTGTACCCTGAACAATCGGTTTTCGTCTGCACGGAATACAGGGTGTCTGAATGCGTAAGACGGCCAGCGTCATGCTTGGTAGCGTGCTGATTCTGCTGACGCTTGGCGTGGTGATGCTGGCCAGTACCAGCAGTATTCGGGCGGAGTCCGTTTTTGGCGACCCGCTGTTCTACTTAAAAAAGCAGCTCATGTGGCTGGGCGTTGCGGCGGTCGGTTGCGCCGTGATTTCGCGCGTGGATTATCATGTGTGGCGGCGAGCCGTTCTTCCCCTGGGCGTGTTGTGCGTGGTGCTGCTGATCATGACCCTCATTCCAAACGTGGGTGTGATCGTCAATGGCAGCCGGCGATGGCTTCGATTCGGTATTATGAATTTTCAGCCCTCGGAATTGGCCAAGCCCGCCGTGATTCTGCTGCTGGGATGGTGGATGGCCCGTATTCGCTGGCATGTGAAGGAATTCAGGCAGGGCATGCTCATCCCCATGGGTGCGCTGGGGTTTATTCTGCTGTTGATTTTTGCGGAGCCGGACTATGGCACCACGATGCTGATCGCTGTCGTGGGTATGCTGATGATGTTTACGGCCGGGACGCGCTTCATCTATCTGCTGGTTGCGGGTCTGCTGGGCGCCACGGGATTCTGCTTTGCCATCATGTACAATGAAGTCCGCATGCGGCGTATCATTGCATTTCTGAATCCCGAAAAATATGCTCAGGAGGAAGCGTTCCAGCTGCTGAACGCCGTGTATGCCTTCGTAGTGGGCGGTGGAAAAGGCGTTGGATTGGGGCAGAGCATTCAAAAACGATTCTATCTGCCGGAGGCGCACACCGACTTTATCTTTGCCATCATGGCGGAAGAATTGGGCCTGGCCGTTTCCATTGCCGTGGTGTTGCTGTTCGTTACCTTTTTCTACTGCGGACTGCGGATTGCGATGCGCGCACCGGATGAGTTTGGACGCCTCGCGGCGTTCGGAATTTCCACGATGATTGCCATGCAGGCGGCGATCAATATCGGCGTGGTGACCGGTTGTCTGCCGACCAAAGGGCTTCCACTGCCCTTCATCAGTTTTGGCGGATCCAGCCTCGCGGTAACGATGGGCATGGTGGGCATACTGCTCAATATCTCGCTGCAGGCCATCGAAGAAAAAGACATTGAAATGAAGGCCATCGGCGACCGCCGTCACCGCTTCTGATCGCAGCGCATTTCCCGGGCCTTACCGCACTTGAAGGATGCAGAAGCGGCTGGTTGTTTGGCTTTGGGAAGGTTGTACGGGGAAAAGCCGGGAATAAGCAAAAAAGCCAATGAAATCAGGGTTTTTCGAGGGTTTTTGAGGAAAACAATTTGGTCGGGGCGGCGAGAATCGAACTCGCGACC
>CAZISY010000075.1:0-1385 GCA_964542025.1 uncultured Verrucomicrobiota bacterium
GCAGGCGTCAGCAACAGGCTGGTCATTTGGACCCCGCCGGTAATGGTGTGCGCAACGGTGCGCCACACCAGGCCGGACGCGAAACCATCCACCTGATAGTCACCGGGCGGCAGGCCCGCATAACGGAATACGCCGTTGGTGAGCGAGGAGCTGGTGATGTTGATTTTGTCGGATACGGAGGCGCCCGTTCCGCGGATGGTCACGCTGCCGTTGGTGACGGGCGTTCCGTTGGTGTGCATGAGATACACCGTGAAATCAGTATTCGGGGCATTCGCCGAGAGCGCGCACACTTCGCCGGTTGCTGTGATTTCGCAGTTGGTCCACAGGTAGGCGGTGGTTTCGGAGAACGCGCAAACCTGCCAGGTGCCGGTTTCATAAACGGTGAAGAGGAAATCGCCCGCGTCGCTCCAGCGGCTTTCAACAATTTCATCATTTCGGATCAGCTTGAAACAGGCGCCGGTGACGGACGCGCTGCCGGCGGTGTTCATCAGCACGCCGGTGATACACGAAGCGCCAAGCTCAATGTCGTGCGTAAACACGGTGTTGGTTGGCTCCACGGTGAAATCCAGACGGGCCTTCGAGAAGGCCTCCGCCGGGCCCACCGCCAGACTGAACGTACCCGTGGGCAGCATTCCCACGGCAAACTGTCCGGCGGGGTCGGACCGGATTTCCAGCGACCGATCCGTGGCCCACTGGGCGAGGATGAGCATCACGCCTTCTGCGGGCGCGCCGTTCACCGTTACGCTGCCGGAGAGATTGCCGCAGGGCGCCAGACCGATTGCAGCCTGGGCCGTTCCGGTGGAGGCCATGTGCATCAGCACCGCATTGGCGTTGAATCCATTTGCAAAGGCGGAAATCTGCAAATCACCTTCCGGCAGATGGGTGAAGACGAAGTATCCGGAGGCGTCCGTCTTGGCGGTTTGAGTGCGCACAGGATAGGTGCCCGCATTGACGGTGGCTCCGGTGATGGCAGAACCATCCGCCAGACTGGTGACGCGTCCCGTCACGGTACATCCATCCACCAGGGCGAACGGGACGTTGGTCACGGCGCCGTTGCCGGCGATGTATACGTTGGTCACATACTGTTCCGCGCCGTTCGTACTGCTGACGCCCACGGTGTAGTATCCCTTTGGTGCATTCGTCAGGGTGTAGGCGCCCTGGGCATCCGTATAGCCGGTGATGCTCCAGTCGCCGTACAGGTTCCCGTTGGTTCCTTCCATGGCGGCCACCACCTGCGCGCCGGACTGTGCGGCGCCCGTTTTTGTGACGAGCCCTGTAATCGCGCCGCCGCCCTTCAGCAGGGCGAACGTGCAGCGCACGGTATCGTTGGTGATCAGGTCGGCCAGCGTTTCCTCCACCGGCAGCCAGCCGTCCGCATAACAGGA
>CAZISY010000075.1:1485-3801 GCA_964542025.1 uncultured Verrucomicrobiota bacterium
TCCCCGATACATTCCGATTTCCAACCTGTTCCATCTGTTCCTGAATCAAATAATCCAGCACGCTGCGCTCCGTAATGCACACCAGACCGTGATTTGCGGCGCGATCAGTCCCTGCGCCCAGCGCGCGGACGTATGAACCGCGGGTTGATCCGCATTCGGACGCGACCAGCGCCCAGGCGTTGGACCATGCGGCATCTGCGGACGCAGGTTTCACGGCATCGCGCAGGGTCGTGTAGTTCATGGCGACGGCATCATTGGTTCCCACATATCCGGTTTGAATGGAAACCGACGAGCCGGATTTGGAAAGTACCCTGAACCCAAACTGGTAGGATGCGCCCGGACGCAGTACCGACGGTTTCGGATCCTGCTGGGCCACGCCCAGGAAGTTGAACGAGGAAGCCCCGCTGTTCGTTTCGCCGTCCGGCCAGAGGTTGACCGTGCCGCCGGAGGCTGTCACAGCGATAAGCGGAGCGGCCATATCCGCGTCGCCCGTGTTGGCATAACGCACATAGCCTTCAATCACCCGGCTGCTTCGCGCATAGGCGGGCATGGATACGTTGATTTGCAGTTTGCCGCCGGTGCCGGAGGCCACGGTGAACACATTGGTCAGTTTTCGTTCGGCGCCGTCCCGCACCGCCACCACACTGTAAACGCCCGGCGTGACACCGGCCAGGTTGAACTCCGCATACACCGTGGACGAATCGAAGCTCTGGTTGGTCCGCGCCGTGATGATGGTGCCCGAAGCCGGACGCAACTGCACTGTCACGCGCTCATCCAGCTGACGGCCATACACCGGAATCGTGACCCATCCGGCATTGCCGGCGCGCGTGAGCCCGACGGATGTCAGCCCGAACACCGATTGCGTGACCGTTAATGAATAACTCATTTGATCGTTCGTCAGCGCGGACGGCATGATCATCAGGTAGACCGTGCGCGCGGCGGCGGACGGGAGAGACAGAACGGCATCGGAGGATTCTGCGTAGATGCTGCGCAAATCACAGCCGTCCGTTTTGGGCATGCTGCCGTAGCCGGCGTAGATTCGACAGACACCGGTTTGCGCGGAATCCAGGGCCACCGCCAACTCGGTGTCGGCGGGTTGCGAAACTTTGAACCAAAGAGCCTGTCCGCTTCCGGCGTACGCGCCGGAAACACCGCCGCCGACGGGTATTTCGGGCACGGTCAGGGCGGTTGACCAGTCCGATACCTTCAGGTTGTTGCGCCAGTTTTGTCCTTCATAGACTTCTCCGCGGCTGTTGACTTTCACCTGCCAGCGCCAGGCGCCTTCCGTACCGCCCGGCACACGGACCACGGCCTGATTGGTTCTGGATTGTCCGGGGCCGAGGCGTCCCTGAATAAAGACCTGGGTAACCGTGATGGCGGTATCCCAGGTGCCGGGCTGAACGGGAACGAACGTCAATTCATCATGCCAGCCGGCATCAATCGCGGCCCGGCCATCATTACGCACAACCCAGATCACGGTGCCGGTACTTCCGGCCGTGAGGATGGGCGCGCCGGTAATTTCCGTGACCACCAGATCCTGATCCGACGGCGCATTATCCGTCATTTCGTAGGCGCCCATATCGGCATACAGACCTTCCCCGTCCGGAATGCCGTGCTTCGGATCGGTGCGCGGATCGTTCACGCGCGGCGCGCCCATGAAGTCGGCGGCTGGGGCGTGGAGGGTGTCGGCGGCGTCAATGCAGGGCGACCGGTAATTCACCCGGAAGTTCGCGCCGGTCACAGAGACGAACACCGGATTGGAAGCGATGTTTCCGTTCAGGCCGGTTTGATCCGTCATATCCCGATAGTTGACTCCGCCGTATTCCTCCGGCGCCCAGACATCGCAATAGGAGATATTCGTCACGGTGCCGAAATCATAATCCACGCCGGCCTCCTGGCTGTAACCCACAATGCAGTTCCGCGCATCCATCACGCCGCCGTGAATGAGCAGTCCGATCCGGTTTTCCACGAACGTATCGTTGCGCAGACGGACCAATCCGGATGAGTGCGCGCTAACGGCCCGGTCGATATTCTGGAAAACGGTGTTGTGTACATCCACCGTTCCGCCCCAGCACAGAATGCCGTCATAAAAACTTTCAAATACCATGGAGTTGGAGACGGAAACCGAGGCATTGTTCTTCAGCAGAATCGCCGCGGAGCTGTCCCATGAAGCGCCTTCCGACCCGCCGCCGTAGGTAAACACCGCGTGGTCGAACACGGCAACTCCTCCATTCGCATACATTTTCAGCCAATCGCCGGCCGTGGGCGATGTGGCGTAGCCGTCACGCAGCGTATCGCCGCCGACCGAGTCGTCCC
>CAZISY010000075.1:3901-10034 GCA_964542025.1 uncultured Verrucomicrobiota bacterium
TGCGGTTGCGTCAAATCGCCATCCATCATGGTGTCGCCGCCGGCCGTATCATCATAGATGGATGTGAGAATCACGCATTCATCTTCCGACCCCTGAATATCATTGGTCGCGCCGGCGTTAATCATCAGGCGCGTATTCGGGAGGAATTTCACGATGGCGCCCGACGCTACGCGCAGGGTGGCCCCGCTGACGATGGTCAGATCCCCATCCACGGCATGGAGGGTTCCGGTGGCCCAGGTGGTGTTACCGGTGATGCTGCCGGAATGCCAGGTAATCCCGTTGAGGACCAGCACCTGTTTGGTCAATTGGGCCACTCCGTTCCCGCCGGAGTTCGGCTTGATAACCAGCGAAAGATTGTACCATCCGTCCTGATAGCCGGTTGTATTCCAAGCCCAGGCTCCTTCCACGGCGCCCGTGGGCTGAAGTACCGAGGTATAACCGTTGCGTTCCACCGAGAGTGCGGCTGAATACCGGGTCGGGTCCGCGCCGAGCGCAAACCAGGACATCTCCTCCGTTCCGTGCGCAAACGTCGGCGGCTCTTCCAGCCATTCGCAGACGATTCCCCGGGTTTGGAACAGCGTACCCGAAGAACCGTTCGCGATGGTTCCTGTTCCGCCATCCACCGAACAGGAACCCGTGAAGGCGTTACCGTTCCATGCGTACAGGGCCACACGGCCGCCGCCCCCGCCGCTGCCATCCAGCGCGCAGCCGTCCGTGCCTTCCGCAGCAAGCACTCCACTGCCTTCCAGCGTACCTGCGTTCACCAGGATGGATCCCCCCGCGCCGCCGCCCGCCCGGTGACCGGAAGGGACTCCCGCATTTGCGCTGACAGTGCCATCCACCCGCACCGCGCCCAGCGCATCCAGGCGAATCGCGCCGCCGCCCGCACCGCCTGTGCCGTATTGTCCGTAGTAGCCAAAAGCGCCGCCGCCGCCGCCCGAGCCCAGACTGATGGGCCGGGTGCAGGAGCCGTTCGTCGCGCCGCCGGTTGAGCCCGCGCCGCCCCCCGCACCGCCATAGCCGCCGCCACCGCCGTTATATTCTCCGCGCGTACCGCCGCCCGGCCCTTTCCCGATGGCCGTACTGACGCCGCCCGGATAGCCCTGCCCATCGGCGTATAATACGGCACCCGCCGCCACAGTGATATTGGAACCTGCAATGTTCACACCCCGCCCAATCCACGCACCCGACGCATTGGTCGCCGTCCGGTCCGCGCCGCGGCACACCATGACCGATCCGCTCATCGCCGTAAACACCCGATCCACCCGAATGGTGCTTCCGCCATTGACCGTAAACGTGCTTCCGGGATGCAGCGTAATATCGCCGACATATACGGTGTCATTGCTGTCGACGAGGAACGTCTGATAAATGTGCGCGGCGGAATTGGGTTGGGAATTATCAATAAAGAGTGCCGTGCCGTCTTCGCCCTGGTCCGTCGCGATATCCACCACGGTTCCGGTTCCGCCATCCACCGAACACAGTCCAAAGCCTTCAAAGAGCGAGGCATCCTGATACATCAGCGAAATTCTTCCCCCACCGCCCCCGCAACTGTTCGCGCCCCTTCCATTTCCGGCATCTGCCGTGACGTATCCCGATCCCCGCAGCGTATCGGTCCGAATAAAAACGGCTCCTCCGCTTCCGCCGCCGGCCAGGTCGCCCAACGCATTATTGCCATTGGCGCTGATCACGCCGTTCAGCGTCAGCGTCCCGTTAATCGTCAACATCAGTGCGCCGCCGCCGGCGCCGCCCGTTCCATATTGGTTGTAGTAGCCATGCGCGCCGCCGCCACCGCCGGATCCCGGCATATACGGTTCGGCCCCCTGATCATAAATAGGAGCCGAGGCTGTGCCGTTCCCATAAAAGCCCGCACCGCCGCCATGACTGGCGCCCGCGCCATTATACTCCCCGTGTACTCCGGCGCCCGGCCCTTTGCCGCCCGCCGAATTGACTCCGCCGGCGTACCCCTGCCCGTCCGCCGTGATGTATGCGCCGTTGGAGATCGAAAGATCGCCCGCCAGGATGGACACGCCCCTGCCTACCCAGGCGCCCGCGCCATTGGTATTCTGCATGTTGGCTCCCCGGCAGGATACCACCGCACCGCTCATGACGTTAAACACCGCCGTCACATCCACCGTACTCCCCCCGTTAATCGTCAGCGCGCCGCCCTCATGCACCGTCAGCGAGCCCAGGGTGACAGACGCATTGCTTTCCACAAGAAAATGCTGATAAACATCTGCGCTATAATCAGTTACCGTGCTATCCAGAAAGATAACCGTTCCCACCTCGCCCGTTGCCGCGACCCCTACGCCCCGCACCGCCGAACAATTCGCAAAACCGGAATAGGAGGACGCATCGCGGTAATACACGGCCACCCGGCCACCGGCCCCGCCACTGCTTTCCACCCCGGTTCCGTTTCCGCCATCAGCCGTAAAGCTGCCGCTCCCGCTCAGCGTACCGGCGGTGACCCACAGCGAGCCCCCCGCGCCACCACCCGCCCGTGCCCCCGCCGAGGCGTTCCCGTTGGCCGAGATCGTCCCGTTCAGACTAAATGAGTTGGTCGCAATCAGGCGTATGGCACCGCCGCCGGAACCGCCCGTGCCGTACTGAAGATAATAACCGTGCGAGCCGCCGCCGCCGCCCGAACCCAATTCCACCGGAGCAACCCCTTCACCGTAACGCGGACCGACCGTCGAGCCGTACGCCCCGCCGAGTCCGCCGTGGCTGGCGCCCGGTCCATTATACTCGCCGCGCACCCCGGCGCCCGGTCCATTTCCATTAGCCGCATTGACCCCGCCGGTATAGCCCTGGCCGTTGGCGCTGATCGTGGAATCCGAAGAAACACTCACATCGGCGGCCTGAATCATCCCGCCCAGCCCCGCCCAGGCGCCATCCACTTTGGCCGACGTATTTGTACCGCATACCAGCAGCGTGGAGCCATTGCTCAAAGACAGCGCTGTCGAAATACCCAGGACATGGCCGCCTCCCAAACGCAGCGTCGCCCCATCCGCCGTCAGAGCATACATCGTGCAGGTTCCGTAAACATCCACCGTACCCCGCGCGACGATGTCCACCGCGCTGAAATGATGAATGCCCAGTACCGTTACCGTACAATTGCTGATCAGCAGGCCTGCGCCCTCATACAGATCATTGGTTTCCTGAATCGTCGTGTTCTCTGTAAATATCACCGCCTCCGAAAAATACACGGCGGAAAGAAACGACAACACCACGGCGAACGACCGCACCAAAACGCGAGACCTCATCATAGCAACCTCCTGCAAGAAGACGATCAGCCACCTCTATGCACCCCCCCCCCGCTTTACTCTGACGTAACGTGTTTGAGTCTACCCCGTCCCCCATAATTTGCAAATTCATTTTCCTGCCGCTGAAAGCAAAATCACGGACGCGATCAACGTTCGGGGCCGCCGACCGTCTGGTCGGTTTTTATCCCCGTAAAAAGTGGCGCGATGCTCTCCGGGCGCGCGTCTCTTTTGCCGTGCAATCGGCAGGAAGAAAAGAAAAGCGCTGCGCTCGGAGAGCGTCACGCTACTCACACCCAACCTGTCTGTGCGCGACGGCAGGAAAATGAATTTACATTCAGCGGCAAATGACTACGCTGTTTGGCGTCATGTTCTGCAATGGAGAATAACAATGGCCGATAATGAGCGATTTTCACAGGCGTTTAACAAGACCGGCCGTTACGCGGCGGTTCGTCCTCTGTCCGGGGGAACGGGTTCGTCGCTGCGTACGGGACAAAGCCGTCAGCAACAGGTTTACCCACGGAGGAAAAAGCCATCGCCGGCCGCACGGCAAAACGCCAACATCATGCAGTCGATGCGCTGGCTGGCGCTGTTGGGCTGGCTGCTGCTGATCGGGGCGGTATTTGTGGGCGGTTTGGCGCAACCGCAGTCGCGAACGTATTACCACACACGTAATGCGCTGGAATTTCGCGACACATGGAATTATGACATTGCCCCATACATCCTTCTGCTGTGTCTGTTGTCCTTTTGCACGAGTATGGTGGGCATTTTTATGAATCTGACCAACGGGATGGAAAAGGGCGATTTTGTGCATGTGAACTTTCTGGCGCTGGCGCTGGCTTCGCTGATGGGGATTTTGTTTTATTTTGCGGTTGTACTGTAGGCGGCTTCGAGGGAAAGAAACGTGCGGCTTCCCGCGTGATTCCTGTTTACTTTGGGTCCGATTTCATGAATAAAACGCTGTCCGAAAAACACTCGGCAGGGATTTGAACGCTGACTATGAAAAAAAACACCTTGGAACGCTGGACGGTTGAAGAATCGGCGGAATTGTACGGAATACGGGATTGGAGCGACGGGTATTTTTGTATTTCCCCGGAAGGCGAAGTGCTGGTGTGTCCGGAACGTCACAGCACAAAAAACGCCGTAAGCCTGATGGAAGTGGTATCGGGGATCAAGGAACGCGGCATGGAACTGCCCACCCTGCTTCGTCTGGGGAATATTCTTGATTCGCGAATCACACAGCTGCACGAAACGTTTCAAGGGGCAATCAGCCGGTTGAAATACGGGGGTGAATATCGGGGGGTTTATCCGATCAAGGTGAATCAGCAGCAGCAGGTGGTGCAGGAAGTCACCTCGTTCGGGAAAAAATACAACCATGGACTGGAGGCCGGCAGCAAGGCGGAACTGATCGCCGCCATCTCCTACATGCAGGCACCGGGCGCTTATCTGATCTGCAACGGCTACAAGGATGAGGAATTTATCGACATCGGTCTGCAGGCCGTACGCATGGGCATTCAGTGCGTGTTTGTAATTGAATCGCCGTGCGAACTGAATTTAATTCTGAACCGCTCGGCCGTGCTGGGCGTGGAACCCATCCTCGGCGTACGCATTAAGCTGTCATCGCGCGCAAGCGGCCACTGGACGGAATCCGGCGGCGACCGCAGTATGTTTGGGCTGACCACCACGCAGTTAATCGACGTGGTGGATACTCTGCGCGCCCAGGGCAAACAACACCTGCTCAAGCTGCTGCATTACCATCTGGGTTCTCAGATTCCCAACATCCGCGACATTCGCGCCGGGGTGCTCGAAGCCTGTCGGGTCTACTGCGGACTCGTCAAGGAAGGCGCCGCCATGGGTATTCTGGATTTGGGCGGCGGCCTGGCGGTGGACTACGACGGCTCGCACACCAACTTCACCAGCAGCAGCAATTATTCGCTGGATGAGTATTGCACAGACATCGTTGAAACCGTCATGACCACGCTGGATGAAGAGGAAATCGCCCATCCGACCATTATCACCGAGTCGGGACGCGCTACGGTGGCCTACTACTCCATCCTGCTTTTCAACATCCTGGATGTCAGCCGCTTCGAGACCAATCCGCTGCCGGAAAAACTACCGGACGACACGCACGAGCAGATTCGCAACCTGATGGAAGCGGCCCGCTCCATGAACCCCAAAAACGTGCAGGAATGCCTGAATGACGCCATCTTCTATCGCGACGAAGTGCGCCAGCTTTTCAAACACGGGACCGTCTCGCTGCGCGACCGCGCCCAGGCGGAACAGATTTTCTGGAACGTGGTGGGCAATATCGCGCGCAAGGCGAAGGAATACAACCGCATCCCGGACGAGCTGGAGCATCTGGACGCCGTGCTTGCCGACACGTATTACGGCAATTTCAGCGTATTTCAGTCGCTCCCGGACGTGTGGGCGATCGACCAGCTGTTCCCCGTGATGCCCATTCACCGCCTCAATCAAAAACCCGCACGTCAGGCCATTCTGGCGGATATCACCTGCGACTGCGACGGCAAGATTGATCGTTTCATTGACCTGCACGATGTGAAACACTCGCTCCCGCTGCACGAACTGGAACCGGATCATGAGTATTACCTCGGCGTTTTCCTGGTCGGCGCCTATCAGGAAACCCTCGGTGACCT
This sequence comes from uncultured Verrucomicrobiota bacterium, assembly GCA_964542025.1. Lineage (GTDB taxonomy): Bacteria > Verrucomicrobiota > Kiritimatiellia > RZYC01 > RZYC01 > JAQVYB01. Next base: position 9,813 of record CAZISY010000075.1, read on the forward strand.
GCATAATCTTCTGGGCGATACCAATGTGGTCACCATACGCATCGGACCGAGCGGCACGCTCAATTTTACAAACGAAATCGAAGGCGATTCCGTGGCCGACGTTCTTTCCTATGTGGAGTACGACACTCGGGCCATGAGTGCGCGCGTCCGGCAAATGGCGGAAAACGCCGTGCAGGATGGACGCATCACCGCCAAGGAGCGGCGCGAAATTCTGAAATGTTA
>CAZISY010000075.1:10134-17479 GCA_964542025.1 uncultured Verrucomicrobiota bacterium
GTGGCCCTGCCCTATCAGGATTTGCATATCATGGATGCCTGCCTCGAAACCGGCGTGCCCTATCTGGACACTGCCAACTACGAGCCACCCGATGTTGCGCATTTTGAATACAAATGGCAGTGGGCCTATCATGACCGCTTCAACAAAGAGGGCATCATGGCTGTACTCGGCAGCGGGTTTGATCCCGGCGTGACGAGCGTGTTCACCATGTACATCAAAAAGCATTACCTGGATGAAATTCATTACCTGGACATCATCGACTGTAACGCCGGAAACCACGGCCAGCCTTTTGCCACCAACTTCAATCCGGAAATCAATATCCGCGAAGTAACCGCCAAAGGGCGCTTCTGGGAAAACGGCGAGTGGAAGGAAACGGCTCCGCTTTCCATTCACGAACCGTTCACTATGCCCGAAGACCTCGGCACGCTCAACATCTACCTGATGTACCACGAAGAACTCGAGTCGCTCGCCAGGCATAATCCCGAACTCAAACGCGCACGCTTCTGGATGAGCTTCTCAGATAATTACCTGAAGCACCTCGAAGTGCTTCAGAACGTCGGAATGACGCGCATTGATCCGGTCATGTACAACGGCCGGGAAATTGTTCCGCTTCAATTCCTCAAGGTGCTGCTGCCCGATCCGGGAAGTCTCGGCCCGCTCACCAAGGGCAACACCTGCATCGGATGCCGCGTCACCGGGCTCAAGGACGGCGAACCGAAAACGTTTTACATCTACAACATATGCAGTCATGAAGCCTGCTATGCCGAAGTCAAATCCCAGGCCATCTCCTACACCACAGGCGTGCCCGCCATGATCGGCGCAAAAATGATGCTGGAAAAGAAATGGGCCGGAAAAGGCGTGTTCAACATCGAACAGATGGATCCCGATCCCTTTATGGACGACCTGAATAAGTACGGCCTGCCCTGGAAAGTGGTCGAGCTGTAAAGGAATGCTCAATGCCGAGGAGCTTGCTCACAGGATGGACCCGTGGATGGTGTGCGGTGTTTATCAGCGTTTTGCTGGTGTGCTGTTGCCTCGGGTCTGCGCATGCCGCGATTGATTCGGATAAACTGCTGGCATCGCTCAAGCCTTCCGGTTTTGTAAATGACTATGCGAAGGTGTTCGATTCCGGACAGAAAAATGCGCTGGAGCAGACGTTAAGTCGGGCGGCGGCGGACGGCGGGCCCGAAGTGGTGGTGGTTGCACTGCCTTCGCTGGAGGGCGGCGACATCAATGACTTCGCGAACAAACTGTTTGCGCGCTGGGGCATCGGCAAAAAGGGGAAAGATAACGGCGTACTGCTGTTGGCGGCGGTGCAGGACCGCGTGATGCGCATTGAAGTCGGCTACGGCCTTGAGGGAGACCTGACCGACGCGGGAGCTGGGCGCATACGCGACAGCGTGATCATTCCGCGGTTCAAGGAAGGACGTTACGCCGATGGTTTATCCGAAGGCGCGCAGGCCATTCTGACAGCGATCAGCGACGGCTCCGGCGCAGAACCGGATGAGGAGACGCCGGAAGCGCCCGGCTGGTTTATCGTGCTGTTCTGGGTACTGATCATTCTCCTCGCCATCCGCTATCCGAAACTTTTTTTCTTTCTGAGTCTTTTCGGGGGGCGCGGCGGCCGTTCCGGGGGCGGATTTGGAGGATTCGGCGGCGGACGCTCCGGAGGCGGGGGAGCAAGCGGACGCTGGTAGGCGCTCTCTTCGCACGGCTTGAAATGATCGTCAGGGCGCTTCAAGCAACCGCAGGGAAAGCGGGATCATAACGGCGATGAGCCGAAACCCGGTGGCCGGGCGCCGATAGTCCTCCGCGAGAAAGAGAATGCGCGGGGCCGCATAAAACATGGCGAAGGGCACGGTAATCAGCGTAACAAGCAGCGCACCCAGATACCAGGGATAGGGTCCGCGCCCGGCCAGCGAGCTCATGATCATCCCGTCCCATATCGACAGCGCTGACAGCGCCGAAAAGTACAGGGCACAATCCGCAAAGGCTTCCTGACGGCGCAACGCCGGTGCAGGGCGCAGCGCCAATGCGCCGGACTTCGGCGGGATCAGTGCGCGAATGGTCATGAATACGAGCGCGCAGGCGATCAGCAGAGCCGCCATCAACCCTTCGGTGTTTTCCGTTGAGTGCGGGATGAGCGGAAAATGAGCGACCAGCGTTTCCAGCGATAAATTACTCATGAGGATACCCAGCGCGAATTGCATGATGAGCAGCGTGAAGAGCGTGATCCAGGCCCAGGTGCGTACGGGAGGATTCTGCGTCCGTGCCAGGCGTTCCTGAAGGGGTGCGCGTTTCAATCCGGCGCCGACCAAATACAGAAACAGTCCAATCAGCAGAATCACGGCGTAAAACAGATTGCTTTCGCCATCTTCTGCGGAGAACGCTGTCAGGCGCGGTACAAGCCAGCAATTGGCCGCAAAAACAGCCGCATCAAACCAGCTGCCGCGCGTCATCCGATGAATCGACAAAAAATACTCCCGCAATCGTTTCATCATTTTTCCATCGCGCAACGGCCTTCCGGCACGTCTTGTTGAGTTTTATAAAAACCACGAGGCATGATGCTGCTTACTGTCCGTTAATGTGAAACGGATAGTCTTCCGGTTTTTTGGCGTAGCAGAATCCCATCGTGTTGCCCTTGACGGCATCATACTCCACCTGAATCCCGGCCAGGGCGACTTTTTCGGCAATGACGGGCATCGTTTTGATACGGATACCGAGAGCATCCTCAACGGCATTGGCAATCAGAGATGCCGCCGGGATCATCGTGTGCTCGCCTACGCCGCGCGCGCCGAATGGTCCATCGGGCTGGGGGGTTTCCAAAATGATGGGAATGGTTTCCAGCGGCATGTCGAGCGCCGTGGGAATTTTGTAATCCGTAAAATTCGGATTCAGCAATTTGCCGGCGGCGTCATACCGAATGTCTTCATACAGCACCGTGGCCAGTCCCTGAAGAAGACCTCCCACAATCTGCCCCTCGATCAGCACCGGATTGATGGCTTGTCCGACATCCACGGCCAGCACGACGCGGAGTACATCCATCTTGCCCGTCTTGCGGTCCACCTCCAAAATGATGCCTGCCGCGCCGACGGTGTAATGCACATTCGGATGGCCCCCCTGGCTGGTTTCCGGATCGCCGGTGGCCGACGTAAATTCCGGCATGAACATGCCGCTGCCGACAACCGGGCCGCCCCGGAATGTACCATCGCCTGTTTGAATGCCATTGATCACAAAATCGCGCAGAGGCAGAGCGAACTCCGGTTTTTCGCGGGATCGGACCTGTTCATTTTCGAGATAGATCGTTTCTTCCGGAAAGCCGAGCGCGCGATGAACCGTGGTAATAATTTTCTGCCGGGCATCCAGCGCGGCATTGCGCACCGCATTGCCGCAACTCCAGGTGACATGCGACCCCACGGTTTGCCATTCGTAGGCGTTGCGGTCGGTGTCCGGCGTTTCCACGCGGATGCGGCCGACCGGCACCGTCAGCACTTCCGAGGCAATCTGCGCCATGACGGTCATGTAGCCCTGTCCGATTTCCATACCTGAAACCATCACGTTCAGACTGCCATCCTCGTTGAATTTTACGAAGGCGGCCGAGCTGGCATTCGGGGGCATGGCCGGCGCTTTCCAGAAGAGCGAAATATCCTTGCCAATCACTCGATCGGGATGCGCAGACGTTTCCGGTTTTCCCCAGTTGACGGCTTTGGCGCACCGGTTGATTGCTTCCTGAAGATTTCCGGGATTCATCTTCGCGCCATATGCCAGCGTATCCCCTTCGCGAATGGCATTCTTCCTTCGGAACTCCACGGGATCCATGCCGATTTTTTTGGCAATGCGCGTGATGTGTGATTCGAGGCCGAAATGAAATTCGGAATATCCGAAACCGCGGTAGGCGCCCGTCGGGGAGAGGTTGGTATAGACGCACACCGAATCAATTTTGATGTTGGGAATACGGTACGGCCCCGTGGCCGAAAGCCCGGCCGCATTGACCACGTTGGCGCCGTATTCCGCGTAGGCGCCGGCGTCCCAGTGAAGCGTGTGTTCCAGCGCGGTGATGGCGCCGTCTTTTTTAACGCCCATTTTAATGTGCGCCATCACGCCCTGCCGCTGGGAGGTGTTGTAGAATTCCTGAGCGCGCGACCAGCGTATTTTCAGCGGATGCCCTTTGACTGCCATCGCCAGCACCGCCCCGAATATTTCCATGGAAACGCCCGCTTTCCCGCCAAACCCGCCGCCCACATACGGCGTGATGACGCGAATGTCCTTGTGCGAAAGCCCCATCGGTGAAAGCGCCTCGGCAATGATGTTGCGCTGTGTGCAGGGCGATTGCGACGACGCCCACAGCGTCAGGCGACCGGCGGCATCATAATACCCGGCGATCACATGCGGCTCAATCGCACAATGCGCGTAGCGCGGAACGGTATAGGTGTCCTCCAGAATCACGTCCGCCTCGGCAAATCCTTTCTCCATATCGCCCCGGCGGGTTTTTCGCCAGTGGGCGATGTTGGTTTTCGGGCGCGGGAAAAACCAGGGGCAGTGTTCGTAATGTTCGAGATCCGGATGTACCAGGGCGGCATCCGGCTTCAGCGCCTCGGCCAGATCCAGCACCGGGGTCAGCGGCTCATACGTCACCCGCACGAGTTTGGCGGCCCGCCTGGCAGTGGCAGGATCATGCGCAATAACCGCCGCCACCTGCTCGCCCACAAACCGAACGCGATCACGCGCGAAGATGTAGCGGTCTTTCATGTAAAGACCGAACGTATGCGGGAAGTCTTTGGCGGTAACGGTTTTCACCACGCCGGGCATTTGGTCGGCGGCGGACGTATCGATGTTTTTTATGAGCGCATGGGCATGCGGACTTTCAACAATTTCAGCGTAGAGCAGGCCGGGCCCGAAATCGATATCATCCACATAGGTGGCGGCTCCAGTCACTTTATCCAGCCCGTCTATGCGGCTGGGCGATGTTCCGATCACCGTAAAATCATTCATGACAGCCTCCCCGCGTGAATTCTATTTTCGAGTCAGATCCAGAACGGCATCAATAATCGGTTTGTATCCGGTGCATCGGCACAGGTTTCCGGCAATCGCCTCCTGAATTTCCTCTTCGGAGGGACGCGGATTGTTTCGCAGCAGCTCGGTGATGGTCAGCACGACGCCCGGTGCACAGAACCCGCATTGGAAAGAACTGTGATCAATGAATGCCTGCTGAAGCGGCGTGAGGCCATTCCGGGACAACCCCTCCACGGTGGTGATGTCATGGCCATCCACTTCCACCGCCAGAATCAGACAGCTTCGTACGCTTCGCCCATCAAGCAAAACCGTACAGGCCCCGCAATCGCCCCGTTCGCATCCGGCCTTGGGACTTTTCACGCCGATTTTATCGCGCAGCACATCCAGCAGGAGTTCATTCGCCTCCACGTCCAGCGTGACGGGTTCTTCATTCAGGCGGAATGTAACGGTATGTTTTTTCATGGCGTTTTTCCTTCCGCGCGGTTCATATCAACGAAGTTCCATAGGCGGGGCCGTGCCCGGCCAGACGGTCAGCGGCAGCAGGCAATCCCCGTTCCAGCATTACGCCGACCATGTGCATCCGGTATTCCCGGCTCGCGCGTATGTCGGTGATCGGCGCTATGAGGCCGGACAGCATGCCGCGCGCTTTTGCTATGAGCTCTGAGTCGGCCGGGCGCCCGGAAAGAAGCGCTTCCATGGCGGGACCGCGAATCGGAGTGGGCGCGACGGACCCGAAAGCCAACCGCACCGCTCCATCTTTCAGCAGCAGGATGGCGGTACTGGCCTGGGCCAAGTCTTCTCCGCGGTAACGGCCCAGCTTCAACCAGCAGCCGGCGTGAGGCTGCTCCGGCTTTTTCAGGGTGATGCCCGTAAGCACTTCATCCGGATTCAGCGCCGTTTTGCGCGGTGCGCGAAACCAATCCAGCGCGGACACTTCTCGCGTGCCGCCCGGCCCGGCCACATGGAGCAACGCTTCATACACCAGCAGAACCGGACCCGAATCATTACAGGGCACGGCCGAACAGATGTTGCCCGCCATCGTGGCCCGATTGCGTACGCCGTTCGAGGCGACGCGTCCGGCCATTTCATGTACCAGCGGAAAATCGCGCCGGACCGCCTCGCATTCCAGCAGCTCATTAAAGGTGACGAGGGCTCCAATGTGCAGCATCCCGCCTTCGCACCGCAGCGTTTTGAGATCCTTCAGCGCCTTCAGATCAATCACCGTTTCCGGAGCGATCAGATCTTCACGGATCCAGCCGATCAGATCCGTCCCCCCCGCCAGCACGCGGGCGCGCCCGCCGCAGCGGCCGAGAGCCTCGATCACACCGCTGAGTGAATCCGGGCGTTCATAATCGAAACGGTGCGCAATGGTCATGAGTCACCTCCCTCATTTTGGCGGAAGCATCGCCACAATGCGGCACATGGAGGATTCCAATTCGATTCCGCGCAGCGGGAAGCAGCCGATCCACACCCGCTGGTTGCTGAGTTTTTCAATGTCTCCGCCGATGTTTTCCGCATGCACCAGTTTTTTGGGAAATAGCTTCAGGTGCATGACTTGATAGTACACCTCCGGCGGAAACAGCTCGTCCCAGCTCTTGCCGTACTTTTGCATCACCTTGGCTTCGGCCTCCCGGAACCGCTTCGGATGCCAATCGCGGATAATGGTGTTCATGGGGTGATCCGCGCTTCCGCAATCAACGCCGATCCACTTCAATTTCATCTTCAAAGCCCACTTGTGAAACTCGGGATCCGGACCGGGGTGTTTCACAAAATAGCGGACTTCATCGGAGTCCTTCTGATCCCAGGCATAGCGATGATATCCGGTGTTGATGATCAGAATGTCGCCCTTCTTCACCTCCACGCGCTTCGTGATCATCTCCGGCGAGTAGAGATCATAATCACCGACTTCATCGGAGATATCCGCAATCACGCCGGAACCGATCCATTCTGCGATGGGCACATGGCCGATGGAACGGCCGCTGGCGTGAAAATGAATTTCTCCATCCATGTGCGTGCCGACGTGATTGCTGGTGGTGATGATTTGTCCGTTGGCGCCCTGTCCCTGATGCGCGCCGGCGATGCGCTTGAAGTACTGAATACCGAGCGGCATGTAGCTGGGCCACGGCGGCGTGTGAATGCTCAGCGGTTGGGTGAGGTCAAACACCTGTACGTTATCCATAAACTTCAGAAACTCTTCATTCTTCATAACTGCCGCCTCCTTTATGTGTTCGCCAATCCTTCATACGCCCTGCGGAACGGTTCGAGCGACGCGCTCAATACGCCCGCGCCGACCTGCCCGATGCCCGGCAGGCGATGCGCCACGCCGGTATCA
>CAZISY010000076.1:0-17408 GCA_964542025.1 uncultured Verrucomicrobiota bacterium
TAGCGGAGACGGAGCATGGAACGGAGCATGGCGCGGCATGAATACGACGCAGAAACGCGCGCGGTAACGAAAGCGCGGGCGCTGATTGCTGCGGTTCTGCTGGGGCTTGGGTTGCTCCCGGTGGCGGGCTGTTCGTGGATGGCGGGGGATTCGCTTTCGCTGGGGCGTGCGGTAATTCGGGAACCTGCAGATTGGTGGAGCCGGACGAATCAGGTGCTGTCAGTTTATTCCCGCCGGGCCGAACAACTGGATGCCGCCTTTGATAAACTGCATTTTTCTCATGACAGGGCCGCGGCGCTGATCGGGTTGGACCCAAAGGCAGTACGGCCGGTCTACTGTTACCTGCTGGATGATGAGCAGCTTTGGGCGGATCTATCGGCAAAGTATGTGATTCATTCCAACACCGTATCACTGACGAGCGGCAACGAAATGATTTGTTTGGTGACAGGCACTGACGACCTGGCGGGGGATGCGCTTCCGCACGAGTTGATTCATGTTTTGATTCGTCAATCCGAAATGAAGCTGCCTTTGGCGCTGGAAGAGGGAATGGCGCTGTATTTCGGATGGGAGATCAATCTGGAATATCATTTGAGCCGCGGCGCCATTGTGCAAAAGAAGAAAAAAGTGCTGCAGCGCGAATCACTGCTGGCCGTGGATGAGCTGTTTCAGGTAACGTCCTACCCGAAGGACAACGAAGCGCTGGAAACCTTTTATGTGCAGTCGGAGCGGTGCGTACGGGCGATTAACGAGTTGATCGGAACCGCCGCGATGCCGGAGTTTCTGCGGCAGGTCGGGCAGGGTGATCGCCCATGGCGAACGGTGCTGGCCAATTCCTTTTCATGCGGAAGCGAGCAACTGGCGTGGGTGGAGCAGGTCACTTCAAGACCTTCGGAGCAATAGGAAAACGAGCGATGAGCAAGAACGAAAAGCAGGACGTGAAGAAACCGCTTTATCTGATCTTCGGCGAAGAGTATGCGGTGGACCAGGCGGCGCGGGAAACGGTTGATCGGTTATGCCCGAAAGAGGCACAGACCTTCGGACTGGAAATGGTGGATGGCGCCGCGGCTTCGAAAGATGAAGCTGTCGCGGCGCTTCAGGCCAGTTTCTCTGCATTGCGCACCGTGGGCTTTTTGGGAGAAGGCAAAGTAGTCTGGCTGAAAAATGCCTCGTTCTTTGCGATGGATAAACTGGGGCGCTCGGAAGAGGTTGTCCTCGCGGTTCAGCGGGTGTGTGATTATGTCCGTGCCGGTTTGCCGGACGGGGTTCACTGGGTGGTTTCCGCAGGCAAGGTGTATAAGAGCAGCGCGTTTTACAAGGCGGCCAAGGCGCTGGGCGAAGTGATTGAATTTCAGGTGGAAGAACAGGCCTACAAGCAGGACAAGCGGGCGATCGAACTGGCCGAAGAGTTTTTTCGGGCGGCGGGGCTGGTCATCTCCCGGGAAAATCTGGTTTTTTTTGCCGAACGCACAGGGATGAACAGTCGGCAAATGGCGCAGGATGTAGAGAAAATTTCAATCTATTTGGGCGTCGAAAAAACGGTGACGGAGGACGTGATCGACCTGCTGGTTCCTCCCACGAAAGAAGCGCTGGTGTGGCATCTTCCGGAAGCCGTGGCGAGTCGGGACGTGATGAAAATGCTGCAATCTCTGCGGCCGTTGTTTGAGCAGAAGGAAAGCGCGCTGGGCATGATGATTGTCGTGGAACGGCATTTTTCCAAGCTGGCGGTGCTTCGGGCCTGTCTGGATCGCGGCTGGGCGACTATTGCGGGAGAGGGATTCCGCGAGAGCGTGGTGTGGAATCTCCCGCCGGACGGCGAGAATCTGTTAAGCGGGCTGGGATCGGACGACCCGCGCGGCGGAAACCCGTATGTTACCCTGCTGGCGATACGTCAGGCCAAGGCTTTCACGGGGGCGGAACTGGCCTGGTGCAAAGAGCGTTTGATGCAGGCTCATTATCAGATGATGAACAGTCCTGTCCCGCCGGAAATACAGCTGGAACTGGCCCTGCTTGAAATTACCGGGCGCAAAACCGCCCGTCCGGCGGCGGCTCGGTGATAGCAGGCGCTTCGCCTGTTCAGCGTACGCCGAAATCTCTGTCCGGGCAGAAAAACTCAAACCATTCGGCCAGTCCGTAACTCAGGTGCATGATCGGAATGACCAAAAAGAGAAGCAGGTCGGTCGGTTTTTTGGTCTCGCGGAATGTTATAACAGTAATCACCGCGGCCATCAGTGCATAGGCGGCCAGGTCCAGGGCCAGCAACAGCGCAAAGAATCCGTGAAACACCGCGCTGATGCTCAGCAGCAGCAGGGAGAATACCCAGCAGGCCGGCACAAGCGTGGCCCATTCGAACTCGACGCCCGCGCGCTTCAGCCGAATGCGTGTGGCGCCGTATCCCCAAATCTGCCGCCAGAAACGGGGCAGGGACTGACGCGGATAGTGATAAACCCAGGCCGACGGAAGAAAGAGCAGCGTGTGGCCGAGTTGCTGCGTCCGCCAGGCCGCAATCATTTCCTCGCCGGGATAAAATTCAGGGGGGAAACCGCCCATCTGTCGGAACACCGAAGACCGGTAGGCGGCATTGCAGCCGATGATACGGCTCCAGCCGACGACCCGTTTTTCATCAGCGCCCGCCCGGTAGCGTTCTGCCACATATCCGGCGGCCTGCGACGTCAGCGCCAGCCCGGCCAGGCGCGCAAAGAGGGGAACATCCTGAGGGACGAGGCTGGGGCCGCTGACCAACCCGACGGACGGATCTTCGAATGCCTTCAAAATGTGAGCGGGCCAGTCCGGGACGATCACGACGTCATCATCCAGAAAGGCGATGATATCCGCCCGGCTTTTTTCGGCTCCCAGATTTTTTTTGCGGCTGGAATCGCCCGTGGGATAGGAAACGGCCAAATGAATCAGGTTGGCATGGCGCGCCGCGAGAGTGGTCACATACGCCCGCACGGTTTCATCACGAATCTCCCCGACCACGAGAATTTCCAGCTGTTCAACGCCCTGCACGGACAGGATGGAATCCAGTGTGCGCATCAGGATGGGGCGCCCGAGGGTGGGGATGACGATGGAAATACGGGGTGTCGCGTTTTCGGTGCTGCTGTTCTGGATTGAATCGGTCATAGCAATCATACGTCCTGCTGCTCGATGGGCCTAACGGCGTGAAAGCTGCCTGAACGGGCCTGCAAACGCAAGCCGGATATTTTATCGGGGCCGATTCGGTTTCAGCGGCGTACGCGGCGGATTTTTTCTGGTGTGCGGAAGTAATCTGTGATACCTCAAGCGGCACTATGACAATGCAAAGCACGACGAAATGGCCCAAAAAATTTCCCCCTCTGACCGAGGAACAGCGGAAGATCAGCGATGATTTCATGAAGTATTGGCACGAAGTGCTTCCCGCCCGCTACGGCATGGTCGACGCGTTTGGTCATCAGTTCGTGGTTCGTCATGCCCCGGCGGCTTTTGAGCGGACGTTGGAAATCGGCGCCGGACTTGGGGAGCACCTGGCCTATGAAAAGCTGACGGCTGAACAGCAAAAAGGCTATTATGCGGTGGATATACGGGCCAATATGGTTGCCCGCATCCGGGAAACGCACCCGCAAATCCAGGCGGTGGTCGCCGATGCCCAGGAACGGATGGATTTCCCCGATGGCTATTTTGATCGGATTTTGGCTATTCACGTGTTGGAACATTTACCGGATCTGCCGCGCGCTGCACGGGAGTTGTACCGCCTGTGTAATCGCGACAAAGGATGCCTGACCATCGTGATCCCCTGTGAAGGCGGTATGATGTATGGATTGGCCCGGCGCATTTCGGCGCAGCGTATTTTTGAAAAACGCTACGGGCAGTCCTATCAATGGTTCATTGAGCGGGAACACCTGAATCGGCCGCATGAGATTATGAACGAACTGGCTCCCTGGTTTGAAATTCAAAAGCGGCGTTTTTTCCCGTTTCCGATTCCTTCCACGGCATTAAATTTGGTCATGGGGTTTAATTTGCGTCCACGTCGTGAACCTTTGCAGTTGGTCGGGGGGCCGGTTGCATGAAAAGAACACAGGTCGCAGGAAACGGGTGGGCGCTGGATTGTTCAACGAGTATGCAGGAAAGAGGATGATCATATGAATATGGGAAAAAGTACGACCGGGGTACTGATGCTGATTCTGGCCGTGGCGGCCGTACTCCGCTTTTACGATTTGGGCAGCGCTTCCATGGGTTCCGATGTCATGGAGTTTTATAAAATCAGCCAGAACGGGGTGGCGCCGGGCGAACTGCTGCGCAACAGTCAGCAGTATATGCCGGGGGTTTCGCCCGTGTGGTTCGCGGCACACAATGCCTTTCTTCAATTATTCCGCCTGGACGTGACCTTCGGTAACGTCCGCTTGCCGGATGCGATTGCGGGTTGGTTGACTGTTTGGGCTTTGTTCGGACTGGGGTCGCGGCTGGGCGGGCGCATGTTTGGTCTGCTGGTCGCGCTCTTCGCGGCGGTGCATCCCATCACGGTTCAAATGTCGCGGGAATGTTATTTTTATGCCCCGGTGACGCTTGGGTGTGTGCTGATGATCTGGGGGCTTGTACGGATGATTGACTGTTTGCAGAGGAAAGAATCGCCCGGTGCGGCTTTTTATGCGCTGACCTATTCAGGCTATGTGCTGACCACCTATCTGACCAGCGCGTCCTGGGTGTTCACCCTGGTGGTCGGTGTGACGCTCTATGCCGTGCTTTTGCCGTGGGCGGTTCGCAGGCAGAATTCGTGGGCGGGAATCGGTTTGCTCACAGCTGGATTTGTCGTGCTGAGTTTGCCGTTGCTGATCAGTGAATGGGGTCTTCAGACGGCGCTCTATCAGTTCGCAGGCGAAGGCGCTGCTCACTGGGGCGAAGTGTTCGGCGAGAAAAAACTCGGCGGCACCGTAGCCGATTTTTTGAATGTGGTGCAGGGCTTCATGTTCGGGCGCGGCTGGATTCGCAGTTCATTGAATGGATTGCTGCCGGCGGCGGCTGTTTGGCTCGTGGCGGCTTCCTGGCGGAAAAATCAAGTCTACCGCGTTCTGACGTATTTTTTCGCGGCGACCTTTGTGCTGCTGTTTGCGGTGCATGCCAAATCCGTACATCTGGTGGCCAGCCGTCACTTTGCTCCCCTGATTCCCTTTTTTGTACTGATTGCGTGTTTGGGGCTGTGGCAGGTGGCCGAAGCCGCAGCCCGGCGGGTGAGTGCTTTGCGCGGCAGAACCATGTGGACGCAAGTGGCGTGTTTTGTGTTGCTGGTTTTGCTGTTTGCCCGTCCTGCCTGCTGGGCTGTTCATGTGGAGGCGGGGTATCCCTGGAAACAGGTTTCAAGCTGGGCGGATCAGCATCTTCCGCCGCAAACCCTGGTGCTGTGCGACCGCTGGTTTACGCCCTGGAATGAACTGGCCATCAATCCGTCCACCAATGCCGTCTACACCTTTACGGTGCCTAATGAGCCGCCGAATGTGTATATGGAAAGTCGATGGCGCGAAACCGCCCTGCAATTTCTGCGCGATCATCCCTCCGCCGCGTTCTTTGATCAGAAGCAGTACTGGGGACGCATCGGGCCCTGGGAGGAACCGCACCGGCTTTTTTCACAAAAAGAAGTGTTTACGGATGATGCCAACACGCGACTGGAGCGTATTGGATTGGCCTATCGCATTCCCTCCTCGGACATCCGGAAAGAATGGCGCAGCATGACGCTGTATTACAATACCCCCGAAGATGTGGTGGAGCGCGCGCGGCAGGCGGGTGCATCCGCGCTGGCCGGATTCGGAACAGGCTGGCAGTATCTGAAGCCCTGGCGTCCGTTGCCCGGCTGGTCCGAACAACTGCTGCAGACGCTGTGGGTGCAGGCCGGCGCCTATTCCATGCGGGGTCAGGGTTTTTCCAATCTGGCGGAAATCAACCGCCATCCGCAAACAGAACTGATGAATTTCCTGAATGCAGGCCGCTGGGCGGATTACCAGGCGGCGGGCGAACAGGCCTCGCTGCGCATTTATAACCTGACCGCTGAACCCCGCCGGGCGGAACTGCGTGTCACAGGGATTTCCCTGACCGGACCGATCCACCTTAAAATAGGTGAAACAGGGGCTTCCTTTCCGGCGACGCTGCTGGTCACGCGCACCTTTCCCATATCGCTGAATCCAGGGGAAAACACAATGACGGTTCCGGTGCCATCGGGACAGTTCTTTTTGGTTAACAGGCTCGACTGTCAGTTGCTGCCATGATCGTCTCGAATCGAAAGCACTGTGAAAAATGATCCGGCAGGGAAAATACTGGCATGAATGACTCCAATGAATGTGCGTCATGCTCCGCCGGATGGATGGAGCGCCTTGCCCGCTGGTTGGACCGTTATGACACGGATCGCCTGATCCGGCACAGTGCCGTCGTCATTTTCTTCACCAATATCGGCAGTGCCGCCAACTTGCTTTTTCACGTCATGATGGGGCACCTGCTTTCCGAAGCGGCCTATGCCGTGCTTGCCTCCATGCTTGGCGTCTACCTCATTTTCACCACGCCGACCACCGCACTTCAAAATACGCTGGCGCATTTTTCAGCCTGTTTGAAACAGGAAGGACGGGAAGGGGATATTTGGCGGCTGGCGCGTCAGTGGCTGTTCAAGGTCAGTCTGGTTTTAATTCCGCTGTTCGCGGCGGGATGTCTTTCGGCTTCCTTCTGGCAGCATCATTTGCATTTGGAAACGGCCGGCCCTGTGCTGCTGGTGGCGGGTATGATTTTTCTGAATTACTACCTGCCGGTTTTTGTAGGCGCGCTGCAGGGCGTACAGGCGTTCACGTCCATGTGCGTGGCGGCCAACATCTGGGCGCTGATACGGATCGTTGCGGCCGTCGGACTGGTGATGGCATTCGGCGCATTGGCTGTTTATGGGCTTGTCGGTCATTTGCTTGGCATGGCGCTGAGCCTCCTAACGGGGATCTGGCTGTTCAACCGGCTGATTTCAAAAACCGGTGCCACCACGCGTCCGCTTGAAAAAACAGACCGCTATCTCTCGCTTTCCATGCTGGCGCTGTTTTGTTTTTCCGTGCTGATGACAGGCGATGTTGTGCTGATTAAAATGCTCTTCCCCGACCAGGCGGATTACGGTCCGTATTCGCGGGCATCCACCATTGCGCGGGTGCTGATCTTCCTGTCGCAGCCGATCGCCAACGCGCTTTTCCCAAAGGTGATTTCAAGGGGCGGGCGATCTGCGGAGCATGCGGGAACACTGTGGAAGGCGATTGCGCTTTCTTCACTGATCATCGGGCTGGCCGTGGTTTTCTGTGTGGCGTTCCCGCGGATTCCGTTGTTTTTGCTTTATCATGTGACGGATGCTGATCCGCATCTGGTGGCGCTGGTCCGATGGGTGTCGGTGGCCATGGCGCCGCTGGGAGTGGCGTATATTCTGCTGAATTTTGAAATGGCGCAGCACCGGTTCACTGCCATTCCGTATTTGCTGGCTGCCGCGCTTGGCCTGGTGGGGGGCGCCTGGGTGTTTCATCAAACGCCGGCTCAATTCATTGCGGTGTACGCACTGGCTTCCTACGGCGCGACGGCCGGGGTGCTGTTCGCCGTCTTCCAAAGCAAGCGGAGAAGTGAGCGGTGATCCATACGGGCTTGAACACGGCGTGCGATTCCGTTAACGTTTTCGCGGTTTATTACCGAGTACACATCATTGTATCAGAGAGGTGAGTCATGCAATTGGATCGTCTTACCATCAAAGCTCAGGAGGCCGTACAGCAGGCGCGGCGCATCGCCGAACAGCACGGCAATGGCGAAATGGATGTGGAGCATTTGGCCCTGGCGCTGATCGGGCAGGAAGAAGGCGTGGTGCCTCCGCTGCTCGCGCGTCTCGGCGCAGATCAGCATCGATTGGCGGAACAATTGGAAGCGGCGTTGGATCGGCGGCCCAAAGTGCAGGGCGCCTCGGTCGAGATTTACATGTCGCGCCGATTGAAAAAACTGTTTGATGATGCCTTCAACCTGGCCGGAAAAATGAAGGATGAGTATGTCAGTACGGAACATCTCTTTCTCGCGGCGCTGCAACAGGACGGCACGGAATTCGCCCAAATCGCCGGGGAACAGAACCTGACGCCCGATGCCGTGCTTCAGGCGCTTCAGGCCGTGCGCGGCCGCCAGCGCGTCAGTGATCAGAACCCGGAAGATAAATACGAAGTCATGAAAAAATACGGCGTGGATCTGACCGCCTCCGCCCGAAACGGAAAGCTGGATCCCGTGATCGGGCGCGATCATGAAATACGCCGCGTGATTCAGGTGCTGTCGCGCCGAACCAAAAACAATCCGGTACTGATCGGCGAGCCGGGCGTGGGCAAGACCGCCATCGCCGAAGGGCTGGCGCAGCGTATCGTGGCCGGGGATGTCCCGGAGGGACTGAAGGACAAGAAAGTTATTTCGCTGGATCTGGGAGCCATGCTGGCCGGCGCGAAATACCGCGGTGAGTTTGAGGATCGTTTCAAAGCCTTCATGAAGGAAGTGATCGAGGCCGAAGGCGCGATTGTGCTTTTCATTGACGAGCTGCATACGCTGGTGGGCGCGGGCGGCGCCGAAGGCGCGGTGGATGCCTCCAACATGATCAAACCCGCACTGGCGCGCGGTGAGCTGCGCTGCGTGGGTGCCACCACGCTGGATGAATACCGCAAGTACATTGAGAAAGACGCCGCGCTGGAAAGACGTTTTCAGCCGGTGATGGTGGATGAACCTTCCGTAACGGATACCATTGCCATTCTGCGCGGTCTGCGTGAACGGTATGAGGTTCATCACGGGGTGCGGATACAGGATGCCGCGCTGGTCGCGGCGGCAACGCTTTCGGCACGCTACATCAGTGACCGTTTTCTGCCGGACAAGGCGATTGACCTGGTGGACGAAGCGGCCAGCCGGTTGCGCATGGAAATAGACAGTTTGCCCACGGAAATCGACGAGGTGGAGCGGCGCATCATGCAGCTGGAGATCGAGCGCCAGGCCCTGAGGCTGGAGAAGGATGAACCCTCCAGAGAGCGATTGCAGAAAATCGAGGAGGAGCTCGCCCGTCAGCGCGAAGAAAGTGCGCGCATGAAGCTGCACTGGACGAAAGAGAAAGAGCTGATCGCTGAAATACGCGGGCTGACGCAGGCACTGGAACTGCTGCGCGCTGAAGAGGAGTCGGCCAAGCGTGATAACAATCTCGAGCGGGCCGCCGAAATCATGTATGACCGCATCCCCAAAACCGAAAAGCAGATTAAGTCTGCTCAGGCGCGGTTGGCGGAGTTGCAAAAAGATCAGAAGATGCTGAAAGAGGAAGTTGACGATGAAGACATTGCGCAGGTGGTCGCCTTTTGGACGCATATTCCAATCAGCCGTTTGCTGGAGAGCGAAAAAAGCAAGCTGCTCCAGATGGAAGACCGGTTGCGCGAACGGGTGATCGGTCAGGAGGACGCCATCTCCGCAGTCTCCAATGCCGTTCGTCGGTCCCGGTCCGGTTTGCAGGATCCCAACCGGCCCATCGGTTCGTTCATTTTCATGGGGCCCACCGGCGTCGGAAAAACCGAACTGGCCCGGGCGCTCGCGGAATTTCTGTTTGATGATGAGCATGCCATGCTGCGGGTGGATATGTCCGAGTTCATGGAAAAACACAGCGTGAGCCGCCTCATCGGTGCGCCGCCGGGCTATGTGGGCTATGATGAAGGCGGATATCTGACGGAGCATGTGCGCCGAAAACCGTATTCCGTCATTCTTTTTGACGAAATCGAAAAAGCGCATCCGGATGTGTTCAATGTCATGCTGCAAATTTTGGATGATGGACGCCTGACCGATGGACACGGCCGCACGGTGGATTTCACGAATACGATCATTATTCTGACGTCGAATATCGGCAGCTCCATTATTCACGAGACGCTGGAGTTGTGTCCGAACCTTCAGCGGGGCGATGTGGAGTACCGTGAAATGGAGCGACGGGTGCAGGAAGTGCTGCGTGCAAATTTCCGCCCGGAGTTTCTGAACCGCATCGACGAAATCATCATCTTTCACAGTTTGACGCGCAGCCAGCTTTCGTCGATTGTGGAGATTCAGATTAAGCGGATTCAGGCGTACCTTGATCCGCAGCACATCCAGCTGACGCTGAGCGATGCGGCAAAAAGTTTTCTGGCGGATGAGGGATATGATCCCGCCTTCGGGGCGCGCCCGCTTAAAAGGGTGATGCAACGGCGCATCCTGGATCGTTTGGCGGAGGAAATGCTGCGCGGAACCGTGCAGCCCGGGGCGAAACTGACGGCGGATGTGGGGGAAACAAAAAACGGACGGGAAATTGTTTTCAAAGCAGTTTCCTGAACGGGAGGCGGAGACATGGATTCCATTTTGTCGGGAATAATGATTGTCGGAATATTTTTCATGGTTTGGTATATAACCCGCGGTATGTGAGGAAAGGATGGTATGAGTAAGAAAATGATTTGGGCGCTGGTCATGCTGGCGCTGGTGGTGATTGTGGTGGTGCTGAATCGGGGGAATACGGATGTTTATCTGCTGTTCGATACGATCAGCGGGATGAAGTCCCTGGTATACCTGGCCTTCACGGGGTGGGGCGTGGTGATTGGCCTGCTGCTAAAGTGATGTCATGGACGAGGATGTTTCCATCAGTCAATGGGCCCGCTGGATCGAATCCTCTGAGCGCATTGCGGTGCTGAGCGGCGCCGGGATTTCCGTACCCTCGGGCATCCCGGATTTTCGGTCCGATCAGGGCATTTATCAAAATGCTGAAAACCGAAACGTGTTTGACGTGGAAGCCTTTTTGGAAAATCCCGCCCCGTATTATGCGTTCGCCCGCTGGTTTTATCCGAAAGTCCGTGCCGCGGCGCCGAATGCCGCCCACCGGGCCCTGGCGGAATGGGAGCGCTGCGGACATGACGTGTGCATTGCCACGCAGAATGTGGATGACCTGCATCAGCGGGCCGGATCATCGCGCGTATATCCCGTGCATGGAAGCATGCTGACCAGTGTATGCCGGCGTTGCGGGAATCGAATGGAAACCGTGAAATTGGATGCGGCCATCCGGCAGGGCGAAATTCCCCGCTGCAACTGCGGCGGTGTGCTCAAGCCGGAAATCACCTTTTTCGGCGAAGCGCTGCCTCAGGATGCGTGGATGGAATCCGCCCGTGCCATGCAGCAGGCGGATCTCGTGCTGGTGGTCGGTTCGTCACTCACGGTTTACCCGGCGGCATCCCTGCCGGAATACCGCCCGCCTGACAGTCGCCTGGTAATCATTAACCGGGATGAAACGCCGCTGGATTGCGAGGCGGATTTGGTTTTTCACGGTGACATGATTCCTGTTTTTGATGCCTTGCAGAAATTACTGACAACGCGATGCCGAACATAAAGGAACGTATGAGCGCAAAAAACAACGAAGCATGGATCAGCCAGGGCGTGCGGATTTTGGATCCGGATTCAGTGTATATTGATCCATCCATTCCGAACGGACACCTCGCGCCGGGCGTAACGATTTATCCCGGATGCCGAATCATGGGCGGGCATACGGTAATCGGCGCGGAGTCCGTGATCGGACGCGAAGCGCCTGCCACGCTGATCGACTGCCGTCTGGCCAACCGGGTGGAACTCGGCGGTGGATATTTTGAGGACTCCGTTTTCCTCTCCAACGTTTCCGTGGGGAGCTGTGCGCATGTTCGTCCCGGATGCCTCTTGGAAGAGGAATCCGGCGCGGCGCACACCGTGGGGCTCAAGCAAACGGTTTTTCTACCCTGTGTGACCTCCGGCAGCTTAATCAATTTCTGCGATGCGCTGATGGCCGGCGGGCGAAGCCGGAAGGAACACAGCGAGATTGGTTCATCCTATATCCATTTCAATTATACGCCGCATGGCGACAAAGCCACACCGTCGCTGATCGGGGATGTGCCGAGCGGAGTGCTGATGGATAACGACCCGATCTTTCTGGGGGGGCAGGGCGGATTGGCCGGTCCGTGCCGAATCGCCTACGGAACCGTGATCCCGGCGGGCTCCATTGTGCGGACCGATGTGGAGCAGCCCGGCATGCTCCACCTGCCGGCCTGTGCCGACACGCCCCGGATGGAAGCCTATGACGCGAGGATTTACAAACGGATTAACAGAACGGCTGCCAACAATCTCCGCTACATCGGAAATATTTACGCGCTGCGGGAATGGTATCGCCATATTCGATTCCGCCTGATGACCGCCACGCCGGCGGATCGCGCGTGCTGCATGGGCGGTATTCATGTGCTGAATCTGATTCTGAACGAGCGGATGGCGCGTCTCACGCAGTGGACGGAAAAACTGCGGACTTCTTATGCCCTGATCAAAGACTCTGCGCCGCTGTGTGAATGCGCGGCGGAACAGGCCCGCTGGATCCATGCCTGGCCGGAGCGGCAGGCCCGGCTTCAAAACCTGATTCAGGAAGAATCCGATGCGTCCGGACTGGCGGAAATATCTGCTTCCGCCGCGCAGAATGCCCCCGCCGGCTATCTTGATTGGGTCAGAGGGTTGAGCGGGGCGCAGAAAGAAACCATCCGAAATTGGCTGAATGGCCTGGTACATCATTGCACGGTCTGATGCGGAAATTCTGTTTCAGCAAGCCGATCCGGTTTCGTCATTGCAACGCATTCGGCGTCCGCTATAATCCGCGCCTGTTTAATTTACGGAGAAGCTAACTATGACGACACCGAAGACCGCCGCCGAAGTTCGGCAATCATTTTTCGATTTCTTTAAAAGCAAGGGACATGTGATTGTGCCGAGTTCCCCCGTGGTGCTGCCGGCAGACCCGACGCTGCTGTTCGCCAATGCGGGCATGAACCAGTTCAAGGAAAACTTTTTGGGCGCCGCAAAGCCCGAGCATACACGCGTGGCTGATACGCAGAAATGCATCCGCGTCAGCGGCAAGCACAATGACCTGGAAGAAGTGGGACACGACACCTATCACCACACCTTTTTTGAAATGCTCGGCAACTGGTCGTTCGGTGACTACTACAAGAAAGAGGCTATTTCCTGGGCCTGGGAACTCCTCACCGACGTGTGGAAACTGCCGAAAGACCGCCTGTGGGCCACGGTTTATAAAGATGATGATGAAGCGGAAAATCTCTGGAAACAGGTGACGGATATCGATCCGACCCACATCAGGCGCTTCGGCGAAAAAGATAATTTCTGGGAAATGGGCGAGACGGGCCCGTGCGGTCCGTGCTCCGAAATTCACATTGACCTCACCGACGACAAGCACGGCGGCGCGCTGGTGAATGCCGGTTCCCCCGAGGTGATCGAAATTTGGAATCTCGTGTTCATTCAGTACAACCGGAAATCCGATGGCTCGCTGGAAGAACTGCCGGCCAAACATGTGGACACCGGGATGGGCTTCGAACGTGTCCTGTCCGTGTTTCAGGGCAGGAAGTCGAATTATGACACCGACCTTTTCCAGCCGCTGATCCGTAAGGTGCAGGAGCTCTGCGGGAAGAAGTATGAAGGGAAGGACGCGATTGCCATGCGGGTGATTGCCGACCATGTGCGTACACTCTCCTTCGCCATCGGCGATGGCGTGGTGCCCTCCAACGACGGACGCGGGTATGTGCTGCGCCGTTTGCTGCGGCGCGCGGTGCGCTACGGGCGCAAACTGGATCTCCGGCAGCCGTTCCTGGGTGAGCTGTTCCCGGTGCTCGAAGCAATGATGAAGAGCGTTTTCCCTGAACTGCACACCAACCGCGAAACCATTCTGCGCACATTGCGCGCCGAAGAAACAGCCTTTGCCGCCACGCTGGACCGGGGCATCGAAGTATTTGATGAAATCGTGGCCGCAACGAAGAAAGCCGGCGGTACGGTGATCGCGGGTGACGAGGCGTTCAAACTGTACGACACCTATGGTTTCCCCCTGGATCTGACCGTACTCATGGCCACCGAAAATGGGATGACCGTGGATCAGGATGTGTTTCAGCAGTGTATGGTGGAACAGCGCGAACGGGCGCGCGCTGCGCGTAAGGGCGCCGAACAGAATGCCGCCAATGACCAGATCGCCGAATTGGTGCGTCAGGGTGTGCAGTGCGAATTCACCGGCTATGTGAAAAAAACTGATAAATCCGAAATTCTGGCCATCTATCTGGACGGCGTTTCCGTGGAAGCCGCAAAGGAAGGCGAGCAGGCCGGCGTACTGCTCAACCGCACACCGTTCTACGGCGAATCGGGCGGACAGATCGGCGATACCGGTACGCTCAGCTGTGCGTCGGGTTCGTTCCGTGTTCGCGATACCAAAAAACCGGCGGCCGGGCTTTTCATTCACTATGGGGTGGTGGAATCCGGTTCGCTGAAGAAAGGCGACTTCGTTCGCGCAGAAGTGGATTTGGCGCGCAGACTCCAGATTCAGCGGCATCATACCGCCGTACATATTCTGAATTATGTGCTCAAACAGGTGGTGAATAAATCCATCAAGCAGGCCGGTTCGTACGTGGCCTATGACCGCCTGCGTTTCGACTTCAATCACTTTGAAGCTGTCAGCGCCGAACAACTCTGCGAAATTGAGCGCCGCGTGAACGTGTGCATTCTCGAAAATACACCCGTGGAAACCTCGGAAATGCCCCTGCGTGACGTGCATGGCACCGACATCGTGGCCGTGTTCGACGAAAAATACGGCGAGACCGTACGCGTCCTGAACATCGGCGGCTACAGCAAAGAACTCTGCGGCGGCACCCATGTCCAGCGCACGGGCGACATCGGATTGTTCCGTATCGTGGCTGAAAGCTCCGTGGCGGCGGGCATCCGCCGTATCGAGGCGGTTTGCGGTATCGCCGCACTGCAATGGACGAATGAAGAGCACGCTATTTTACAGGGGCTGGCGCATCAATTCAGCACCACGGCTGACGATCTGCCGAATCGTATTGCCGCGCTGACCGAGCAGAACCGCAAGCTCGAAAAAACGCTCAAAGAACAGGCCGCACGCAATGCGCTGGGCGCCGTGGACGCCATTCTGAATCAGCAGCGCACGGTGAAGGACGGCATCACGCTGATTGCAGCCGAGGCGGGCGATATCAACGCCGAGAATCTGCGCACGGTGATGGATGCCGTACGCGCTAAAGTGGCGTCGGGCATCATCGTGTTGGGGGCCACGGGCGAGGGAAAAGCCTGTTTTGCGGCCTCCGTATCCGATGATTTGGTCAAAAAAGGCTTCCATGCCGGTAAATTGATCGGTCAAGTGGCCAAAATCGCCGGTGGCGGCGGTGGCGGACAGCCCAACAAGGCCCAGGCAGGCGGAAAACAGCCCGAAAAGGTGCCGGAAGCCCTAGCCAAAGTCGAATCCATCCTTTTCCCGGCCTGAAAAGACGAAAAATGGCGTTTTTAGCCCAAAAAGGCGTTAAAAAAACAAAAAAAGGTTTCATTCAAGAGAAAAAAAAGCAACATAACCGCGATTTTTGGTTGGGATGGATAAAAACAGGCGAAATTAGCCCGAAAAATACAAAATGAGCGGAAATAGAAAGATAAGCGCTTATGAAAATGCGAACGCATACCTGCGGAAGTCTTCGTAAAACAATGGTCGGCGAAAAAGTCACCCTCTGCGGATGGGCGGATACGGTGCGGGATCACGGCGGCGTGATTTTCATCGATTTACGCGATCGGTATGGCGTTACGCAGGTGATTTTCGACCCGGCGGATTCCAAGGACGCGTGGACCCTGGCGCAGGGCGTACATGGGGAATATGTGATTCAGGTGAGCGGCGTGGTGGAAGCCCGTCCGGCCGATATGGCCAACCAGAAACTGGCCACCGGCGAAATCGAAGTGCGCTGCAATGAAATCAAAATCCTCAACAAGAGCCAGACCCCGCCGTTCCCCCTGACCGATAAGGAATCGCAGAAAGTATCGGAAGATTTGCGCCTGGAATACCGTTATCTGGATTTGCGCCGCGCGAGCATGCAGCGGAATCTGGTGCTGCGTCACAAGATTGTGCAGGGCATCCGCAACTATCTTTCTGAGCTGGATTTCACAGAAATCGAAACCCCGATTCTGACCAAGAGCACACCCGAGGGCGCGCGCGACTACATCGTACCCAGTCGCGTGATGCCGGGTACGTTCTTTGCGCTGCCTCAGGCGCCGCAGCAGTACAAACAGTTGCTGATGGTGTCGGGCATGGACCGCTATTTCCAGGTGGCCCGCTGCTTCCGCGACGAAGATTTGCGCGCGGACCGTCAGCCGGAATTCACCCAGATCGATATGGAAATGTCATTCATCACGCCCGATGATATCTATGCCATCGTCGATGGGTTGCTCAATCAAGTGATGCAGGCCGCCGGGCATGGCTCCATCCAGACGCCGATCATGCGCATCACCTATGATGAAGCCATGAACCGGTTCGGCAGCGACAAACCCGACATGCGGTTCGGCATGGAAATCACCGATCTCAGCGATGTGTTTGCCGCCTCCACCTTTAAAGTATTTGCCTCCGTGCTGCAAAAAGGCGGCGTGGTGAAGGCCATTAACGCCAAGGGCCTTGCCGGTGTGCCGATCCGTGTGGTGGAGCAGGACTGGGTCGCGCTGGCCAGGGAAAACGGGTTGGGCGGCCTGGCCTACATCCGTGTGCAGGAAGACGGCGCCTGGAAATCACCGATCACCAAGTTCTTCTCCGAAGCCGAAATGGCCGGACTGAAGGAGCGTCTGAAGGTGGAAGTCGGCGATCTGATTCTGTTTGCCGCCGACAAAGCGGCCGTCGTGAATCCGTTCCTGGGCAAGCTGCGTTTGCAGGCAGGCGAAATGGCCGGCGTGATCAAACCCGATCAGTTTGCGTTCCTGTGGGTGACCGATTTTCCGCTCTTCGAAGTGGATGCAGAAGGGCATCTCTCCGCCATGCACCATCCCTTTACGGCTCCGCGTAAAGAGGATTTGGAAAAACTCACCACCAATCCCGCGGCCTGCTGCGCCCAGGCGTATGACATTATCCTGAACGGCACAGAACTCGGCGGCGGAAGCATCCGTATTCACGACAGCAAAACGCAGGAAACCATGTTCAAAGCCCTGCAGTTTAACGATGCCGAAATTCAGGATCGGTTCGGACATATTATCCGCGCGTTCACCTTCGGCGCGCCGCCGCATGGCGGCCTGGCGCTGGGCTTGGACCGCCTGATCATGCTGATGGTGGGTGCTTCCTCGATTCGCGACGTCATTGCCTTCCCGAAAACCCAGAAAGCGGCCGACCTGATGATGGCCGCACCCGCGAAAGTGGACGAGAAGCAGCTGCGCGACGTCTATATCAAACTCGCCGTTCCGGCCCACTAAAGCGCAGATCAACAGATCCGTAAAGCTGACGAAGCCGCGCCCAATCGGGCGCGGCTTCTCGTTTATGCTCATCACGAAAACGCAAGCTAATGAATGTGAGTGGAAGAATAGATGGCGGGACGAACCTGTCCACAGATTGCACAGATGGA
>CAZISY010000077.1:0-2937 GCA_964542025.1 uncultured Verrucomicrobiota bacterium
AATACGGCAACACCAAGGATGTGATTAACGCGTACATGAGCATGCTGGGCACTTTTACAGCCCGCCGCGAGGCAGAGAGTGAACGCACGCCGCCGCCAATCACCGGCGGACAGCGCGCGAAAATTGTGGATGTGAAGGTCATCAATTCGCGCGGTGTGGAGACCATTCACCCGTACACGGGCGAGCGGTGCCGTGTGCAGTATCGGCTGCTCTTCTTTGATGATGTGAAAAATCCCGTAATTACGTTGCAGACGCGGACCATGCTCGGTGTGATCGCCTCGGATATTACGAGCGAAGATTCCGCCTGCCATTTGCGCGCGGCCCGGAAGGGTGAGGAATTTCTGGCGTCCTTTGAGATGGATATGAACCTGTGTCCCGGCACCTATCGGCTCGGGGTGTGTCTGGCGGACATGCAGGACGGGCTGTATGTGCCTTTGTTCGGCCAGGAGGCGTTGACCATTGAGGTGATTTCCGACCACAGTACGCGGGGGATCGTCCATCTCAATCACCGGCTGCATGTGAATGCCGTGGCCCCCGGCACCGAAACGCCTGTCGAATCATGAGTGCGCTTTGAGAAATGAGAAATGAAGAATGAAAAATGAAGAATCCGGCACCGAAACGCCTGTCGAATCATGAGTGCGCTGCCGTTAACATCCATTATTATTCCGGTGCACAATTGCCGGGCGCTTACCGAAGCCTGCCTTCACTCGCTGTTTGAACATACCGATGCCCCGTACGAGCTCATTCTCATTGATGATGCCGGCGATTCGGAAACCGCAGAGTTCTTGCGCGGACCGTTTCCGTGTACAACCAGACTGCTGCGCAACGAAACCCGGCAGTGTTATGCCGTCAATAACAATGCCGGCGAACGGGTGGCGGCGGGAAAATATTTGTGCCTGCTCAATAATGATACGCTGCTCACCGCCGGTTGGCTTTCTCCCCTGGTGCGCCTGCTGGAGTCGGATGCGTCCGTGGGCGTTTTGGGGAATAAGCATTTGTTCCCGGATTCCGGGCGTCTGCATCATGCGGGGATGGCTTTCGACGATGAGGATTATCCCTGGCATATTCACCCGAATACCGATCCATCGCTTCCCGCAGTCAACAAGGTACGCGAGTTTCAGTGCGTGACGTTTGCCTGCGTACTGATTCCGCGAAGCGTTTATCAGGAGCTGAACGGACTGGATGAAAGCTACCGGAACGGGTTCGAGGATTGTGATTTCTGCCTGCGTGCCCGTCAGCGGGGATGGCGTGTGCTGTATACGCCGGAAAGCGTAATCTATCACTACGGACAATCTACGCCGGGCCGCAAGACCAACGACGATGCCAACCGGCGGCTGTTTGCCTCGCGCTGGAGTGGCCGGGTGACCCGCGATTTGCGCTCCCTCCAAAATCAGGATGCACGGATTAACGGGCTGAAAGGATGCCGGACCGTCGGCGCGGTCATTCGCGACTGGCTCTCACGCGGAGGCCTCCGCCCGGGGCGGTGAAATCTTCGCACGCGGTTGAAATCCTATCCCCTGGATGGCAATGACCCGATAATTTAATTCGAGTAGTAATGCCGCTGTTCCGGATCATATTCAAGCGAGGCCTTGTGGCTGTTGTACCAATCCGAAATGCCGGAGATAGGCCCTCGATAATCCGTAAGATGGTAGATGGCCTTTCGGATGCTTTTTTGCTCCCAGTCGGTAGGATCATTATTCAACGTGATGATTAAGGAATCCAAGGCATCAAAATGCCCGTGTTCTGCGGCAATGATGGCAGTCTGCGAAGAATCGCAATCGTTTCGAATTGATCCGGCCTGTTTCCACATTTTCGCCACGGCGGTATCCAGATCAAAGTCCGGGAGATTTCGAATGGACTCATAGGTTTGTGAATGGTTATTTCCGTATACAAAGTAGTCTTCGAGAAGCGGGTAGGTGGTGGGATCATTGAACGAAACGACGCAATCAATCCATTCCGATGGATAATAGTCCCCAACGGACTGTAGTCCAATGAGCAGAGTATCCCGGGCATCCTCGGCCCATCCCCGGTCATCCACAATTTCAACCAGTTCATGATGATCCAGCAGTCGGTCCAGAATCAGATCTTTATGCTCGGGTTCGACAATCAGTTTAAGTGCTTCAATGAGATGATAGGTGTTGTTTATTCCTGAACGGAAGGACATCGCCTCAATCAGCAGGTCTATATTCGACGAGCCGACAGCAGCCAGCATTTGGACTTGCTCATCATACGGTGAAAACGAGTTTTGATTTTTTGTAGCGGCCATGATTTGCCGGACATATTCCCGCAGGGCCTGCTTGTTTCCGCTGTCAGGGTACGTAATTTTAGCGAGAGCTTCAGAATTTCCGCCTGTGAGGTGGATGGGATTGGTTAACGGCACGGGACGTTCTTTCAACAGGGTGATTTCGTTTTTAAGTTCGTCGATACTTTTTCGGAGTGCCTGAATTTCGTGAAGTATTTCCCCGTTACTCTGTGCCTGGGAGGGTTTGGCCGCGAAGATACCAAAGGCCAGTGCTCCTGCCAGTAACCCTGTGAATTGTGTGCATTTCATGATTCCTGCATTCATTTCAACTCCCCAATAGAAGCCCGTTCTTTTTTTGGGTGGAGTAGGACGGTACGGGCACTCACCTTTCCCCCTCCCCGTGCAGGCAAGTGTAGAATTCGCGGAAGAAATGTTCAATGGCGATTTTCATAATATAAGGATCTGTAAAGGGTGTTTCATTATTTGAGCGGCTCTTATCCGCATCCCGGGTTTGACCAATCGGTTTGAAAACGATAGGAGGGGTGGCTTATGGATTCTCTGACACATACATTTCTCGGGGCGGCGCTGTGCAGTCGTACGGGGCTGGCCGGTGGGCGGCGGGGGGCTTTTCGGCGCGATGGGTCGGCGCGTCTGCTGGATTGGACCTTTTGGGCCGCTCTTTTTTTTGGCGCTTT
>CAZISY010000077.1:3037-17328 GCA_964542025.1 uncultured Verrucomicrobiota bacterium
TTGCTGTGCGAGGCTGTGATGGCCGGCCGGATATCCAGCAGACGGCGCAGCAGGTGGAGGGCGCTGTACTGTTTCCGATGGGTGGAAACCAGCAGCAGAATACCGGAATTTTTCAGAATGCGGTGACACTCCGAGATGAAGGCGGAATCATCCTCAAGCCGCTCAAAGGTTTCCACGATGATGATTCGGTCAAAGGCCTCGCGTCGGTCGGCCGGAAAGCGGTTATCCGTGCAGAGGATCGCAGGCGCACCGGTCAGGGCGGAGAGGGCATCGCACTCTTCCTGCGTAAAGGCGGCACTGCACCACTGTCCGCGGAGTTGGTGTAGGGCCTGATGCAGGGCGGGAGTCCCCCCGACGGCCAGACAGCGCATGTCGCCGGTGGAATTGCCGAATAACCGCTGAATGTGGCGCAAACGCAGCTGTTCCCGGTAGTTTTTCCTGAAAAGCTGTATCTGCCAGTATGATGCGCCGCTCTTTGAGTCATTCATAGCCTTCACCTGTTCCTGTGTTGCACGGGCGCACATGAAAAACCGCTTCTCCCTAAACGTCAAGCCTGTAAAAAAGCGGAAGTATGTAATTTATCTTCCCCCGGCCATCCGCTACTTTTCAGGGCGTGCGGAACGCATGAACCGTTCTGCGTTGTGGAATGCTCCTTATGAAAGAGAAAAATGACGGCATTGAAGTGGTGTTGGAAAACGGCGGCACACGGACTATCCGCTGCGAAGTCGGCACTCCGGTGCAGCAGTTGCTGGACCTGACGGCATGCTGCAAAGGGGATTTCCCGTGTCTCGGCGCCGAGGTGAATAACGATATCGTTTCGCTTTCCTATCCGCTGGAAGTGGACAGTCATGTGAAGCTCCTGACGCTGGCGGATTCCGCCGGATGGCGTATTTACCGCAGCTCCATTTCCTTTCTGCTGGCCAAGGCGGTGCATGATGTTTTTCCCGAAGGCGAACTCAGCATTCAGCACTCACTCGATACCGGTTTTTATTGCAGTTTTGCCATCAACGGACAAAAAGAGATCACGCTGGACCAGCAGGCGCGCATCGAAGAACGCATGCAGGAACTGGTTCGTGAACGTCTGCCCATTGATCGCAAAAAAATCTTTTATGCGGACGCCCTGAAATATTTTGAAAGCCGCGGACGCCTGGACAAGCTCAATCTCCTTCGATTTCGGAATCCGCCGAAGGTGGTGGTGTATCAGTGCGGGGATTTCATTGATCTGGCGCACGGTCCGCTTGCAGAGAATACGGGGTCGCTGGGCATTTTCGAGCTCTCCCCGTATCCGCCGGGATTCGTCCTGCAATTCGCCGATCGAGATCATCCGGGGCAGGTTCTTCCGTTTGAAAAGCAGCCGCAGCTCTTTTCCGTTTTTCAGATCCTGAAAAAATGGGGCAGGATGGTGGGTGTGCGGACGGCGGGGGATCTGAACGAACTGATTGTGCGCAAAGAGCTGGGCTCGTTTATTAAGACGGAGGAGGCTTTTCAGGAAAAACAGATTTCCCGAGCCGCGGATCAGATTGCCGTACTGTCCGACCGCATCAGTTGCGTGCTGATTGCCGGGCCATCCTCTTCCGGAAAAACCACCTTTGCAAGTCGCCTGCGGACGCAACTGGCCGTGAACGGAGTCAATACCGAGGTGATTTCGGCGGACAATTATTTCGTCGAGCGCGAACAAACACCGAAGGATGAAAACGGCGATTACGATTTCGAGCACATTGAGGCGCTGGATCTCAATCTCTTTCATGAGCACCTCCGCCTGCTTGACCGGGGTGAAGAAATTCAGCTCCCGACCTTTGACTTTCACAGCGGAAAACGGGTGTATCACGGCGAGACGATGCGGTTGAACCATGGGCAGCTGGTGATCATCGAAGGGATACACTCGCTGAATCCGCGCCTGACCGCTTCGCTGGATGAGACCCGCAAATTCAAGATATACATCAGCGCGCTGACGCAGATGAATCTGGATTTGAACAACCGTATTTCC
This sequence comes from uncultured Verrucomicrobiota bacterium, assembly GCA_964542025.1. Lineage (GTDB taxonomy): Bacteria > Verrucomicrobiota > Kiritimatiellia > RZYC01 > RZYC01 > JAQVYB01. The sequence goes on from CAZISY010000077.1 coordinate 5,025, forward strand.
ACCACGGACAACCGGCTGATTCGCCGCATGGTGCGGGACCATCAGTTTCGCGGTCATTCGGCGCTGCGTACACTGGAAATGTGGGCGAGTGTGCGGCAGGGCGAGAAACGCTGGATTTTTCCCTATCAGGATCAGGCGAATCTCGTCTTCAGTTCGGCGCTGGCCTATGAGCTGGCGGTCCTCAAACCATTTGCCGAACCGCTGCTGGCAGAGGTGAAACCGTTTCATCCGCAGTATGGCGATGCGCGCCGCCTGCAGTCGCTTCTGAACAACTTTATTGCCTGCTCCTCCGTGGGGGTGCCTCCCAACTCGCTGCTGCGGGAATTCATCGGAACCAGCGGATTCGGTTATTCATGAACATCGCATTCGGCGTAGAGCATTTCGATCCGGCGCGCGGCGGGGCGGAGCGCTATGTGTGGGATTTTGCGCAGTGGCTTGTCGCTCGGGGCCATGCGCTGACCATCTACGCCTCCGGTTTGCCGCGAGCCCTGCCCGGCGCGACGGTGATCGGGCTGGATCTGCTTCGCTATCCGGGATCTCCTCAGTACCGTTTTGCGCGGGCGTTTCAGGATGCGCTGAAAAACGGCGCGTACGATCTGGTGCAGGGATTTAATCATGTCTGGCCCGGTGACGTGCTGATGCTGCATGGCGGCGTACATCTGGCCTTTGAACATTTCAATGCCCTGAGCGCCCCGACGTCCCTTGGGAGGCACATGAAGAAACTGGGCTATCGCTTGTTCACCAAGTACCGTGCGCTTCGTGACAATGAGCGGATGCAGTTCGATGACCCGCGAACGCATTATGTGGCGGTTTCTCAGCGCGTGGCGGATGATATGGTTCGGTATTATCCATCTGTACGCGACCGGATTCATGTGATCATGCCGGGGCTGGCCGGGGAGCGGTATGCGGCGCCGGCTTTGGCGGGCGTCGGGCGCGGATTGCGCGGTCAGTGGGGCGTTCCGGAAGAGACCGTCGTGTTTCTTTTTGTTTCCAATAATTTTCGGTTGAAGGGGCTGCATGATTTAATCCGCGCACTGCCTGCGCTGCGAGAGCCCATGAAGGGGGCGTTTGAACTTTGGGTGGCCGGGCGCGGGCATGCCTCCGCCTATAAACGGCTGGCCGCGCGGCTCGGGGTGGGGAAACAGGTTCGCTTCGTTGGATCTGTGGAAGATATTCGAACGGTTTATGGCGCGGCGGATGTGCTGGTGCATCCCAGCTATTACGATACGTTCGGCGGCGTTTGCCTGGAAGCCATGGCCTGCGGGCTGCCGGTGGTGGTATCGAAAAATGCGGGCGCATCTGAAATCGTGCAGGACGGCGTGGGCGGCGTACTGTTTGAAATGCCCGCGGCGCCGCAAATTATTGCGCAGGCCATGTTGATGGCCGCGCAGGAATCCTTTCGCAGGCAGGCGCGTCGGATCAATCCGACGCTGGCCGCGCAGCACCCCATGAGCGCCCACTTTGAGCGCATGGAGCGGCTTTACAGCACGCTGTCGCGGAATCGGTAATTGCCCGGCATCAGGTTACGCGCCCAAGAAGCCGCAACAGGCCGTCAAGAATGGTGAGCGGATGCGGCGGGCAGCCCGGGACATAGAGATCAATCGGAAGCAGCCCTTCCACGCCGTTGTTCACTTCGGGATGTCCGATAAACGTACCGCCGGAAATGGCGCAGGCCCCGACCACGATCACAATCTTCGGCGAGGGCACGGCATCATAGGTGTCGAGCAGGGCGGACTTCATATTTTGAGTGACCGGCCCGGTGACGAGGATGCCGTCGGCATGCCGCGGGGAGGCGACGAACTGGATGCCGAAGCGGCCGAGATCCCAGCCGACGGTACCCAACACGTTGACATCGGCCTCGCAGGCGTTGCATCCGCCCGCGCAAACCTGGCGCAGTTTCAGCGACCGGCCGAGCAGTTTTTTCAAATCACCGGCCATGGCGTGGGCCCGTTGAAGCGCATCATCCGGCTTGAGGATAAGGGCTTCGCGGGTTGACGTGGATAAGGCATGGTCGGTGCTGTGGCTGAGCGCCTGGTGGGGGCAACCCTTCACGCAGTCGTTGCAGAACAGGCAGCGTCCGAAATCGATGATGGGCTGGTGATCCGGGGTAAACGTGATCGCCCCGACCGGGCAGAGATCGGCGCAGGCGCGGCAATCGGCGCGGCAGGCGTCCCGGCGCACCATTACGCGTCCGCGCAGGCGGTCGGGCAAGGGCGGGGGCGGGGCATCGGGGTAGCGGATGGTCCGGTGTTTTTGCAGCAATCGGGCTCTGATGATATCGAGCATGGCGGGTTCCTCCGTGAAAATTACAAGTCGTGTCCGCAGTAGGACAGGTTGAAGCTTTTGTTGCACAGCGGGAAATCGGAAATCTGCTGGTTGCGAACCGCATAGGCGAGGCCCGTCCAGTTGTGAAAAGAGGGGTCCGTGATTTTATAGCGGCGTATGCGGCCCTGATCATCAGTGATCAGCGTATGGCAGAGTTCACCGCGCCATCCTTCCACGAGCGTCAGCGCCAGATGGTTGGGTTTGAGTGCTGCACAGGGGGTTGCGATGGGGCCGGCGGGCAGGGCGGCGGCCTGTTCGCGAATGAAAAGAATCGATTGCTGAATTTCCAGCCAGCGGACGTAGGCGCGCGCAAAAACATCGCAGGAGTCCCAGGTGGACGTGGGCAACTGGGCGAAACGGTAGATGCCGCAGGGGTGATCCTGGCGGACATCCCGATTTAAGCCCGAGGCCCGTGCGGCAGGCCCGACGATGCCCAGCGACTGGGCAATCTCTTTCGGAAGCGTCCCTTTATTTTCAAAGCGCGCGAGAACAGATGGTGTGTCGAACAGCAGATTCACGGCACTGGCGGTGTCTTTCTCGCCGGCATCGAGGCGTTTTTGCAGGTCGGCCAGGCGTGCGGCGTCCGCATCAAACTCTACGCCTCCGGGCCGGACAAAGCCCCGCCCGAAACGATTGCCGCAGAACAGGGCCGTCATGTTCAGAAAGTCGCCGCGGATACGACCATTGTACGAGGAGGTGGGCAGGAACCCGATGTCGCCCGCGAGGGCGCCGAGATCGCCGATATGGTTGGCGAGTCGTTCGAGTTCGAGGGTGATGCCCCGCAGCGCCTGTGCGCGGATGGGCGCCTGTACGCCGGAGAGGGATTCCGCCAGACGGCAGAAGGCGGTGGCATGACCGATGGCGGTATCGCCGGCGATGTTTTCCGCATAATGGAGCGCCTTGCTCAGCGGGGCATGAATCATGGCTTTTTCAATGCCGCGGTGCTGAAAGCCGAGGGCGATTTCCAGGTGAAAGACGTGTTCGCCGTGGCATTGGAACCGGAAGTGCCCCGGTTCGATGATGCCGGCGTGAACGGGGCCGACGCCCACTTCGTGAATATCATCGCCTTCGACGCGGTAAAAATCGCCGACCGCAGGCAGAATGGGCTGGTCGGGCGGACGGTTCCAGGCGTCGGCGCCTTTGCACAGGGCGGCGTGATAGCGGACCGGTTTGAACCAGGGATGACCTTCGGAAACGATGCCGAATTGTTCGGCGATTTCCCGCTCGAAGAGATGCAGCTGAGGCTGGGCGGGCGTCATCGACGGCATGGATTTGCCTTCGATGTGCGTGGAAAGGACGCCCATTTGGCTTTGGTCATCCCGGGCAAGCACGATGAAGAGATCCAGTCCGTTCCCGGATTCCGGTTCCATGCCGAAGTAGGTGACGGCGCGCAGCCCGGAGGCCAGTTCGCGAAGGACAATGGATTGAAACAGATCCGGCCGATGGCGGGGAATGCGTTCCATCGGCACGGCCTTTGCATTGGTCAGGGGAAGGCAGTCGGACGAAGTGAAGAAGGAGTTCATTATTTACCCTCCAAGTAATGGGCGGCATCTTGCAGCAGCGTGGTGAGCGGGCCGGGGATGCACAGGCCGAGCAGCAGCACGAGCACCAGCAGAAAGAGCGGGGGTGCAACAGTGGCGAAGCCTTCGCGGTACGGTGTTTCCGGCGCGTCTTCAGGTTCGCGGCCCTGTACCACCTGCAGGACGGTGGCGCCCATACCGATGAAAATGACCAGCAGAAACAGGAGGAAAAGCCCGCTGATCCAGTAGTGACCGGTTGCAAATCCCGCGTTCAGGATGGAAAATTCGCTGATGAAGGGGCCAAACGGCGGCGAGCCGGTGATGGCCAGGAAGCCGGTGAGGAATAGAACGGCCGACCAGGGTATGCGGCGCAGGGCTCCCCGGACGACATCAGTGGTGGTGCTGTCATACGACCGGTGAATGTTAGCGGCGGAGAGGAACAGCACGCCCTTGGTCAGGCCATTGTTGATGAGGTGCAGGAGGGTACCGAAAAGAGCAGGCGCACCGAGCCCCAGACCGAGAATCAGAATGCCCATGTGCTCCACACTGGAGTAGGCCAGCATGCGTTTGTAGTCCTGCTGGCCGACCATGAAGATACCGGCGATGGCCATGGAGAGCAGGCCCATGAAAAGCAGGATCGGCGCGATATAGGGGCCATCGCCCGCCGCCTGGCAAATCTGGTAGATGCGCAGGATGCAGAGGAAGGCGCAGCTCGTGACGCCGCCTGCCAGCAGGGCGCCCACCGCGCCGGGCGCGGCGCCGTAGGCGTCCGGTTTCCATGTGTGCATGGGTGCGAGGCCCATTTTGGTGCCGTAGCCCACGAGCATGAGTACGAAAGCGGCATGCAGCCAGGGTTTGGAAAGTTGCGGCGCATGACGGAGCAGTTCTTCAAACAGCAGTGTGGGGTGCAGGCCGGAATAGAGGGAGGAATAGGCCAGGAAGAACGAGCCGAGCAGAGCCAGGGCAATGCCGACCGATCCGATCAGGAGGTATTTCCAGGTGGCTTCGATGGATCGCGGATTGTGATTGAAGTAGATCAGCGGGGCCGTGCTCAGCGCCGTGGTTTCGATGGCCACCCACATCACGCCGAGATGATTCGACCAGGTCACCAGCGTCAGGGTGCCGAGGCAGCTCAGCAGGCAGGCGCAGAACACGCGGTTCGGGCGCTCGCTTCGGTAGCGCAGATAGCCCGTGATGTAGAAAGAAACCACCAGAAACAGAAAACTCACCAGCAGCAGCACCGGCTTCCCGACCGGATCCAGCGCCAGCCAGTCGGACATGGAAAACTGTCCGGGGAAGAAGACAGCCTTCACGGTCAGTGCGAAGTGAATCAGCGTGGTGAACGGCAACAGCCACGGACGCAGGCGGTCCGACGGCAGCAGCGCGGCGACAAGGGCCATCAGCAGAGGGATACAGATCATTGCCACATTCATGGATTTATTCCTTCAAGGTTGCCAGGCGGCGCGTGTCCAGTGAGGAAAACGCCCGGTTCACATGGTTCACAATAATGCAGATGATGAAAATGCCGACGAAGATATCCAGCATGACGCCCAGCTCCACAATCAGCGGCATGACGTCCACCAGCATGAGGCCGAAGATGAAGATGCCGTTTTCCAGCACGAGGTAGCCCATGGCCTGAGTGATGGCTTTGGCCCGCGTGGTCAGCAGAATAAAGCCGATGAACATGGTGGAGAGGGCGGCGGGAACCAGCAGCGGGGTGGTATGTTGCCCGGCCAGCGGCAGCTTGGCGGCAAAGATCAGCGCGAAGCCGGTGGCCAGCGCGCCCAGGAGCATCGACGGCAGAAAACCGATCAGCGGTTCCACTTCGCGTTTGATTTGCACATCGCGCATGGCGCGTGTCAGCATGGCGGGAATGACCACGCCCTTCAGCGCGATGGCGGCCACTGCGGCAAACAGGGCGGACAGGCCGGCCTCCGCATGAATGAGCGGCGGCATAAGGCCGAGCAGGATACCCTGCAGGGTCACCATGCGGATGACGGTCAGAATTCGGCTTGTGCCCAGCATGAATAGATTCAGGGCGAGCACCAGCACCAGTAATGCGTTAAGGAATGGACTCATGATTTACCTCACTAATAAAATAAAGCCGAACCCGCAGAACAGAATTGCCGCAATCAGCAGGTAGGGAACATGGCGCATTTGCAGGCGCGCCATGGCCGATTCCACCAGGCCGACACCCACCGCGACGCCCAGCATCTCCGCAATGAACAGCGCGCCGTTCAGCAGCGGGGATGCGAATTGGAACGGCAGCACGATGTGCAGAAACAGCGCACTCAGGACGAACAGTTTGATGGCCGCGCCGTACAGAATCAGGCCGAGCAGGGGTCCGCTGTGATCCAGCACCATGACCTCGTGGATCATGGTCAGTTCAAGGTGCGTATTCGGATCGTCCACCGGAATGCGGCAGTTTTCCGCAAGCAGCAGGATGAAGAGACCGACCGCCACCAGCACAATCGGCGCGGCCGCCGTCTGCCACGAAGCCGCCAGCGGGGCGTGCAGCAGATCATTCAGAATCAGCGAGCCCGACATTTTGGCCAGCACCAGCAGCGCGAAAAAGAGAGCCGGTTCCGAGAGGCAGGCGAAAGTGACTTCGCGAGCCGCGCCCATGCCCTCGAAGGAAGAACCGGTGTCCAGCGCGGCGGCTGTGGTGAAGAAGCGTCCGAGCGCAAGCAGGTAGGCAAAGAGAATCAGGTCGCCGGTGAAGGCGATCGGCGCGGAAAAGGAGCCGAGCGGAACCATCAGGCCGGCAATCAGCAGCGCGGCCAGCGTGACCACCGGCGCGGCGATGAAAATCCAGGTAGTGGTACGGCTGATCACCACATGCTTGCGGGCCAGCTTGAAGAGATCATAGTAGAGCTGGAGCACGGGCGGCCCCTTGCGTCCGGCGATGAGCGCTTTTGTTTTGTTAATGATGCCCGGCAGCAGCGGCGGGAGCGCCAGCAGCAGTACAGTGTGAAAAAGAACCGTGATCATAGTCCATTCCCTGTTTGTGTTTCTCCGATTACTTAAAAAAATCCACCCAGATGAGCAATCCGGTGACGATGATGAAAATGTAGAGCAGATAAATCTGAATGCGTCCCTGTTGCAGCAGGCGCAACGTCGGGAAGGCCCGGCCGGTCAGACGGAAGAAGGGGAGTACGGCGCGGTCGAGGATGGCGTCCGGCACGTCCGTTTCAAAGCGGCACGGTTTGGGGAACGGCGGTTTAATGGTGAAGGTGCGGATGCGTGGCGCGATGAGTCGGGCGAAGAGCGCCACCAGCATTTGCGCGAATCCCGTGGCGGTGTACTGAATGCGCGGCGTGGGACGGGTGTAGCCGCAGCCCCAGGTGTCCATACTTTTCGGGGAGGCCCGGCGGCGGACCGTGGCGCGGATCAGCGGAAAGAGCAGAAGGATACCGCCCAGCAGCAAAAGGCCCAGGCGGCTGATCCAAACCAGGGAGGTGGCCATGGACGGGATGGGCGCGGAAGTCGATGGCGCCCAGGCGAAAACCGCGCGGTGAATAATGGGATATGCGAGGTGCGGAAAGAGTCCTAGCAGCAGGCAGGCCGCGGCGGGGACGATCATGGCCAGCAGCATGGTTTTTGCGGGGTCGTGCGGTTTGTGTTCGAGTGCGCGGCGCGGCAGGCCTTGAAAGACGGTTCCATACAGTTTCACAAAACAGGCCAATGCCAGCGCGCCGATCATGGCCAGCGCCGCGGCAGCCAGGGCGGCGGCGGGCCAGGCCGTTCCTGCAGAGGCGTCCATACTCTTGAAGAGTCCGAGGTAGATCAGCCATTCGCCGGCAAATCCGTTCAGCGGTGGCAGACCGCAAATGGCCACCGCGCCCAGCGCAAACAATCCGGCCGACCAGGGCATGAATTTGGCAAGCCCGCCCATGAGGTTCATGTTTCGCGTATGCGAGGCGTGGATCAGCCCGCCGGCATTCATAAACAGCAGTGACTTGAAGAGGCTGTGACTCCAGACGTGAAACAGCGCGCCGCCGAGACCCAGGGCAATCAGATCGGCGCGGTCCAGGGAGCGTCCGAGCGTGGCCAGGCCGATACCCATGGTGATGATGCCGATATTTTCAATACTGCTGTAGGCCAACAGGCGTTTGACATCGTTTTGGCCCAGCGCAAATGCCATGGCGAGTATTCCCGACAGGGCTCCCAGTGCAAGCAGGATGCCGCCGGCCCGCGTCGGCAGCGGGGGCATCAGCATCAGCAGGCGGACGATGCCGTACACGCCCATTTTCAGCATAACGCCGGACATCACGGCGGAAACATGACTCGGCGCGTTGGCATGAGCGCCCGGAAGCCAGACGTGGAGCGGCATGATCCCTGCCTTGAAACCAAACCCGATCAGCGTCAGTACGAACAGCGTGGTGACAAGCGCCGAAGGCGTTCCGGCGGGCAGTGTGGTGAGGTCGAATGTTCCGTTGATGCGGCGAAGCAGGACAAACAGGGCCATCAGGCAGATGGTTCCGGTATGCGTGGCCACCAGATAAATCCATCCGGCGCGCCGCACTTCGGCATCTTCATGATCGGTCGCGGCGAGGAAGAAAGCCGAAACCGCCATGATTTCCCAGGCGATAAGCAGGAGGACCGAGTCGCGCGCCAGGACAACAAAAATCATGGCGCCGGCGAGCATACCGTAGAACAGCCCCAGCCCGCGCCCGTTGGCCGGATGATCGGATTGCCGCCAGTAGTTCAGGCCGTAGACGGACCCGAGGGCCGGAATCAGCAGAATGGGAAACAGAAAAACGGCGCTCACGGCGTCAATCGCCACGGAGAACGAGCCCCACGGCAAACTCCACGGCAGGATCAGGGCGCACGGGGTTCCGGCGCGGATTGCACACAGCCAGCCGAAGAGCCCTGTCGCGGCGCCCGCCAGCATGAGGGCGGCGGTCAGGCGCTGTCCGTTGTTCGATGTACGCGGCATGAAGCAGGCGGGAATGCCGCTGCAGATCATGAGCAGCGCGGCCGCAAGCATCAGGTGAAGCGGGTCGGCTCCGGTGTTGATCCATTCCTTCATTTCATAACAAATCGGGCAAGTCATACGTCATCCTGTTCTAGCGTGTAAAAAGTTGTTCAAAAAGGTGTCCCACGGGCATGGTCCAAATCAGTAGGGCGATCACGGCGAAGAGCACATACATCAGATAAAGATTCGTATAGCCCTTCTGGATCGGATGCAGGCGCACGAACCATTCGGCGATGCGCGAACAGGCCGGGAGGAGCTGGCGATCCAGTACCGGCTCGTCGACATGCGTGGAGAAGGAAGACGGCGGCATAAAGAGCGGGCGCATATCCGGACGATGTTCATGCGGACGCATAATGCCCCGGAACAGACGGAGGAGAAACTGGACGAATGAGGACGCCGTATACTGAATGCGCGCCGTGGGTTTTGAATAGCCGCAGCCCCAGGTTTCCGCCGGGGTTTGCGGGGCGATCCGGCGCAGGGAGCGGACAAGACGATGGGTGAGAGCTCCGCAAAAGATAAGCAGGAAGAGGCCGGTGATGGTGAGAATGGGCAGTGGGGCGTAGTGCCGTAAATCGGGGAGGGGCGGGAAGGGGGCCGGGGACCAGGCGGCTATGGCCTGATTCAGGGCGGGCGCGACAGCGAACGGGAAGAGGCCAATGATGAAGCAGGCCAGAGCGAGGACCACCATCGGCGCGCGCATGGCCCAGGGCGCCTCGTGTCCGGCGCAGCATTTTTCGTCGCGGGCGTTTCCCAGAAATACCGCGCCGTATACTTTCACGAAGCAGGCCAGGGCAAGCGCCCCGATCAGGGCGAGTACCGGGATGGCCAGCGATGCGGCGGGCCAGGCGGCGGGTTGAGGGTGTACGGTATGCAGCAGGCCGAGATAAATCAGCCATTCGCTGGCGAATCCGTTCAATGGAGGCAGACCGCAAATGGCTGCGGCGCCGATCAGAAAGAGCGCGGCGGACCAGGGCATGGTTTTGGCGGCGCCGCCCATTCGGTCGATGGTGCGGGTGCCTGTGGCGTGAATGACTGATCCCGCGCTCAGAAAGAGGAGGGCTTTGAAGAGTCCGTGATTCCAGACGTGCAGGAGGCATCCGCCCAATCCGAGAGCAATCCAGAGCGGGTTGTTGAGGTTGCGTCCGATCATAGCCAGGCCGTAGCCCATCAGAATGATGCCGATATTTTCCACGCTGTGATAAGCCAGCAGGCGTTTCAGATCGTGCTGGCCGATGGCGAAGGCAACGCCCAGTACGCCGCTGACGCATCCGGCAATCAGAATCAGTACGCCCCAGCTGATGGGGGGGGCGGGTAGATAGCCCACGAAGCGGACCAACCCGTAGATTCCCATTTTAATCAGTACGCCCGACATGAGGGCTGAGACGTGACTCGGGGCATTGGCATGCGCGCCCGGAAGCCAGAAATGCAGCGGCATCATGCCGGCCTTGAGTCCGAAGCCGGTCAACGCAAGCAGAAAGAGCGCGGTGAGCGGGGCGAGTCCAGCCTCGTGTATGCCGATGGCGCGTAGTTCAAAGGAGCCGGTGATGTGGCGATAGAGAGCGAAGAAGGCGAACAGTGCAAGGGTCCCGGTGTGTGTGGCGACCAGATAAATCCAGCCCGATTGGCGTACGTCCGGGAGATGATCCTCTGTGCTGATCATAAAGAACGCGGAGATGGCCATCAGCTCCCAGCCCAGCAAAAAGAGTGCGGCATGACGGGCGATCAGCAGGAGTGCGATGCCTGTAACCGTCAGCCCCCAGAACAGACGGAGCGCGCGTCCGTTTTCGGGATGTTCCTCTTGCGCCCAGTACCGCAGGCCGTAGATGGAGCCGAGGCCGCCCATCAGAAACAACGGGATCAGAAAGAAGGCGCTCAGGGCATCCAGTCCAACCGTGAGCGGTTCACCCAGGACACGCCAGGACAATGCAATCGGTGCGGTGATCGGATGAGCCAGCCCCAGGCATGCGCCGATCAGACCAAGCACGGCCGCACAAACCGACAGGCCGGTTGCGATCCGTTGACCGACCGGTGACGTGCGCCTCAGCCAGAGTCCCGGCACGCCGCTTATTCCATGGAGAACAACGGCTGCTGAAACAAAGAGTATGGAGAACGGCATAACCATCGTGGACATCCAGCACATGCAATCAGGTTACCAGGGCGGAGATCATGGGGAGCACCGCTTCCGCCCGCGCCAGTTCGTCCATCAGTTCATCACGAAGCGCCTGACGTTTAAGCGCCTGCTTGAAAGATTGGTTCTGCAGGACGAAGCTCAGGCGCGAGAGCAGGTGCAGATGCGCCCGCACCGTTGGGCTGATCAGCGTGAACAGGATATTCACCGGTTCGCCGTCGATGGACCCGAAATTGATGGGGTGCTCCAGAAAACAGAGCGTGATGATGGGTTTTGTGATGTGCAGAACGATGGGGTTGCGTACGTGCGGAATGGCAATGCCGTCACCCACGCCGGTGGACCCCAGCGTTTCACGAGCCAGCAACACCTGGTAGAGAAACTCGCGGTCCACTTCTTCCGGCAGGCGCATGACATCTACGACAGCGCGCAGAACGGACGGTTTGTCATCGCCTTCCAACCGGTATACCACGCCGCCGGTTCGAAGGGTTTCCGTTAGACTCGGAAGTTGAGCACTCTCGTTGGATTCCGTCAGCATCTCTGGCGAAAAGGCAATCCGGCGGGATGTGGCCCATTCCAAAATTTCCGCACGGTTGAATCGGCACTGCTCGTTGATACGATAAACCGGAATACTTTCCTGCTTGATCCAGCGATAAATCGTTTTCTCTGTGACATTCAACAACTTAGCGACATCTTTAACCGACAGTTGCATAGGCGCTCCAAGTGAGGATCCATTCCCAAATAATGACAATGGGGGACAACGTACACGCCATGTCCAGAAATGTCATTAGGAAATCTCGAAAAATCACGAATTCCTGGGTTTCTGGAGATAGAGAGGAGCAAGACGTGTCAAATGACTCAGGCGTGGTTTAGGGATCTGAAACGTGAGGAAATGGATTTTTCGCCGTTTTCTTCCGTTTGCGTTTTGGTGTGTTGGCGGCTTCCAAAATGTGTAATCCCTCCTGCGGATCGCATTGCAGAGCCTTGCAGAGTTCCGTGTATTCCAACAGATCAAGACGGCGATTGCCCTGTTCGATTTTCTGAATCCACGTATGGGGAACGTTCATCAATGTGCCCATTGATCGCATGGAAAGCCCCGCTTCCATCCGGCGCGCACGCAGCCAACGCAGAAGCCGCTGGTATTCCTCACTTCTGATATTCTCTTTCATAGCCGTTTACAGCCATCATCCGTGGACGTGTGCAAAACTGTAAAAACAGTGTAATGGGCGCAGAGGAAAAGAACAGACGAAAAATGGCAGGGTGTGAAAAAAACGAAAGATGGACCCGTAACCGTCTTGGGTACAAATAGTTTGACGCCCTGCTGACTGGGGGGTAAAAGAGAACCCGTGCCGTTGT
>CAZISY010000078.1:0-17166 GCA_964542025.1 uncultured Verrucomicrobiota bacterium
GGTGCGGGAAAGAGAATGCCGTCTGATGGCGGAAAAGCAGGCAGCTCTTTTGCACATGGCCGCCGGATTTGCTCATGAGGTGAAAAATCCGGTCGCCGGGATGAAAATGCACATCCAGCTTTTGCAGTCGAGCGGCAGTGATGAGGAGCGGCGCGAGACGATGGCTCGCCTGCTTCCGGTGTTTGACCGGGAGTTAAATCGCGTGGAAAACCTGGTCAATCAGTGGATGTACCTCATTCAGCCGGCACCCGTGCAGCAAGTGTGCTGCTCCGTCGCGGATTTAGTGAGCGAAGCTTCGGACGTTTATCGGGCGATGGCTGATTATGCGCGGGTCCGGATGGCTGCCGAGGTTGACCCCGCGCATCGGATTCGGGTGGATCGGGCGCGCATGAGCGTGGTTTTCGGAAATCTCATGAAGAATGCCATTCAAGCCATGCCGCAGGGTGGTGTTTTGAGTATCAATTCGCGAATCGAAAACGGGCACGTGATAATTTCATTCGCGGATACGGGCGTGGGGTTCAGTGTGAAGGCGCTGGAACAGGGCACCGAGTTGTTTTATTCCGAGCGCGAAGGGGGTATGGGCGTTGGATTGACGGTCAGCCGTGAAATGGTGGAAGCGCACGGAGGACGGTTGCTGTTGAGTAATCGGCGTGAAGCCCGGGGTGGTTTGGTCACGGTTATTCTTCCGCAGGAATCGGGAGTGAACGCATGACGGTATCTGGCAAGTCGGTGTTGATCGTGGAGGACGAGGAGGCGCTGGCTTCGGCGTTGGAGGTGGGCTGCCGTCGGATGGGCTGTTCTGCGGAGTGTGTGTACTCCGGCGGCGCAGGTCTTGCCCGCCTGAAGGAACATTCCGTGGATCTGGTGGTGTTGGATATTGGCTTGCCGGACATGAATGGTCTGGATCTGTTTGCCCGGGCCCGCGAAGAGGGCTTTGAGGGGCCTGTGTTGATTATCACCGCGCACGGAAATTTGAATAATGCGGTGCATGCGCGGCGCATGGGGGCGGCGGAGTATCTGGTGAAGCCGTTTGATATGGAGGTGTTTCAATCAGCGATTCGCAAACTGCTGTCGGGTAAAACGGGCGTCGCGTCCACCGGCGCACCGGAGGCTGAGCAGGCCGATGGCGCTATTTTGATTGGCGGGGCACCTTCCATGCAGCAGGTGTACCGCCAGATTGCGCATGCCTGCATGAGTGATGTCCCGGTGATGCTGACCGGCGCCACGGGCACGGGAAAAACGCTGTGCGCACGCGCGATTCACATGAACAGCGAACGTCGTAACGGTCCCTTTGTGAATCTGCATTGCAGCACCTTTCCGAAAGATCTGCTCGAAAGCGAACTGTTCGGACACGAAAAAAATTCCTTCACCGGTGCGCAGGCGGCGCGTGCAGGCCATGTGGAACGTGCGGCGGGCGGAACCCTGTTGATGGATGAAATTGCGGATATTCCGCTGCCGATTCAGGCCAAACTGCTGCGGTTTGTCGAAGAGCGGGTTTTCAATCGGGTAGGCGGGCGTTCGGACATTCAGGTGGATTTGCGTTTGATCGCTGCGACCAATAAAAACCTGACGGATGAAGTGCGCGCCGGGCGGTTTCGTGAGGATCTGTATTACCGGCTGCAGGTATTGGAAATCAAATTGCCTTCGCTGGTTGATCGCATGGAAGATCTGCCTGCCCTGTGCGCCTATTTTCTGGGGCGCATTCCAAAAGGCGCCGCCATACAAATCAGCGACAGGGCGTTTGAGCTGCTCAATCAGTATGAGTGGCCCGGGAATGTAAGGCAGTTGAAAAACGTACTCGAACGGGCGGCGGCGGTTTGCTCCAATCAGCGCATCGAGTCCGATGATTTGCAGGAGGAAATTAGCCGGGGCAGGCAGCCGGGGCAGAGCGGACAGCGCATGGAAAAAGTACTGGCGGAATGGCTGAGCGAACGGCAGGCTTCCGGAATGCGCCATTATGATGAGTTGCACGATGAACTGGAGTGTATGCTGTTGCAGCTGCTGTTGCGTCAGTACGAAGGCAAGCCCACCATCATGGCGAATGAGTGGAACATCAATCGGGTGACGCTCTTGAAAAAAAGAAAGCGTTTCGGGCTCGATTGAACCAGTCGATCTATTGACCGAGCACGCGCCGCTCGCGGAAAAAAGATTGAAGCAGGGCGCGGGATTCCGATTCGAGGATGCCCCGCTGGATTTCGCAGCGGTGATTGAGCTGCGGATGCTGCAGAATGTTGAATACGGACACCGCGCCGCCGCGCTTTGGATCATCCACGCCCCAAACGACAAGCGGAATCCGAGCCAGGATGATGGCGCCCGCACACATGGGGCATGGTTCCTTGGTGACGTAGAGTGTGCATTCATTCAGACGCCAATCGCCCAGTGCGGAGGATGCCTGCGTGATGGCAAGCGTTTCGGCGTGTGCCGTGGGATCTTTCAGCAGTTCCGTCTGGTTGTGCGCCTTGGCAATCAGTTCGCCGTGATGAATGATTACAGCGCCCACAGGCACTTCGCCTTCTTCACGGGCCGCCTCGGCTTCACGCAGTGCCATACGCATACAAATTCGGTGAAAATCGAGTTCCGATTCATCCATATTCAGTGCCATGTCGGGATCCGGTTGCTGATTATGCAGTTGTAAAACACGGCACACCTATCACATGTTCCTGCCCGAAACCAGTTCATTATCCGGTTGCTTTTTCGCGTGTTCGAATGAAAATGAGGGGCAGGTGTCACGAGCCTTGGATCGGAGCGAGGCGAAGAGTCACGGAAGGGGTGCGTGGGCGGCATGATGAAAAAAGATAATGTGGAGATGATTTGCAGCATCGGTGAATTGGCGGGGTTGTTTCAGAAAAGCCAGAATCTGGAGGATTTCCTGCAGACGGCGGTGAGCGTGATCGCTTATCACATGAATGCGGCGGTGTGTTCGATTTATATGCTCGAGGAACCGTCCAACGAACTGGTGCTTCGCGCCAATCAGGGACTCAGTGAGGGTAGCGTGGGGCAGATTCGCATGAAGTCCGGCGAGGGGCTGACGGGCGTGGCGTTGAAAGAACTGCGGCCGATCTGCGAAGGGCACGCGGCGCGCAATCCGCATTTTAAGTATTTTCCCGGAACCAGGGAGGAACGGTATGAATCATTTCTTGCGGTTCCCATTCTGCATGGACTGCGTCGGGTGGGCGTGCTGGTGGTTCAGGATACGCAGCCGGACTATTTCAATAAGAATGATATTAACGCCCTGCGCGCGATTGCCGCACAACTGGCCTCCACGATTGAAAATGCCAATCTGCTGATAAGTTTGCGGCAGGCCCGTATCCGGCAGCCGGGTTCGGAATCCGCCGGGAAAGCGGAAGGCGGCTTTATCAAAGGCCAGGGGGCCTCGCAGGGCGTAGCCTGTGGGCGTGCGGCGCTGATTCATCGGGGTCACGACACCTTTATCACGGTTGAAAACGGCTGCCATGCAACCGCCGCCTACACTGCGGTGCAGTTTGAGGAGTCGCTGAGGAGGTCCGAGGCGCAGTTGGATCAGTTGCAGCAGGAGTTGGAAGGTCGCCTGATGGATTTCGCCTCGCTGATTTTCAGTGCGCAGCTGTTGATTCTGAAAGATGGACACTATTCCGGGCGGATGCGCGAACTGATAGAACAGGGCACGGGCGTTTCGGAGGCGATCGCGTCGGTGTCCAACGAGTACATCAAGTTGTTTTCCACCAGTGCCAATCCGCGCCTGCAGGAGAAGGTTCAGGATGTGAAGGATATCGGATTGCGTTTGATACGAAATCTGCAGCCGGACAGAACGGAGCGCTCGGAACACGAACGTCAGATAATCGTCGGGCAGGACATTCTGCCTTCGGATGTGCTGAAGTATGCGGCAACCGGCGCGGAAGGTCTGGTGCTGATTGGCGGAGTGGGCGTGACGGCTCATGTGGCGATTCTGGCCCGTTCGCTGGAGATGCCGGTGGTAGTGCTTTCCGCCGAGTATGCGGAAGCCATTCCGGCGGATGCGGAATTGATTATTGATGCCGGGCAGGGGAATGTCTTTGTTAATCCGCCGGATGATGTGCGGCTTCGTTACCGTCCGCTTTGCGACTTGCGCGGGGGGGCGGACGCCGGAGAATCGGTGGCGGACCAGACGGAAACATCCGATGGCGTTCGGGTTCATCTGCTGGCCAACATCAATTTAGTCAGCGATCTCGTGCTGGCTCACCGTTTCAAGGCCGAGGGTGTGGGGCTTTACCGCAGTGAATTCCCGTTCATTATCCGTACGAATTTTCCTTCCGAAGAAGAGCAGTGTCCAATTTATCATCGGATTTTAACGGAAATGCCCGGGAAAAGCGTGGTTTTTCGCACACTGGACATCGGCGGCGATAAAATGCTCGATTATTTTCCGCACCGCAGTGAGGCCAATCCGTTTTTAGGGTTGCGGGCGCTCCGGTTTTCTCTGCGCTATAAGGATATTTTCTGTCAGCAACTGCGGGCGCTTCTCCGGGCCGGGGAGGGGCACGAATTGCAGATTATGTTTCCGCTGGTGGCATCGGTGGATGACTTTAGGGAGGCGCGGGATCTGGTGCAGGAGTGCATTCGGCAGCTGGCGAAAGAGGGGATCGGTCATAATCCGACGCCCCGATTGGGGGTGATGGTGGAGTTGCCCTCGGTAGTGGAGGTGATTGAGGAATTGGCGCGCGAAGCACAGTTTATATCCATTGGCAGCAATGATCTGATTCAATACCTGCTGGCGGTGGATCGTACCAATGATCAGATTGCCGACCTCTATCAGCCGGCCCATCCGGCGGTATTGCGCTGTGTGCGGCGTATCGTCAAGGCGGCCTCTGCGCAGGATATTCCGCTTTCCATCTGCGGCGATATGGCCACGGCTCCGGCGCTCATTCCGTTTCTGCTGGGGATCGGCATTCGGCGCCTGAGCATGGATCCTCATGCCATTCCCGCCGTGCAGCGATGTGTTCAGGGCTTGAATGCGGAGTCCGCCCGGGTCTATGCGGAGCGCTTGCTGGCATGTGCCACCGTACGCGAGGTGCGGAGTTGTCTGGAGCAGGGTGTTCAGCCGTGAAATCGCCGTATCTGATTAACTTGTAATGGATTTTGCTGGTCAAACCGATTTTTTGATCTACCATGCGCGCCTTCATTCAGAAACGGGAACCCATGAAACGCGTACAGAACATCAGAAATATAGCTATTATCGCCCATGTCGACCACGGTAAGACCACGCTGGTGGACGAAATTTTGAAACAAATGCACTTGTTCCGGGACACCTCGGTTGTGCAGGAGTGCTTTCTGGACAGCAATGATCTGGAACGCGAACGAGGGATCACCATTCTGGCCAAGAACATCAGTGTGCCGTACAAAGGTGTGAAAATCAATGTGATCGATACTCCGGGGCACAGCGATTTCGGCGGGCAGGTGGAGCGCGTACTGAAAATGGCGGATGGCGTCCTGCTGCTCGTGGATGCCGCCGAAGGGCCGATGCCGCAAACTCGTTTCGTACTGGACAAGGCGCTGCAACTGAATCTCAAGCCGATGGTGGTGATCAATAAAATCGACAAGCCGATGGCGCGTCCGGATGAAGTGCATGAAAAGGTTTTTGATCTCTTCGTGGAACTCAAGGCCACCAATGAACAGTTGGATTTCCCGCTCCTGTATGCCAGCGGTCGTGAAGGCTGGGCGGTGCGCAATCTGGAAGACAAACGGGAAAACATTATCCCGCTGATGGATGCCGTGCTGGAGCATATTCCCGGTCCGATGTACCGCGAGGGCCCGGTTCAGATGCAGGTCATGACGCTCGACTACAACGATTATGTGGGGCGTATCGGCATCGGGCGCGTGTATCGCGGCGAATTGGATGTACGTATGTCGCATGTGCTGCTCAAACGTGACGGCTCGCATGTGCCTGTTAAGATTAAGCAACTGTTCACCTTTGAGGGATTGGAACGCCAGGAGCAGGCCTCAGTACGCTGCGGCGATCTCTGCGCCGTGGTGGGCCTTGAGGGCGTGGATATCGGTGATACGGTGAGCGACGCGGATGAGCCCGAGGCGCTTCCCCTGATCAGCATAGACGAGCCGACCATTTCCATGATGTTTCGCGTGAACGACTCTCCGTTTTTCGGGCAGGACAGTCGCTTTTCCAGCAGCCGTCACCTGCGCGAACGCCTGTTCCGTGAAGTGCAGAAAGACGTGGCGCTTCGCGTGGAGGATATGGGCGAAAGTTTTAAGGTCAGCGGACGCGGCGTGCTGCATCTTTCCATTTTAATCGAGAACATGCGGCGGGAAGGCTATGAGATGACGGTCTCGCAGCCGCACGTCATTATTAAGGAAATAGATGGGCAGAAGCAGGAACCGGTGGAAATCCTCGCCGTGGATGCTCCGCTGGACAGCGCTGGAAAGATTATTGAGTTGGTGGGACAGCGCCGCGGGGAAATGATGCGTATGGAGCAACATGAAAACCGGCAGATGATGGAATTCAATATTCCCACACGCGGCATGATCGGCCTGCGTACCAAAATGACTACGGCCACGGCGGGTGAGGCGGTAATTTCGCACCGGTTTCTGCGATATGCACCGTTTAAAGGCGTTATTCCGCAACGCAGCAACGGCGTACTGGTCAGTATGGATTCCGGTAAGGCCGTGGCGTATGCCATTGACGGGTTGCAGTCGCGCGGGTTCTTTTTCATTGATGTCGGCGAAGTCACCTATGAAGGCATGATCGTGGGGGAACACTGCAAGGACAACGACCTGGTGGTGAACCTGCAGAAGGGCAAGCAGCTCACGAATATGCGTGCAGCGGGCTCTGATCGCAATATGAAGATCGCGCCGCCTATTCGACTCAGCCTGGAGGAGGCGCTGGAATATATCGCCAATGATGAATTGGTTGAAGTGACGCCGAACCACATTCGGCTTCGCAAACAGTATCTGTCTGAAATTGATCGCCGCCGCCTGAAGCGGGCTCAAACCGATGACTGAGCAGCTCGGCTGCTTCCGATAATCTCTTCAATGACATCCTCCAGCGTGATCAGCCCGAGGATTTCCCGGTGCGGTCCTGTGACAATGGCAATCGGCTGATGGGAATGACGCATGCGGGCCAGCACTTCATCCGGCTGGGTGTTCACGTCAACGAACTGTGGCGCGCGCATGTAGTCCGCGGCGGTTTTTCCGGCGGGGAACGGATCGGTGGCCACATCAAATACATTCACGATGCCCACGATATCGGCCGGGTCGCGGCGATACACCGGATAACGATTGTGCTCCTTTTTTCGTGCCAGGTCGAGCAGCGTCCCGCGCGGCATATCGGCTGAAACCAGAGCCATGTCTGCCCGCGGCGTCATGATGTCCAGACAGGTCTTTCGATCAAGATCAAAGACCTGGTGAATCATCTGCCGTTCCTTCGCGGAAAGCACGCCGGTGCGTTCCGTTTCCATGGTCAGATGCTTCAGTTCATCCCGGGTGATGACATGGGCGGACTCCGGCGTTTGCGGTCCAGCCGCAGGAAATAGAATCCGACAGAGCGCCATAATCAATTGAACAGCCGGATGCAAAATGCGGCTGATCAGGCGAAGTAGCGGGGCAAAGTGGCGTCCGCGCAGGGCCGGCCGACATTGGAACCAGGCTTTTGGAAGATACTCTGAAAAAATGAGCAGGGCGATTGTCATGACGATGCCGGAAATCCAGGACCCGGCCGCGCCGAAGAGGGTCGTTGCGATGCTCGCGGCGGACACGGAGCAAACGACGGTGCATAAATTTGTTCCAATCAGTGCCGTACCGAGCAATTGATCAGGATTCTTTAAAAAGAAATCCAGCTCTTTTGCCCCGCGGACTCTGTTGCGCAACAGGTGTTGGAGACGGACCCGATTCAAGGAAATCACGGCGGTTTCCATTCCGGAAAAGAGGGCGCAGAAGAGCATGCAGCTCACCAGCATGACGGCATGTAAAGAAAGCTCATTCATGCGTTATCCTCCTCCTGGAGCCTGATCAATTCCACCAGGGTAATCCGATGTCGCCGCCGCTGGCTGACAATGGCCAGACACCCCTGGCTGATCACTTCTTCGCCGGGTTGCAGCAGGCGTTCGGCCTGCTCTGAAACCCATCCGGCCAGCCGATCACTACCCTCGGATTGAAGATTCAGGCTCAGTTCCGCATTCAGCGTTTCCAGGCTGATTTGGCCATCCACCAGCCAGTGCCCCACGCCCAGCGGTTCGATTTGCAGGGCCTGATACGAATGTTCATCGCCCACGTTGCCCGCGATTTCTTCGAGAATATCGCCGCGTGTGATGATGCCCTCCGTTCCGCCGTACTCATCGACTACAATCGCCATGCGGTCCCGACGGGTCTGAAAATCTTCCAGCAGGCGATTCAGCCGGGCGCATTTTGGAATGTAGAAGGGCGGTTGCGTGGCGGGGGAAAGGCGGCGTTCCGGGTCCAGCATCCAGGCGCGAACGTCCAGAATTCCTTCAATGTTATCGAGATTATCCCGGTACAGCACGACACGGGGAACCCGGGCTTTCCGGATAATCCGCTCGGCATCTTCCGGCGCATTCAGGTCAACGCCGATGATGTCCATGCGCGACGTCATGATGTCGCCGGCCTGTAAATCCTCAAGCCGCATGATCGTCTTGACCATATTCACTTCATGTTCGTCCAGTACGCCCGCGTCCTGACTCATGTCGACCAGTGTTTCGTACTCTTCTTCAGAAAGTTCTTTGCCCCGATTGTGAAAGAAATATTTCAGGGACCGGGTAATCTGCTCCAGCAGGAGGCGCACCGGCGTGGCGGCAGCAATCACGCCAGGCATGATACCGGCGTAATGCAGCGCTAAAAACTCATTGCGGTGAATAGCAAATCGCTTCGGGCCAATTTCTCCGAAAATCAGCAGCATCACGGTAATGATCGGGATCGTAATTTCTTCGGCAAAACGGAATCCCAGGGCGCAGACCATTTCGTACGCCACGACGGATGCACAGGTGTTCACCAGTGTATTGCCGATCAGAATGGAAGAGAGCAGGCTTTGCGGGCGCGTCAGAACCGCTTCAATCCGTCCGGCGGCCTCCGGCCTTTCACCCCCCAGCCGGCGTATTTGCTGCGGCGTCAACGAGAAAAAAGCCACCTCCGCGCTCGAAAAAAATGCGGAACAGACCAGCAGCACCAGCAGCAACAGGCTGTATAACAGAAGATAAACAATCATGCCGATCCAACTTCCATGCTACAAACACTCATAAACTGCGGGTTTCTCTATCACGGCCGTTATGTATGATAAAGCATTATTCGTGGAGCGCCCCCAAAAGGTGGAGAGGGAACACCGATGCGTCCGCCCGACGGATGACCGATCAGCATGGCGGGGTACGGTCCGTAAAAAATCATGCTTTTTCTTTGATTAGAAGGGGAGTGAACGGATAACGTCCTGCAAATCTTTCGATTAAAAGCCTGACGGAACATTATGCGGAAACTGGTGACATTTTTTACGGTGGCGATGTTGGGCGTCGTGGTTCTGCTGCTCGGTTGTTACGATCAACCCGGTCAGGAAGAATTAAACGACGCCAAGACAGAGTATGAACGCGGCAATTTCGTGCGCGCCAAAACACTGCTGGAAAATGCGATCAGCAAATATCCAGGCAGCGAGCTGAATGCGGGCGCCTATAATCGCCTCGGAGTGATCAATTGGAGGCTCGGGCTGGTCGAGGAAGCCGTGGATGCTTTCAATGACAGTCGCCGGCTGAACCCCGAGGATGTCACACCCACATACAATCTGGCCGTCGTCTATGCGAAGAGCGGCGACTCTGAGCAGTCTGTTGCGCTTTTCAATGAGGCCAAACTGATGGACGGTATGGATACCCGTGCCTTGGAATATCAGGCGCAGGTGTATGCCAAACAGGGTGACTGGGCGTCCGCACGCCAGGCGCTCTACGAGGCCCTGGATCGCGCTCCGGAGTCGCCGCGCATTCTGACGGCCCTGGCTCTGGCCGAACTGAACACCGAAGGCGCCGATTCCGCCATTTCCTATCTGAGTCAGGCCCTGGAAAAAAATCCCTCATATGCCCCGGCGCTGTATAATCTGGCCACGATCCAGAAAGACGTGCTGAATAATTCCCAGGAGGCTCGCGCCTATTACCGCCAATTTCTGGAATTGGAAACCAGTGGACCCTACGTGGTGAAGGCCCGACGCGCCCTGATGGAACGATCGCCGGTCACACCACCCGCCGCAGTACGGCCGACGCCCACGCCGCTCCCCGTCGCTACTGTTTATTTGCGCCAGACACCGACTCCGCACAGTACGGCCACGCCGGTGCCAACGCCTACCCTGACGCCGACTCCGGTGGCCACGCCCACACCGCGCCGGCTTCCCACGGCGACACCGCTGCCCACACCGACTCCGTTGCCCACCGCCACCCTTGCGCCCGCACCGACCCCATTGCCCACTGCCACGCCGGTGCCCACACCCACGCCGCTCCCGGCGCCGACGTTGATCCCGACGCCGCCCCCGACGGCTACGCCAGTGCCTTCACCGACTCCGACGCCCACGCCTTCACCGACGCCTACTCCGCGCCCGACGCCCACGCCAATTCCGTTCCCGGAATATGACGCGTTCATTCAGCAGGCCGCCGGCTTGGTGGCTCAGGGCAACACCAAGGATGCGTTTAACGCCTATATTCAGGCCGCCAAGCTGGCCCGCAGCAAAGACCGGATTGATCTCTTCGAGCAGACGCTGCAAAAGGCCGTGAGTGATTGCTTTGATCAGGCGCCCGCTCATTTTGCGCTGGGCAAGCATCTTTCCTCCAAGGGCGAAAACCAGGCGGCGCTGAACTGCTTCAAACAGGCGGCTGTTTTAAAACCCGATTCCGACAGCATCATGAAAGCGATGGCAGCGGCAGCCACCCAGTGCGAGGAGTACGACACGGCCCTGATTGCCTGGAAAAAAGTGGTGGAGCTGGATCGCAACAGCGCCGATGCTTATTGGATGCTCGCCAGCGTGTATGAAGAAATGGGGTCGCGCGAAAAAGCCGCACAGGCCTATGAAGAGTTTATGCGCATGTTCCCGGAGGATGTACGCATCATTCAGGCGCGACGAAAAGTGAATGAGTTGCGCGTCAAGGAACCTGTCATTCAGCGCCAGACCGTTACGATCTCGAGCGGAAGCCCTGTTGAGAACGTGACGAACAGAACGTCTCCGGCCGCCGCTGCGCCGGTGCCGACTCCGAAAGTCACTGCCGAACCGCCGCGCGCGCACCGTTTCGCGCGTCCAGTTGCGGAAGAAACGCCGGTCCCGACGGTTACGCCGCCCTCCCGCCAGTTGACGTACAACAAAACCGTTGTGCGCAAAGAGCGCGCCGCCATTCAGTCCTACAACCGGGGCACACATTACCTTTCCGCCGGCGAGTATGACCGCGCCATTTATTATTTCAAACGCGCCATTGAAAACGACGACACCTTTGCTCTCGCGTTTTACAATCTCGGATCGGCCTACCTGTCCACCGGCGATCTGGATTTAGCCAGGGAGGCTTATCTGAACGCCCTGCGTCTTCAGGAGGACATGGTCGGCGCGCGTTATAACCTCGCCCTGATTTATCACGAGATGAAGCAGGATTCCGCCGCCGAAAAACAGGCGCTGGAAATCCTGCGCAGGCAGCCGGACCATGCCAGCGCTCACATGCTGCTCGGTATGATTTACGCTGATCAGCCCGGCCAGACTGAAAAGGCCATGCAGCATTACGGCGAATATTTGAAACTTTCGCCGAACTCGCCGGACGCGCGCAGTATTCAGCGCTGGATGCGTGAACACGCCGCCGTCAACTGAGCCGGGTTCTCATTCCGCGAACCATCGTACCGGATCGTTCCTGCCAATGAATGGATGCCTGGGCAACGCATCGGACACGCCTCCGTTTTCCCAGCGGGAGAGTCGGTAGAGCGTGCCGAACAGAAAGGGTGGTGCGCGGTGGCCTTGTCCGCCCAGCAGTTCCGCCCCGCGCCGCACGTTATCCTGCATCCAGGCGGGCAGCCCGAGATGATACGGATTGCGCTCCACCTCGCCCCGGTGCAGGGCCAAAGCCGCGATCAGTTCCGCCACGTCGCCGGTGGAGGATTCCACAAGCAGGTTTGGCTGTTCCATCGGCTGCCAATACTCGGTTTCCACCAGCAGACAATGGGTGACGGGCGCGGTTTTCAGGGCGTCCATCACGAGTTGATGCGTGCCGATGTGCGTGGAATTGCCGTCGTGCGCATGAGGCAGAAAAACCACCGATGGGTGGAAGCGGCAAAGGATTTCGGAGAGACGCCGAACAGCGTCCAGCCAATCGGCCAGGCCTTCAGTGCGCGCCGCCGGGGTAATGTGTTCCAAGCCGGTTTCAAGAGGATGAACCACGTCAAAGCCGAGCAGCAGGCAGGCGTTTTCCAGTTCTGCCTTGCGTGCGTCGCGCCGATCCCGCCGGCTTCCGAGCGTCACGGCCGCGTTGACGATTCGGAAGCCCGCTTCTTTGCGCAGGCGAAGCGGCAGCCCGCCGGTGATGGTTTCATCATCGGGATGCGGCGAAAAAATAAGCGCGCAGGGGGCGTTCGGTTCGAGCGCAGTGCGTTCTGCCGGAGGAACGTCTTGGGGTGCAATCGAACGGGCGGCGTTCATCAATTCTTCGTAGCGATTCACAAAATCCAGATATGTTTTCATGCGTTTATCAATAGCCTTCATGGAGTCGAGAGGTTGGTGATGCGGTGCAGGATGGACTCTATGTCGGCAAGCGAGTTGATGGCGTCGTATTCGCGAAGGAGGCGACGGGCGCCGGGTATTCCGTGGAGGTAACAGGCGAGATGCGGACGGAAAAGACGGCAGGCGTGTTCCTCGGGAGTGAGGCGGGCCGAGGCTTTGCGGGGGGCGCGTTCCATCAGGTCGGCAAAGCGCCGGGCATGCTCCAGAATCCAGTGTTTTTTTTCGTCGAGAGTGGGTTCGGTCCAGGAGTCGCCGCGGATGGCGGCCCGGACGGCGGCGAACAGCCAGGGGTGCCCGAGGGCGGCGCGTCCGATCATGACGCCATCGACACCGGTTTCCGCGATCATGTGCAGGACGGATTCCGTAGACACGGCACCGCCATTACCGATCACCGGAATGCGGAGCGCCTGTTTGAGCGCGGCGAGTTTATCCCAATGTGCGGGGCCTTTGTGTTTGTCGCAGGCGTAGCGGGCATGGATGGTGATGGCGTCGGCGCCGGCTTCCTGAATGGCGAGGGCGACTTCCATCATTTCGCCGGTGTGGGAGGAGCGTCCGATGCGGGTTTTGACGGTCACAGGGAGTGGTGTGGCGGCTTTGGCGGCTTTAACCATGTCGTGCAGGAGTTGAGGGGTACGCATGAGGGCGGCGCCGGCGCCTTTGGAAATGACTTTGCGCACGGGGCAACCCGCATTGATATCAATCAGGGCGAAGCCGCCGGTTTCGTTAATGACCTGGGCAGCGCGGTACACGGATTCGGGATTGTTGGCGTAGAGATGGGCGCCAAGCGGGCCTTCAAGCGGCGAGGTGTTGAGGTAAAACATCGTGGGCGGAAGACGTCGCGCGATGCCTTCGGCCACAGTGAGTTCCGTATAGGCGAGCCCGCAGCCGAAATGATGACAAATTTCGCGAAAAGGGCGGTGCGTATAGCCGGCCATGGGGGCCAGAACCGCAGGAAAATCGAAGAGGAGCGGTCCGATGCGCAGCGGTTTGACGGGATTCGAGTGCATAAATAAACAACATATAAAAACAAGCAGGAACCTAAATAAATCACCGGGTATCGATAGCCCAGCGCGGCAGATACGGCAAGCCGGAAAACAAAAAGGTATTGCTTTTTACCGGGACATTTGAAAAAGATTCCGCCCCTTGTGAAAACACGCGCCCAATGCAGGGCCATACGTTCAGCGAAGGTAAGCACTCATGGGAAAAAAACTGGTAGTCGTCGAATCTCCTTCCAAAGCTAAAACGATCAACAAGATTCTGGGTCCGGATTACATCGTGGCCGCGAGCATGGGGCACGTTCGGGATTTGCCGCAGAAAAAACTGGGGGTGGATGTCGAGCATGATTTCAAACCGCAGTACGGCATCATGGATGGCAAGCAGAAGGTGGTGGAGGATCTGCTGAAGGCGGCGGCCAAGGTGGACTGCGTTTATCTGGCGCCCGACCCTGACCGCGAAGGGGAGGCTATCGCCTGGCATTTGAAGACTCTGCTGCAGGACCAGGTGCCCGCTGATCAGTTTTTCCGGGTGACCTATAATGAAATTACGGCGGCGGCGATTCATGAGGCGTTTGATCATCCCGGTGAAATTGACATGCGGCGGGTGGACTCGCAGCAGGCGCGCCGGGTACTGGACCGCATTGTGGGTTACAAGGTAAGTCCTTTGCTGTGGCGGAGAGTGCCCGGGGGCTCCAGCGCGGGGCGCGTGCAATCGGTGGCCCTGCGGCTGGTGTGCGAGCGGGAAAAGGAAATCAACAGCTTTGTCAAAGAGAAGTATTGGGTGATGGGTGTCAACCTGCGTAAGCTGGTGGACCCTCGCGATGTTTTTGAGGCGCGGCTCCTGAAAATCGACGAGGCCAGGGCCGACATCCGCGCCGAGGAACTGGCCGGGCGGATTCTGGCGGACTTGCAGCAGAGCGCGTACGGGGTGACGGATGTGCGGGTGCGTGAATTGGTGCGCAAGCCGCGTCCGCCCTACATTACGAGCAGCCTGCAGCAGGCGGCTTCCGGGGTGCTGGGCTATTCGCCGTCCCGGACGATGAGCATCGCGCAGCGGCTGTACGAAGGCGGCGATTTCGGCGTGGGCTTGATCACGTACATGCGAACGGATTCGTTTAATATTGCCAAAGAGGCCGTGGAAAGCTGCCGGGAGCTGATTCAAAAAACGTACGGCGCGGAGTTTGTGCCGGAAAAACCGAACTACTACAAGAGCCGTCAGTCAGCTCAGGAAGCGCATGAGGCGATCCGCCCGACGGATGCGACGCTGCTTCCGGATGACAGCCGTTTGTCGGCGCTGAAGCCGGAGGAATTAAAACTGTACCGGCTGATCTGGCAGCGGTTCGTGGCGAGCCAGATGATGCCTGCCCGTATTCGGCAGCGCAGTGTGGATGTTACCGCCATTCCGGCGGATCAGGCGCACACCTATTTGTTCCGGGCAACCGCTTCGGATGTGACCTTCCCGGGCTACATGGCCGCCACCGGATTGGAGAAAAACAAGCCGACCGAGGGGCCGACCGAGGGCGAAGAAGGTAATGAGGTGGAAAGTCTGCCGGCGCTCAGCACGGGGGAGCGCCTGGAATGCGTGGAGCCGGTGAAAACGGAAAAGGAAACGCAGCCGCCTGCACGCTACAGCGAGGCATCGCTGGTGCGGGCGCTGGAAGAAAATGGCGTGGGGCGTCCGAGTACCTATGCCTCGATTCTTTCCACGATTCAGCAGCGGAAATATATCATTAAAGATAAGCGAAGCCTGAAGCCGACGGATTCCGGTATGAAGGTGAATGATTTTCTCGTGGAATTTCTGCCGGAACTTTTTGATGTGGGATTCACTGCGGAAATGGAAAGCTCGCTGGACCGCATTGAAGAGGGAACCGTCCAGTGGACGGAGATGCTGAGCGTATTTTACAAAAATTTTGAAGAATGGCTGGAAAAGGCGCGTGGGCCGAAAGCAAAACCGGAAAATGTGTTGGCGCTGCTCGGGTTGCTGCAACAGGTTCAAAACTGGGGGCCGGAAGTCAAGCGCGGCAAAAAAACGTACAGCGACAAAAAGTTTGTCGAGTCGGTGAAGAAGCAGTTTGAAGGCGGCAAGCGGGCGGTCTCGGCGAAGCAGCGCGATTCGCTGCTGCAACTGGTGAAGAAATATGCCGATCAGCTGACCGACTGGGAGGCGCTGGTGGCGAGTCTCGGTTTGAAAGAGCGCTTTGACGAGGTGAACCAACCGGCATTGCCGCCCCGTGAATCCACCATCGCCAAACTGGCGGAGTTGCGCACTGTTCAGTTTGCGGAAGCGCGTACAGTGGGCAAACGGGTGTTTGATGACGGCGTGTTTGTGCAGTCGCTGCGCGAACAGGTGGAAGGGAACAGGCGTCTTTCGGACCGGCAGCTTCAATATCTGGATCGGGTGATGCTGAAATATGCCGATCAGCTGGGCGGGCGCGAAGCGCTTGTGGCGCGGTATGAACTTCAGGTGGATGAAGCGGACAACGGACCGGACAACGAGAGCGGGCCGCTTTTGGGGCTGCTGGCTCAGGTGAAAACCTGGAATGAGGCCGTGAAACGCGGAAACCGGTTGTGGGATGACCACGTTTTCTATGATTCGCTGACCAAACAATTTGCGGCCAAAAAGTCGCTGAGCCCGAAACAGCGGGCGTCCATGAAGAAGATGGTGCAGCGCTATGCGGCACAGATTCCGGACTATGAAGCGCAGGCGGAAAGTCTTGGACTGAAGAAGCTGAGCGAGTTGAAATCCGGGAAGAAGAAAGCGAAAGCGGAAGAAGAAGCGTAAGTTTTTATTTCACGGGCGGCGGGGACATGGAGGTTCCGGCAAGCGGAGGGGGGGGGGAGAGAGCGAATGCCGGGCGTGATCATGGAAACGAGTGATGGCGAGCTTAGCGCGGCGGAAACGCCGGATTCTGCGTCCAACGGGCAGCCCGATCCGCGGTTAACCGGATTTATGCAGCACCTGGAAGCCGAGAAGGAAGCCTCCGAACATACCGTGGTGAATTATCAGCGCGATATTTTGCAGTTCGCTGCCTTCACCTGGCCGGACATGCGCCCGCCGTATCCCTGGACTCAAATTGACCGTTTTTCGGGCCGCGCGTTTTTGGCAGGCATACGCAAAAACGGCTGTTCAGCGGCCACGGCCCGCCGCAAGTTGTCGAGCCTGCGCAGTTTCTACAAATTCATGGTGCGTGAAGAACTGGCTGAGCTGAATCCGTTCAGCGGACTGCAACTGCCGAAGCTGGATAAACGGCTGCCCGGGGTTCTTTCGGTGCCGGAAGTCGAGCGGTTGCTGGGTGCGCCGAAAGCCGGATGGAGTGCGCAAACGGAAGGCGTTGGAACGGATCGGTTGTTTGATCAGTACGCCGTGCTGCGCGATACGGCGATTCTGGAAGTACTGTACAGTACCGGGATGCGCCTCAACGAACTGGCCAAACTGGATGAGCGCGAAATGGATCTGCTCTCCGGCGTGGTCAAGGTGCG
>CAZISY010000079.1:0-11832 GCA_964542025.1 uncultured Verrucomicrobiota bacterium
GGAAAATGACCGCCGCCCCCCTGAAAATAGTCGGTTTCCGCCCCGAATAGCGAAAAACGGGTTAAGAGGGCTGAACAGCGTTTTTCCGATTCGGCCCAGGAAAAAAGCGACTCCATGAGCACCGTGGCCAGCATGACTTTGAGTTGGGCCGTGGTTTCAGGATCGCCTTCTCCAATCCGTGCGTGAATTCTTTCACTCAAAAACCGGCTGAAATCGCGCCGCGCAGCGTAGAGTTGCGACTTACTGCATCCCGCCGCTTGAAAAAGAGCCGGATGATCCAGGGAAATGATTCTCCCGTCCGGATTGGACTGTTCGGTATATTTGACCAGCACGAGCACTTTCCATCGGTCATCCAGTTCGTGGATCAATTCGCGGGCCCATTGGGCGGCCTTTTCTTCCAGCCCGCGTCGAGCCACCTCCTGATCGGGGGACGGCACCAGAAGTTGTTCGGCTTGAGCGATGTAATAATCGGCCAACGAATCCCCGTCCTGATTCACGTCATCCAGGGAAAGCACGGAGAATGCTCGGTCGCGTTCGTTTTGTCGGATGCTCCCCGCGCAATAATCGCGCACGGCCACCTGCACCATCAAATCTATCCCGCTCAACAAGGAATACAGGCGCTGCTCCATGTTTGAGTTGCCTTCTTCATAATCGAACAACCAGCTTTTGTAATGTTTGCCCTCCCGATGGATGCCGGTGTTCAAGCGGAATTCCAGCAGGGCCCAGCAGACGCTTTCTTTTCCGGAAAGCACAGCTAACTGATTGGCAACGGTTCGCAGATCCGGATTTTGGATGGATGCACCGGCCACGTTGAGATAGTGCGTGGTTCTATTACGTGCGTAGGCTGCCAGGGCTTCCGCCGTTTCGGGATCGCATCGCTCAACGGTACATGCCTGATTCCACGCCTCCAGATGTTTCAATTCCATGGTACTCCTGCGAGAAATTTCCTTTGCAACCACTGTCCAAGTGACTGGCATTCAACTTCATCCAGAGCGGGGGTTTATAAAATCTGTCTTTCGACACATTCAGTCAGGGGACTCCCCCGTCGCTTGCACTTAACCCGACTGCACCTATTATCTCGCCCGTTTACCCTTCTCTTTCAAGTTATTCATCACAAATTTATTACAGCTCTTCCTATCCTCTCCCATCCCGCCGAAACCCATCATTTTTAGCCGGTATTTATCGCCGGAAATGGGCGTCCAATTTGCTTGCGCGGACGGTAATACTGTATATGGTTACCGCATTATTTTTGTTTTCACGGACCAGGAAAAACAATCGCCGTCCGCTGAAAAAACAGGCCATTGAACGAACAGGGATAGTTTACGCATTATGAAAAAAACAAAGCTCGATATCATTCTGGTCATTAACTGCGGGAGTTCCTCCGTCAAATTTGAAATTTACAAGATGTCCGATGGAGAACATGTGTTGGCCAAGGGTATTGTGGAGCGTATCGGACTGAAAGATCCCCTACTCACGTTCAAGCGGGCGGACGGCAAAAAATCGACGGAAACGATCACGATCAAAGACCACAAGGAAGCCCTGGCGGTCATCTGCGACAACTTGATTGATCCGGATATCGGCGTGTTGAAATCGCTGCAGGAAGTGGATGCGATCGGCCACCGGGTTCTGCATGGCGGCAGCAAAATGACGGCATCCACGCTGGTCACGGAAAGCGTGAAAGACAAAATCCGGGAGTGTTTCCCGCTCGGGCCGCTGCATAATCCGCCCAATCTGGCCGGTATTCTGGCCTGTGAGGCCAATATGCCCGGCGTGCCGAATGTCGCGGTCTTTGATACGGCGTTTCACCAGACGATGCCGCCGGAATATGGTTTCTATGCCATCCCGAAAGAGATTTACGAAAAGTACGATGTGCGCAAATACGGCTTTCACGGCACGTCGCACCGATACGTCACCCATGCCACGGCCCATTTCCTGAACAAAAACGTGGAGGATTTGAACATTATCACCTGCCACCTGGGCAACGGGTCCAGTTGTGCCGCCATCAGGCAGGGCAAGGTCATGGATACGTCCATGGGCCTCACGCCGCTGCAGGGACTGGTGATGGGAACCCGCTGCGGCGATATTGATGCGGCCGTTGTGCTCTACCTGATCCGTCAGGGTATGGATGTGGATGCCATTGACAAACTGTTGAACAAACAGAGCGGCTTTTTCGGCGTCGCGGATATTCACAGCGGCGATATGCGGGACATCATCGAAGCGAAAAACAACGGCAATCCGACGGCTCAACTGGCTTTTGACATGTTTCTGGCCCGTCTGGTTTCCTACATCGGTTCGTATTTTGTGACGCTGCAAAAACCGGAAGCCGTGGTTTTCACCGGCGGCATCGGCGAAAACAGTTCGTATGTGCGCGAACAGGTGATCGCCCGGCTGGGCGTTTTGGGATGCCGTCTGGATCCCGAAAAGAATAAGATCACCGGAAAGGCCGCCATCATCAGCACGGATGACAGTACGTTGAAAGCCATCGTCATGCCGACGAACGAGGAACTGATGATTGCCCGCGATACCATGGTCATTGCCGGGGAAAAATAGTTCACGCCGCGTTATTTTCACCAAACAGGTGCTGTTAATATGGTCAGGGATAGTTAATTCGAGGAGGTAGTATGAGTATATTAGATGATCTGATTCCAAAAGCTCAGGCAGCAGGCGCCACCATCGTTCTCCCGGAAGGAAACGATCCGCGGGTTATGAAGGCCGCAGAAGGCATCGCCGCGAAAAAAATCGCCAAAGTCATCGTGCTGGCGACTCCGGAAGAGGCGGCCAAAGCGCTTTCCGACGCCAAAGTAACCTGTAAGAGCAGCGATATTCAGATCATTGATTACCTGACCGACTCCCGGGCCGAAGAACTCGCCGTAAAATTTCAGCAGCACCGGGCCCATAAAGGCGTGGATATGGATAAGGCCCGCAAGGCCATGAAAGATCGCCTGTATTTTGGGAACATGCTGGTACGCGAAGGTATGGCTGACGGTATGGTTTCCGGAAGCATCGCCTCAACCCCCGACATGCTTCGCGCGGCTTTTCAATGCGTCGGCACGGCCCCCGGCATCAAAACCGGAAGCAGCTGTTTTTTGATGGATTTGAAAAAGCCCACGGACTCCGGTTATTCCACACTCTTCTACGCCGATTGCGGCGTCAATCCCTGCCCCACGGCCGAACAACTGGTGGATATCGGCATTGCCACCGCCCAAACGTACAGGGCACTGATCGGCGAGCAGCCGAAGATCGCCTTTCTCTCCTTTTCCACCAAAGGCAGCGCGCAGCATGAATTGGTGGACAAGGTGGCGCAGGGCGCGGAATTGACCCGGCAGCGCATTCAGGCGGAAGGGCTGGATATTCTGGTGGATGGCGAATTACAGGCTGATGCCGCCATCATACCTTCTGTCGCTTCAAAGAAAGCACCGGCCAGCCCGCTTAAGGGCGGCGCGAACATCCTGGTTTTCCCGGATTTGCAGGCCGGGAACATCTGCTACAAACTGACGGAACGTCTGGCCGGCGCGATGGCATATGGCCCGATTCTTCAGGGACTGGCCAAACCGGTGAACGATCTCTCGCGCGGATGCAGCGCCGAAGACATTGTCGGCGTGGCCGCAATTACGGTTTGTCAAACGCTGCTGAACCGTACGCCCTCGCTCACTGACGAGAACATAGAGCAGATTGCGCGGAAAGTGGCCGAGCACCTGAAACCATAATCCGTCGCGCAGGCACGGGCGCCGGGTCGGCTTTATTTCACGACCCAGAGGCCCCACGGGGAGACCCGCTGGATTTCGCGCGGCTCCCCGTAGATGGTGTAATCATCGCCATTGATGATCACCACGCTGGTGTAGAAACGCATATCCACGAGGGCGCCCATTTTAGACTTTTTTCCGGGAACAGCGGCCGGGCCGATTACGGTGGTTTGCTCCCCATCGCGGATGTAGATATTGTTTATTTCGCGCTTGTTGAGTACCAGGGTTCCTTTCGTGGAGCAAATGCAGCGCGAGGCATAACTGGTTCCCGGGAAGGGGCGGGCGGGATCGCGGCTTGTATATTTCAGCGTCTTCCAGGTGGCATTAAAATAGTCGCGCCCGGCATCTTCCCCGGAGGAAGTCATGCTCCAATAAAACGCAAGACACATTAAAAACGTCCAGTATGAATTTCGCAGGCGCATTTTCACCCTCAGCAGCATTTATAGCTGTACCTCTCCGGATTCGGCTGGTATAGGCAGAAACTTAAATTTTCACAGGCCATGAAAAATACTATGAACGCTCATTATTTGGTTACCGGCGGTTGCGGATTCATCGGTTCTCATATTACCGAGGCGCTGGTCGCAGCCGGACACGAAGTCACCGTCTTTGATAATCTATCCACGGGCAAACTGGAAAACATCCGTTCCTTTCATCCGAAAATTCATTTTACGCGCGGAGACATACGCGATGCAGATGCTTTAATGGCCGCGATGAAAGGCGTGACCCATGTTTTTCATGAGGCGGCGCTGGTGTCCGTTTTCCTTTCTGTGGAACAGCCGGAATTAAACCACGAAATCAACGGCACCGGACTCCTGAATGTGCTGCGCGCGGCGCGGGCCCAGGGTGTGAAACGGGTGGTTTTGGCCAGTTCCAGCGCCGTTTACGGAAACAACCCGGCCCTGCCTAAAACTGAAACCATGATTCCCGAACCGGCGTCGCCGTATGCAGCGGAAAAAATGTTCGGCGAATATATGCTTCAGGTCTATTCCGCACTGTATGGCATTGAAGCCGTCGCCCTTCGTTACTTCAACGTCTACGGCCCCCGCCAGGATCCGTCGTCACCCTACTCCGGCGTCATTTCCATCTTCGCGCGGGCCATTCAAAAAGGGGTTTCGCCCACCATTTATGGTGACGGACTTCAAACCCGCGATTTCGTGTATATTCAGGATGTCGTCCGGGCCAATCTGCTGGCCATGCACGCGGAGAACGCCGGGCACGGAGAGGCGTTTAACATTGGGACCGGCCATATCACCTCACTGCTGGACCTTGTGAACACGATTTCAGAAATTTGCCACACGACGGTGCAGCCCATCATGGAGCCCACCCGTGCCGGCGATGTGCGTCATTCGCTTGCGGATATTTCCAAAGCCCGCCGCACACTCAACTACACGCCGCAATTCTCATTAAAAGAGGGCCTCGAGGCGCTGCTGGCTCACACCCCGCCAACCTGATGCCTTCCGAGCCCCGATTCGGGCAACTATTGCCGAAAGTTCCCCTTCCCCTTAAGTTACACTGGAATCGTCCGAATCAATGAGGGTGAAGGTGAAGCTATGAAAACAAAATCATTTCAAGCCTATCAGGAGCTGCAAAATTTGATCGCCACCCTGGAGAAACAATATGCCGGGGCCCTGCAGCTTGAGGATAAACACGATTTAATTGAGGCGTGCGGCGGGTTGTGTATTGCCTATTCGGCCGGCGGAAATGGTGCGCTGGCCAGGAAGTGGGCCGAACAGTACCTGCTGCACCTGGCGGAATGCACCGGGGGCAGTCTGTTTTCGCCTCCCGGAAGCAGACCGTCCTGACCCGGCAGATTCGGCTTACCCCAGCTCAAAGGAGGTAATGCCGTATATCTTCTCCGTGTGCAGCGCCGGTTCGCCCCTGTTGTACATGCGGGCCGTTCCGAAAACAGCCTTCATGCCGTACCGCTCCGCCAGCCGCCGGGCCGCCGGATTGTTGCCGGGAATATCCAGATACACCCGAGAATCCGCCGGAAGCCGCCCCAGCAGGGCACGATATAATCCATCGGCCACCTCTTCATCATCCGCAAACAGCGGCCCTACTTTATACCCTGCCCGGCATTGGCGAACCATGCCGTACCCCTTCAGCACGTTTCCATCCATCCAGGCCAGACTGCTGCTCTCCGGCATGGCAAACCAGTGTTGCAGAAACACGCTCCGATCAGCCGGGAAACAGGCCCGGTCATAGGCGGCGATCAACGAATTATCGACTGCGCCCAGTTCCATCCCCCCATCCGCTCCGCTCTTCTGCGAAACAGCCGTCCCTTCGTATCGGTAGTTATGGCATACCAGCGTGAACCCCATCCGCTCGTAGTTGCGCACTTTATTTTCCACGCCGTCCAGTCCGATGTTCCGGTCCCCCAGATAATCCAGCGCGGCCCTTCCCAACTCAACCCCGACACGCCCGCCTCGGCGATCCGGCCGCACAATGAAAAACCCCACAAACCCAAACGCAGCGCCGTACGCCACCGCCGAAACAAATCCCACAGGTTCTCCGTCTTCTTCGGCCGTGAAAAACCCGGATGGATCCGCCGGGTAAAAGCACTCCGCATCATGCAGCCCCGGATTCCATCCCTCTTTCGCCGCCCATTCCACGGCCACATCCAATTCGGACCGGCTCATCCGCCGGATATTCAGGGCTTTTCTCATGAACGGCCTCCCGACGGCGTGTTATTACTTTAGAAACTCGCTCTGCTTTTGGAGCAGCTCCTGCACACCCTGCTGCGCAAGTTTCAGCATCTTATTTAAAGCGACGGGCGAAAAAGGCTCGCCTTCCGCAGAGCCCTGGACTTCCACGAAACGCCCGGAGGCCGTCATCACCACATTCATATCCACTTCGGCGCCGCAGTCCTCCTGATAATTCAAATCCAGCACCGGATTCCCCCCGACCATACCCACGCTGATTGCCGCAATCGCTTCCTTAATGGGATCCTCCGCCAACAGGCCATCCTGCAGCAAGCGGTTCACAGCCATCCGCAGCGCCACATAGCTGCCTGTGATGGAGGCTGTGCGCGTCCCGCCGTCGGCCTGCAGCACATCGCAATCAATCCAAATGGTGCGCCTGCCGATCTTCTTCAAGTCCACAGCCGCACGCAGCGACCGTCCGATCAGCCGCTGAATCTCCTGGGTGCGTCCGCTGACTTTTCCGCTGCCGCTTTCCCGCTTGCTTCGCGGACTGGTGGAACACGGCATCAGGCTGTATTCCGCCGAAAGCCAGCCGCCCTCCACATTCTGAGCCCGCATCCACGGCGGCACGGTTTCTTCCACGCCTGCCGAACAAATCACCTGCGTATGCCCCATACTGATCAGCACCGAGCCGGTACTGGCCGGAGCAATATTCTTCTTCATTTTCACTTCACGAATCTGATCCGGCATCCGGCCATCCGCACGGGCGACTGATTTTTTTGAGGACACGTTTCATCTCCTTGATTCAATGGGTATGTGTTTTACTGCGTTCCGCACAGGATACGTACCATGACACCCTGCAATATGCAATGACGCACAAAACAGGGAGACTCACTTGGATAAACAGGTGTGATGGAACCAAGCGGGTGCGCGGCGCGTAAACCCGTATTATTTCAGGTGCCAGGCTTCCCAGAAGGCGTCCGCCCATTTACGGGCCAGTGCGTGATTGCCCAGGCTGGAATAAGCGATACTGAGCGCGCCGCTGGACTCCGTCATGGCTTCCAAATCATTGCTGGTAAACGCCTCGGCGTACTGATCCTGAAGGGTCTGCAGGAACAGGCGGATACTTAACTGATCGTGTAATGATTTTAAGTTCATGATCTGGCCATAACGTACGCCGGGGGCCGAAAAAGGTTTAATTTATTTTGCAGGGAACGTGATATTTTCCGGCGGGCAAATCGAACGTTCACGAAGGTGTTGCGGAAGGGGCTCTCTCACGCGGCCGGCGAACGTTTCCAGGCGGTCCAATTTCGGAAGCAGAACAGCAGGAGGTGAACAAAAAACAGGAGCCAGCAAACCGCAAAAAGCGCATGCAGCAATTCAGCGATGGAATCATGCCGCATCAGGAATGTCGCCGCCAGCGCCGCATTGCCCGCCGCCAGCGGACCCAGGAACGTCCGCTTGTTCAATGCCAAATCATAATTCAGCAATACGAATAAAAAGGAAACCGGAAGCATGGCCCCGAGAAAAAAAAGCATGTTGTGAATCATGATGTTTTCGGGTGCGCGAAAGAGAATTTGAAAAATGAATCGTCGAAAGCAGAACAAAACCGCCGCCAGCAGGAAGGAAGCGCCCGCCGCCACGCCCACGCCTTTGATCAGCAGCCGACGCCGGGCATTCCGATCATTCCGCGAAATCACGAGTTTGGGGAACATGGCCATCACCACAGGAAACGGCATCAGCCAAATCAGATGAGCCAGCATGGCGCCCCGTGAAAAATCACCGGCCACTTCCGGCGAAAACCAGTGTTTCACCGCGAGCACATCCATATTCGCCAGCATCATGAAAAGCGCATAAGCCAGTGTCACTTTCGCGATGTACCGATACAGCGGACGCAGTGAAGCCGTTTCGCGCGGAACCTCCCCGTGAAACAGCTCGCGACGAAGCAGGACGCGCGGAACGATCACGCCCGCCAGCGCCCCCACCGTCATTCCGCACAGTGCTCCGGTGGCCCGAAATCCCGCATAGACCAACAGCGCCGAGCAAATCAGGCGTCCCCAAAACCAGCAATTCATGGAAACCCCGTACCACCCGAAACGCTCCATCCCCTGCAGCACCCCCTGAAAGGTCGTCATGGCCAGCGTGGAAACGCAGACCAGTGCCGCGGCATACAACGGACCGGGCCCTTCCAAATGAAAAATGCGGATCAGCCAGGGCGAACAAACCATTACCGCCACGATGATTAAAACGGCCACCACGCTCAAACGCACCATGACATGATGATACAGGGCTGTCACTTGACGTCGGGTATCCCCCCCGCCCGACGCATATTTTGCCGCAAAATAGGCCATGACGGTACGAAAGGAATCCGCGGGAACATTCAGAATATACAAAATACCGATCATGGCCATGAGCACGCCGTAATCGGTCGCCGTCAGCCAGCGCCCCATAATAATCTGAAAGAATATATTGGCCAGATTGGCCATGCCCATAATGATGGAGAGCAGCAGACTTTCCCGGATCAGCGATGTTTCCTTCGCGCCCCCTGTATGTGCCTGTTCAATTCCTTCACCGTCTGTATTTTTTGTCAAAATCATATCGTTGTTTCGGCAGGCAGATTCAGCAGGCTCATCGCAGAAACCGGGCAATGAAATACACAGCCCCGGCCATCATGAACGCAAAAATCAACCAGATCAGATTCTTTTTATTTTGAGTACTCCGCGACACTGCATAGCGCTCCCGCACCTCATCCAGCTGCGCCTGCCGCTCGTTGACGCGCGCGTGAAAACGCTCCATATCTTCCCGCTCGCGGGCTTCGCGTATCAAGCGCCGTTCTTCGCTTTCAGAAAGAGGAGCAGGTTGTTCCATATTCATCGTCATCCCAAAAAGGCTGCACCGCCGTTAATGCCGACCCGTAAGCCGTCCCAGCGTGACATCATAAATCGTCACGATAAAGCGGAAGGGCGAATAAACCAGGCGCAAGCGGCAAAGCGCAATCAACATTTCCAGCGAGGCCCGCACCACCTTCACTTTAGATCCGCTCACGTCGTGCCAGCGCGTCGGATATTCCACAATCCGAAAACCGCTTCGCTTGAATTGATACAGCAGATCCACATCAAACGCCCAGCGCGTTGTTCCAATGCCCGGCCGTATTTTTTTCAGTGCCGCCCCGCTCATCAGCTTGGCGCCGCACTGTGTATCGGTGATTTTAAAACCAAACAGCAGACGCACCAGCCCATTGAAAATCCGCGATGCCATACGCCGGCTCAGCGGCTGCGGAGGCTGAACATCGGCACCCGCCATCCAGCGCGAGGCGATGATGACTTCAGCCTGTTCGATGTGCTGAATCAGGTCCATGAAGGCGTCCGGCGGCGTGGCCCCATCCGCATCCACAAACCCGATCAAGTCGCCATCCGCCCCGTCAAATCCGATCAGCAGTGCCCCGCCCTTCCCCACATTTTTCTTTTCCACAATGATTTTCAGAAAGGGAAAGCGCTGCATGCAGCTTCGCACGATGGACTCGGTGGCATCCGTGGAGTTATTCACCACCACGATCAACTCCACATCCGTCGCCGCATTTTCGCGGTGTTTCTCTGCAAAGTAACGGCCATAGGACTCCAGAAACGGCGTGATCCGCCCCGCCTCATTATGCGCCGGTGAAATAATCGATATTTTCATAATGGCCCCCCGGCGGATTCCTGCACCGACCCGTTTTTATTCCGGTAAATCTCCAGTGTCGTATGCCCCTGTCCGAAGGCCGGAACCGTACGAATCGGCTCATAGTTCGTTTCCAGAGCGTCAAGCAGCGCTTTTCGTTCATCCGGCGGCAGCTCCGTCACGTCCGGACTTTGAATGGATAGCCCGTAGCCGCTGAACGCCGCGTAAGGCGCGCCCGATTCCGTCAAAATCCGCAACAGCGCATCGCGATTCAACACGCCGCCCGCCTCCTGCGCCTGTTCCTCTGAAAAATCGGGATAGTAACAAAAGGGGCCCATTTCCATGCCGCGCGGCACCGTCGCATTCGCCTCCACGGCCAAATAGGTATCCTGAGTCAGCAGCAACTCGCCTGCCGCCATCCGCTCCTTCAGAAAACGCCCCGCCTCACGCAGCTTCAGCACGTCCGGCTGATCCTTCATCCGCCACCAGATGCGGTCGCGCCCGGCAATCACCCAATCCTGCAGCACCGGCGAAGAACCCGCCGAAAATACGCACGCCGCGCCCAGCACCAATAAAATTGTCAGGCGGGCGGCATCCGATCTGAACGGGCTTACCGACAGCAGGCGCGTCAACGAACACACCGCAGCCACCGTCAGCACCGGCATCACCATCACCTGATAATCATCATACGGAAACGGCGCCGCCACATGCGCGGCCGTGATGGCCAGTCCCGCCAGCCAAAGCAACCCCACGCCTCCGCGACCCGACGCAGTCCGCGCGCCGGACTTCCTGCGCGCGACCCATCCACCCAGACACACCAGACAAAGCATCACCGGCAGGTAGTAGCCCTGCACCATCCGCGAGAGAAACCCGATTTTATAGATCAGCGCCTGAGTGACTCCCCCCGCCGACCGCAGCGCATGGTATTCCAGCAACCCGAAGCGCAATGCCTTCGGCACCTCCAGCCAGGCCCCGCCAAACACCATCGCCAGACCGGCCAAACCGCCCACGCCAAAAAACACCCAGCGGGTCCAGCGTGTGCGGTCGCATACCAGCAAATAGATCCCGGCCGCCGCCAGCGCCGCCCCTGCCGAAAGACGCGTTCCCGCCGCCAGCGCCAGCAGAAACCCGCCCGCCGCACTCAGCACTGCATCGCGCAGGCGCCGTACGCCATCCGCCGCGCACAGGGCGAACAGCCCCGTCAGAAGAAAGAAGTTACAAAGCGAGTAGGTCTTGACGATCGTGGAAAAATAGGCGTGATAGGCATTGATCCCAATCAGCATAAAAGCCGCCGCCGCCGCAAAACGGTTCCATCCCGATTCTGCCAGCCGCCCAGCCAGCGCCGACGCCAGCCCGCACGCCAGCAGGCCGATCAGTGCGGTGAGTCCCCTCGCCCCCAACACGCCCTGCGCCTCCACCAGCCCATAGAAAAATCCATACACCCAGGGCAGCACGGGCCCCTGCGTGAACGCAAAATCACGATACGGCGCAAACCCCCGATGAACCATCCCGGCGGCATACAGATACCAGCCTTCATCCTGATTCAAATTCCCGAGCAGCGCATTCCCCGCCGCCAGCAGAACAACTGCCGCCAGCGCCGCCGCGAACACGCCCCCATACCACCGCGAAATA
This sequence comes from uncultured Verrucomicrobiota bacterium, assembly GCA_964542025.1. Lineage (GTDB taxonomy): Bacteria > Verrucomicrobiota > Kiritimatiellia > RZYC01 > RZYC01 > JAQVYB01. The sequence continues at coordinate 11,675 of CAZISY010000079.1, forward strand.
CTCTTCAAGGCCTTTTTCCAATCGTTGGAACTGTTAATCGCCCGGTTTTCCAATCATTGGAAAAAAACCGAAGCCGTTTTCCAATCGTTGGAAAATAGTGATGGCCTTTTTCCAACCGTTGGAAATTTCGGGGCTATTATTTCCAATCATTGGAAATT
>CAZISY010000079.1:11932-15407 GCA_964542025.1 uncultured Verrucomicrobiota bacterium
GCCTTTTTCCAACCGTTGGAAATTTCGGGGCTATTATTTCCAATCATTGGAAATTTGCGACAGCATTTTTCCAATCGTTGGAACTTTTTTTGCGGCAGCCGGCGGCGTATGGTTTGCGGCATGAATGAAGCCAATGACCGAGTCCCTGAACATGAACTGGCCCGACGGATGGAACGGCTGCGCGCGCGGCTTGACCTGGATCAACCCGATTGGCGCATGACCGCCATTCTGGGGCGAATCAATTTGTACTATCTGACCGGAACCCTGCAAAACGGCGTCCTGCTGATCCCGCGCGAAGGCGACGCGGTGTTTTGGGTGAAGCGCAGCCATTCGCGCGCCTGTGAGGAATCGGCCTTCCCGAACATCCGCCCGATGAATTCGTTCCGCGATGCAGCCGAGGGCCGCTCCTATGAAGGTACTGTGCTGCTGGAGATGGAAACGCTTCCGCTGGCGATGTACGAACGGTTCAATAAGGCTTTTGGGTTCACCGCGGTAAAGCCGATGGATGGCTCGATGGCCGCTGTGCGCGCCGTAAAAAGCGACTTTGAATTGGAACGGCTCCGTCAGGCGGGGGTGATTCACCGCGCCGTACTGGAGGACGATCTGCCGGCACTCCTCCGCGCAGGAATGAGCGAAGCGGAACTGGCGGCTGATGTGTTCCGTGCGCTGGTGGTTCGGGGACATCACGGGGTGTCGCGCGTGAAGGCGTTTAATGCCGAGCTGCTGCTGGGACAGGTTTGTTTTGGCGAAAGCGCGCTTTATGGGAATCCGTTCACCAGTCCGGGCGGTGTGCGCGGGTTCGGTCCGGCCGTTCCTTTTTTTGGAAGTCCGGATCGGCTGCTCCGGCGCGGCGATATTGTTTCTGTGGATACCGGATGCAACGTGGAGGGGTATCATTCCGATAAAACGGTGACGCTGGTTTTTCAGGGGCGCTTTTCAGACGAAGCGGCGGAAGCTCACGAGCGGTGCCTGGAAATCGAACGGGAAACGGCGGACCGTCTGCGGCCGGGCAACGTACCTTCTGTCATTTATCAGGAAATGATGGGGAAACTGCCGCCCGCATTTTTGTCCGGTTTTATGGGCGCGGGATCGGATCAGGTTCGTTTTCTCGGGCATGGGGTCGGGCTGGAAATTGATGAATACCCGGTGATTGCGAAGGGATTCGATGCGCCGCTGGAAGAAAATATGGTGATCGCGCTGGAGCCCAAGGCATGGATTCCGGGAGAGGGTATGGTCGGCACGGAAAACACGTTTCGTGTGACGCCGCACGGCGGGGTCTGCCTGACGCGCTGACCGCCGGCGCGCTGGCGCTTACCGCGTGAACCCGCTGTTGAACAGGAACTGCCGCCAGTGATTGACCAGCGCGGAAGTACCCCACAGGCGGTCGGATGCGTCCATGTGAACCAAATACATGCGGTCATCGAAATCCCAGAACAGAATGGTTTTCCCATCGGGTTTCAGCTTCAGGAGCGCATCAATATTCCGCAGGTTGGAGACATGCAACAGGATGTAATCGGCATGTGATTCGCTGAAGCGCTCATAGAGGCCATCGGTCAGCAGCTCCCAATGCAGGTAGGTGGATGAGGTCAGCCAGAATATTTGGCCGGTCCTGACGTGCGGATAATGATCGCTGATGTAGCGGATGACTTCTCCGGATATGGAACTGATCATCACGTCCGGCGTGCGCCCGCGCGCTTCCAGATCGGCAATAACCTCATCGGCCAGCTGCCGATCTTCTTCATCGTCGCCCTGGGATTTGATTTCCAGATTCACCTTTTTGTGAAGCAGGTCCATGGCGTCGTGATAAAGCGGAATTTGTCCCTCCGTCAATTCCACCAGTTCGGCATACTCGGTGGAACCGATGGCCGTCAGACGTCCGAACAAACGCGTCATGCGCAGATCGTGAAAGAGTACAATCTGCCGGTCTTTGGTGTATTGCACATCAAACTCGACGAACGCAAAAGCGGGGTCTGCTTCCGCGGCATTCAACGCCTCCAGGGTGTTTTCCAGGTGCTTGATGGACGACCCCCGGTGTGCGCCGACGGTACACCGGTAAGCAGGCACACCGCGACGGCTGGAGCCGATTTTCTCTTTCAGCACCCGGTTCAGGCCGGTTGTACTTCGAGATGAAAGGCAGCCGGTCAGGCACAAAGAAATGGCCATCGTAAGAAGACTGAAACCAAGCCGCTGTATGCCATGAACACGCACAAATTAACCGGGGAAATCTGCCTGATGGAGGATGTGTTTTGAACAGGCTTCCAACGCTCTAAAAAATGGCGGAGGGAGAGGGATTCGAACCCCCGGAGCCCGTCTTAGGGGCTCACACGATTTCGAGTCGCGCGCCTTCAACCAACTCAGCCATCCCTCCGCATTTATTTATAAGGATAACCTGTCCGCGCTTAACGAGTGGGCATATTTACCGTGCCCCCCGGCATTTTCAAGTCTTAAACTGCCGAACCATTCATTTTTTGATCGGATGGGTGTTTGGGCACCCCCCAGGCAAACCTTCAGGGCTGCTCCGCAGGAAATACCGTTGCTTTGTGATGGATCAACCCATATTCTCCTGATCCATGAAGAATGCGAAAGGCGGTACAGCAAATCCGAAGCCGAACCCGAAATCTTCTTCCGGAAGGGCCTCCATGTCCCTGAAGAAAGACGAACCCGCACCGCCCTCTTCTGCCGCTTCGCCTGCCGGAAATCGTCCCGCGTCAAAAGCAAAACCCGAAAAAAAAGACGCTCGAAAGAAAGATTCGTCCCGCGCGCCGACCCAGACAGAAAAGGGCAAATCAAAAAAATCGGCGTCCGCCGAGAAAGCCCCGCCGCCCGCGCCCGTACACGCTAAAAAAAAGCGAGACCCTAAAAAAACAATGCGCGCCGTGTTGGCCGGGATGCTTTTTCTTTTGATGTTAATCAGCACGATTTCCGTTCTCGCCGCTTATGTCATGGCCGGGAAAAACCGCATTCACGTCACGGCGCCACTGCTGGGTTCCCGTCCATATTTTTCCTGGGGCGACATCGGGGATTTTCCCGATACGAACGAACTCCGGAAAACCGTTAACTTCTATCTCACCAACATGGAATTTTCGCCGCCCGCCATTCTGAAGCATTTGAACGGGTCCGAAGCCATCCCCGTTTATTACAACGTGGAATATGAGCGGCTCTACTGCGTGATCCCGAGGCCCCGTTACGTCGGGCCGGATGACTTCACCCTGCTGACCGAAAACCCGGAATATGTGGAACGTGCCAAGCGGGAAAATGACCGGCTGGTTCTCGGCGATTATGAGTGGAAAGACACCGAGTCCGTCTTTTTTTCCTTTCCGATTGAGGATCTGCGGATTGATCCGGAAGCCGTCATAAACGTACCCTATTCATCCGTCACCTACCGCCTCTCTCTGGCGGAACTGGTGAGTTTCCATTTCAACCGCAACGTATACGGCAGTTTCCACGTTACTCAGTGCCGCGCCAACCCGGAACA
>CAZISY010000079.1:15507-16859 GCA_964542025.1 uncultured Verrucomicrobiota bacterium
GTGCTGGTGGAAGGCAATTATCCGATTCAGCGAAAAGCCCTGGTCGTTGAGATCAACGGGAAGACCTACCATTTGGCCGATCCGGCACAGCGCGGCTTCCAAATCGGCCAGCCGGCCGGAAGTGAATGGCAGGCGGAGAACGTTCGTTTCATTCAGCGAACCGGCATCAACAGCCAAACCTTCAGCGTGGAAACCGGAAAGCCTTCCGTATGATTTATTCTTCCACGCCAATCCGATAAAAAGCGGCTCCGGCTTCACTGATTGCATCCGTATAGACGTTCATTGGCGGCGTGGCCGGCAAATCGTGCGCAATCGCCGTGAGCGGCGCGGCCCAATTCAGTGTGCGCTGCAACTCATAATATTCCCCCTTACGGCTCATCCACCGAAGAATAACGCCCTCGGAAGTCACGGTGATTTTCTGCATGCGCAGCGTCCAAACCGCCCGATCAAACGGTCCGTATTCCTGAATGGTTCCGGTCGTTTCATATTCCACCAGCCTGTACCGGAACGTGTCGGAGGCATTCGCGCCCGGATCAGCGATCTGATAGGATGCACCCATCGGATTTTCGGACGGAATCAGGCTTTCATTGACTTTCACCCACACGCCGTTCACCTCCCGATACAGATCAAAGCCCACCGTTTCATCTTCGGAAGCCGTCTCCCAGCAGACGATGACTTGCCCGTCCTGTTCCCGCAGATAGAAATCGTACAGCACGACCAGCGTGTTGTTCATATAGGTGTAGGCTTCCTCCAGCGTGATATCCCCGCGGTCTGACGTCTGCACAATCACCGCCGCAGCTCCTCCCGTGGATGCTGCCGGCATGACGAAGGCGCACCAGGTGGTCCCGTGATCGCCCAGGATCGCCGACCCGGTACCCGGCGCACCCACGATGACATTGGTGATGTTTCCGAAATAGCCGTTCGTGAGAAGGACCGTATTTCCGCCGGCCAGCGGACCGTTCGTGGGTGATATCACAAAGCAGGAACCGGAAAGGTTCATGACAAAGTTCGTCGCATCGTTTTCAATCAGCAGCAAGGCGGCATACGTCCCCGGCTCGGCAGGATGAAACTGTACGGCAAAATGATTGGTTGTGTGAGCCTCAATGCTCCCGGGCATGTCACTCACGGTGAAGGCAGGCGCTCCCGGTCCATTGGTCGCCCAGCCGCTGATATTCAGCGAATCCCCGCTTCGATTGGTAATGGTAAACCAATGCGTGAACGAACCGCCAACGGCTTGATGCCCGAAGTCAGTGCCGTTGTTTTCAGTGGCCGCCTCGCCGTCCCCAACCACCGCGCCGTTCGTGCCCAGTACAAAATAGTCATAGGCTTCATACGCCCCGATATCCCACGCC
>CAZISY010000080.1:0-3332 GCA_964542025.1 uncultured Verrucomicrobiota bacterium
CCGTGATATTCCACATACACCGCACTGCGCCACGCCGGATCGATCGGAGGCAGCTCATCCAGCAGCCCCGCTTCATGCCGACGCCGCAGCAAATCCAAAGCCCGTCCGTCAAAGTACTCCATCGCGGCCGGCCCCGTACCCACCCGCGTTCTCATCCCGCGTACGTCCTGCACAAAACGCCAGGCCGATTCCTCATCCGGCAGAAAGGTCACCACGCCCCAAATCGCCGGCGGCACGGGAAGCAGCGACACCTCCAACTCCGTAATAATGCCCAGCGTTCCTTCCGAGCCAATAAAAAGATCCGTCATCTCCATATCCGGCGCAAGCTGATAGCCGGCGGCGCACTTCAAACCCGCCGGAAAGGACGTCGCAGGAATCTCCCCGCTGATCCCAACGCCCTCCCCGGTCCGCAGCGAAATAACTCCCTGCCGGGCCTGCTCCACGCCCCTCGTCAAATGCAGCACACGGCCATCCCGCACCACGACACGAAGGGACTTCACATGCGGACGCATGGATCCATATTTAAAACTGCGCGCCCCCGATGCGTTGCAGGCCGCCATTCCGCCCAGGGTAGCGGTCGTCTCTGTGGGGTCGGGGGTGAAAAAAAACGTACCCCGCTGCTTCATAAGCGCCAGCGCGTTCAGCGAATCCGCATCCCATCCTGTGGTATCAAAGTCGGTTTTCTCCAGCGCGCGCTGCACATCCCCCAACACCACGCCGGGTTCAACCACCAGACTGAAACCATCGGCCGCCGCATCATAGCGCAGGGCCTTTATGCGTTTCATGCCGGACAGGTTGATGATCCATCCCCCGTCGGGAACCGCTCCGGCCGTAATCCCGGTCCGCCCGCCCTGCGTGGTCAGGGGTATGCCGCGTGCATAAGCCTCTCGCACCGCTTCAACCACGTCGGCCTCCGTCGCCGGAAAGCAAAGGCCATCCGCCCGCCCGGTTTTTTTGGATTCATCCTGCAAAAAATCAGAAAATTCTTCGGACCATGGACGGATATTCATTGATCGATCCCCGTGTTTTTTACGTCGTGCCTCCGCTTCACGCGGAAGGTTCCCGGCGGCACCATGCACCACCCGCCGGAATGAACATGCGATACAGCGTCCCGCGTCCCGGCTCGCTCTCCACTTCGAGGCGCCCCCCCATCTCCGCCACATTCCCCTTCACAATCCCCATGCCCATGCCCCGTCCCGAATACATGGTCGGCACATCCGCTGTCGAAAATCCAGGCCGCATGATCAATTCCACCACATCCACCCCGGCGCCATCCGCCGGAATCAGTCCCCGCTGCACTGCTTTTTGGACAATCCGATCCCGCTGAAGCCCCCGCCCGTCATCCTGCACCGTAATACAAAGTGTTTGATCGCACAGCGCCGCCGTAAACGTCACCGCTCCGACCGGATTCTTGCCGCTCTGAATCCGTTCCTGTTCCGACTCGATTCCGTGATCCACCGCATTACGAATAAGGTGAGCCAGCGCCACGTTTAATTTTCCCGCATACGACTTTTGAATCTCCACCGAATCCGCCTGAGCATTGAACTGCACCTTTTTCCCCATTTCGCGCGCCGCCTTCAACGTCAGCTTCCGCACATTGGCCGCCATGGTTTTCAGCGGCACGTACGCCTCCGCCTCATCCGCAACCAGAAACGGCACCACCGGAATGTTCACCCGGAGCTGCCAGCGAATGTCCGAGATCAGCTCCGCCAAGGCCTCAAATCCGGTGATCTTTCCCGCCTTGCCGCGGAACAGTGCCGCATAACAGTTTCGAATCACCACCAGCACATCCGAAAGAATCCCCAGTTCGCACCCTTCCGGACGGCTCGGTCGTTTCGCGGCCGCCTGCAGCGTGGCCTTTAATTCGTTCAGCAACTTCTGCAAACCCTCCGGCAGGGGCCAGACGCCCACGGCCATCACCTCCCGCAGCAACTCCACACCCCGGCGCGCCGGCGCGGCAAGCTCTCCGTCGCCGGATTCCAAACCGACCAGCGCGGTCTTCAGCTCATCCAATGCCCCTTTGACCCGCCGCGCCTCCGCCGATTGCAAATACTGTTCATCCAAACGGTCCAAATCATCCACTTGGTGCGCCAGATAATTACCCTGCCCGTCGGACCGCCGGGCCTGCTGCCCGACCAGCTCCGTCAATTCACCCAGCTTCAAATTCACCACGCGGATCAGCTCATCGGCATCGCGCCGGACATCTTCCTCCGGAATATGAATGTCGCCGATGATCTGCAGCGTGAAATCGATCACCGTGTACAGCAAATCCAAATGCGATCGATCCGGCTCAACATGCTCCTTGAGGAAAAGCTCCAGCAGATCTTCCACATTATGCGCCACATGAGCCAGCGTGGAAATATTATCAAAATCCGCGCAGGCCTTAACGGTATGAAACTCCCGCATCAGCGTGGCGATCAGCTGAAAATCAATACGCTCCCCATGCTCGGATTGCTCTTCCAGGCGGAAAATGCAATCGGCAATGGAGGCCATTCTCGAACGAATATCGTTCAAAAACAGATGATCCAGTTCCGCATCCTGATCGCTTTGCTGTCCGTCCTGTTCCATATTTCCCGTCGAGTCATTCCCCCCGCTTTGCCGCACACCATCCCGCACCGAATCCCCTGCTGCAACAACTTACATTTTTAAAAAAGGTTGTTGCAATGACCATTCACGTCCCCTCTAATACGCCCCGTACAGCAAAAAAGCAAGGCGTACAACCTGTCAGGATTGCACATTATGAGCGTGAATGGGAGTTCGATCCGGTTTCTCAGTATTGACGATTCTTTTTCCATGCGGCGCGTCATCGAAATCATGCTGAAGCGATGCGGCATCACGCAGCTCTATTTTGCGCAGGGCGGAAAAGAGGCCATCGACCTGGTCCGCCAGTATCAGTATGACGCCGTATTCTGCGATTGGAACATGCCTGACGTGTGCGGGCTGGAAGTAGTCCGCGCCATTCGAGAACTCCCCAACTACGATGACGTCCCCATCATGATGTGTACCTCCGAGCGATTCAAACGCGAGGTGGTCAGCGCCGTCTCCGCAGGCGCCAACAACTACATCGTAAAACCCTTTCAAATCAATGTCTTTCGCCGCAAGCTGGCCGACATGCTTGAAGCGAAATATCCCGAAGTCGCCCAGGATCTGCGCCGCCAATCCGACGCCCAGGATTCCGCCGCCATTCCGCCCGCGGACGACACCCCCGCTGCCCCCGCCGATACCGACGCCCCCTGATCTCATCCCGGCGGCGGAAGCGTAGCCGGCGCCTTCGGTTCGCGCAGCGCAATCACCGCCAGAATTTTCGGCACATACATCCTTGTTTCCAGCGG
>CAZISY010000080.1:3432-16830 GCA_964542025.1 uncultured Verrucomicrobiota bacterium
ACCTCCGCCAGCCAGACCAGCTCCGTCGGGATCCCCTCCTCCCTGAAAATCTGCTTAAGCCGAGGCGTCAGCGCGTCCGCCTGTTTCGGAGCCGGCCGCTGCGCGAGCGACTTCTTCCACTGCCCGATGGAAGCCGCCGCCTTTTCCTTTTGCTTCCGCCCCGCCGATTTCTCCGCCTTCACCACCGTTGGCCCAGGGCGAACCGTCGGCACAGATTTAACCACCGGCGTGCGGACCGGCGTGGGCGCGGCCTCCGCCTCCTGCTGCATCACCCACTCCGCCATCGAGAGGTAATCCATCCGCTGGCGCAGCCAATCCACCTGAGCCGAGGCGCCCGGAATCAGTTTAAGCCCCGCAAACAACTGCTGAGCCGAAGCCTCCACATCCAGCAGTTCCTGCCACGACTCCCCCTGCAATGCGCGCGTAATCCATTCCCCCACCTGCGCCCAGTCCACCTCGACCTCACCCAGATCCAGCGCCCCCGAAGAAACCGTCTGCGCCCCCTGCTTCACCAAATCGGCCATCAAGTCCGTATCGAACTCCATCCCGCTGAAATCCTGCCCCTGCAGCGTCCCGATACCCAGAGCCGCCAACGTTCCCGCCAGCGCCAACCGCCCGATTATTCTTCGTCTGTGTTTCATCCCGGCCACCCTTTTTTCCCTGACCCGCTTTTTCCAATGATTGGAAGTTTTCTATCCAATTTTTCCAACCATTGGAAACTTTTTTTCCGCCCCGCCCGCCCATGCCGCGCGGAACACCAACGCCATGCCGCATCCCGGTTTCAACGCATACAATATGTTTGATAAAAAGAGGAACAGCCTGTTAAATCCGGGACATCTCAATGTGCGGAGCTCCGCTCCAACCGAAAGGAACGCTGTGGAAACCGTCCTGCTGATTCTCGTAAATGGGCTGGTACTGCTTGTGCTTATCCTGCTGGGCGTACGCATGCTCCGGCGCGACGCTCCCCTCCCCGAGCCCCTCCGGCTGGCCCTCCAAAACACGGAAAATGCCATTCGCCGCGCCGAACAGACCATCCATCAGGAAGCTGTATCCAACCGGAACGAATCCGGCAGCGCCGCCCGGGCCGCCCGCGAAGAACTGGCCCAAACGCTGAAGGCTGTATCCGACAGCATGAATCAGCAACTGGCCACGCTCTCGCAGCATACCGGCGAAAAACTCGACCTCGTGCGGGAAACGCTTGAACGCCGACTGCAAAATATCCAGCAGGATAACAACACCCAACTCGAAAAAATGCGCGCCACGGTGGACGAAAAACTTCAGGGGACCCTCGAAAAGCGCCTCGGCGAATCCTTCCGGCAGGTCAGCGAACGGCTCGAACTCGTACACAGGGGACTCGGCGAAATGCGCACCCTGGCCACCGGCGTCGGCGATTTGAAAAAAGTGCTGACCAACGTGAAAACGCGCGGCATCTGGGGCGAAATTCAGCTCGGTGCCATGCTCGAACAGGTCCTCATGACGGATCAATATGCCGCCAATGTGTCGACCAAAGGCGGCGGCGAACGAGTCGAATTCGCCGTGCGCCTGCCCGGACGCGACGCCGCCAACCCCGACCAGCCCGTCTGGCTGCCCATTGATGCAAAATTCCCCATCGAGGATTATCAGCGCCTCGTGGACGCTCAGGAAGCCGGCGACGCCGACGCCGCCGAGGCCGCCTCCAAAATGCTGGAGATCCGCATCCGAAACTGTGCAAAGGACATTCAGAAAAAATACCTCAATCCGCCCGCCACCACGGATTTCGCCATTCTCTTTCTGCCCACCGAAGGACTCTTCGCAGAGACCGTTCGCCGCGCCGGGCTGGCTGATTCCGTACAGCGCGAGTGTCACGTCGTCATCGCCGGTCCCTCCACTCTGTGGGCCATTCTGAACAGCCTGCAAATGGGCTTCCGCACCCTGGCCATTCAACAGCGCTCCAGCGAAGTCTGGGCCCTGCTGGCCGCCGTCAAGGAAGAATGGACCAAGTATGGCGCCATCCTCGAAAAGGTGCAGAAAAAACTCGGCGAAGCCTCCTCCACCATCGAAGAAGCCCAGCGGAAAACACGGACCATCGGACGCAAATTGAGTAACGTTCAAAAGCTTTCCACCACAACCGAACGCCCGGAATTATCCCTGGACGCCGACGATTCCGACGAGGACCCCCAAGGAACCTGACCCATGCCCCGCACCATCCACCTCATTCCCGTATTCGCGCTTCTCTCCGCACTCACCGCTCACACCGACGCGCCGCCCGCCAGTGCCGCCCTCTGTTCTGCGGAGATCAGCAATCAACTGGAACGGGCCTTCGCCGTACGAAACTGGACCTGGCACGATCTGGCTTTTGAAAAGGACATCGCCGCACCCACCCAGGTCATGACCATCGCACGAACCGTGTTGCAGGATCCCATGGCGCTGCCCGCGTTTGCAGACCGCACTCTTGAAGCCCTGACGGACGAAGACCGTTCCACCCTCTGGACGTGGGCCGGCGAACTGCTGGAAGAACGTACCGGCGAGCCCACCCCGCCCGCCGCAGCGCCGGGCGGCGGAATCGCCATGCCCTCCGATTGGGATCCGTCCCTTTCCAACGCGCTGTCCCGTCTCCTTTCCGCCGCCATGGAAGCCCGGTCGCTGCTGGATTACGCCTTTGCGGACGTGTCGCTCGAAGACCGGCAATATGCAGCCGCCTCCATGCTCACTGACCTCCTCGATGCCTCCGAACAACCGGATGTCAGACCCGCCCTGATTCACGCCGGTCTCCCGGAGTCTCTCCTGGATCAGGTGCAGCAGGAATCTGAATCTCTTGATCCCGGCCCCGCGAATGATCGCCTGCTGTCCGTCATCGCGCGCATCCGCTTTTCCGCCCTGCTGCAGGCGGCCCAACGCCTCGAACAAGCGGCGACCGCATGCCGCTCCGACCTCGCTCAGGTCAGCCACTGGCCGGAAACGTTGCAACTCCTTTCCACCGAATGCGGACTGATCATGATAGGCACTCTCCTCGACGACACTTACAGCGAAAACGCCTTTCTCCTTTTGGATCCCGGCGGTAACGACCACTATCTCAATACCGGTGCCGCCAACGGATTGCTCGACCGCCCCCTTTCACTCGTGATCGATCTTTCAGGACGTGACTTTTATGACGACTCCGGCATCCCCGCCTGCGGCATGGCCCTCTGGGGGCTCTCGTTCTGCCTGGACGCCCAAGGCAACGACATTAGACGCACCGCCTATTCCGGACAGGCTGCGGCGCTTTTCGGAGTCGCCCTGCTCAGCGATCTCTCGGGCGACGATCAGTACATCGCCGGCGCCTTCGCCCAATGCGCGGCGCTGGCCGGACTGGCCATCCTCGAGGATGCGCACGGTAACGACACGTACACGCTTTCCACGGCGGGCCAATCCTACGCCGGCGTCGGCGGAGTCGCGGCTCTGATCGACCGCAACGGCAATGATCTCTACACCGCCGGACGCACCCGACCGGACGCCGATCGGCACTGGCGAAATTATCTTTCGCTGGCCCAGGGCTTCTCCATCGGCATGCGGCCTATCGCCGGCGGAGGCGTCGCCATCCTCCTCGACCAATCCGGCAACGACACCTATTCAGCCGACGTCTACGCCCAGGGCGTCGGCTATTGGTACAGCATCGGTATGCTTCTCGACCTGCACGGACACGACAACTACCGCCTGCATGAGTACGGTCAGGGCTGCGGCGTCCACCTCAGCGCCGGGCTCCTCGCCGATTCTGAAGGACGCGACACCTACACCGCGTACAGCCTGGCCCAGGGCGCCGCCCATGATTATGCCGTGGGCATGCTCTTTGAACAGGAAGGCAGCGACACCTACACCGCCGATCATTTCGCCCAGGGACGCGGCATCAACAATGCCCTGGGGTTCCTCATCGATTCACGCGGGGAAGACGCCTATTTCGCCCGCCGTTCCGAAGCCTGCCAGGGCGCCGGACATTATTCCGATTTCAGAGAATACGACAGCCTCTCCCTGCTTCTCGACCTGGCGGATGAAGACGTGTACTCCTCCGGCGCCTCGAACGGCGTCCCCACCCTTCGCCCCGATTTCGGCCTTATTTGCGATGTCGCCACCAACCTGCCGCTCGCCACCGATGTACCGCAGGACACCATGCCGCCCCCCGATCTCACTCAGTCCACGCTGGACGAATTGATGACTGCGGCCTGCCGCTTCGGAAACACCGAAGAGCGGCGCGTCACCCGGGAAGCCGCCTTTCAGGAATTCAAGCGGCGCGGAGATCCCGCGCTGAATTATCTCCTGCAGCACGCCGACGGCAATAACGCCTGGTACATGATTTATGCCGACCGGATGGTTCGTGAAAATCCCGCCGAAATCTCCGCGCCCACCCTGCTGCATACCTGCAACACCACCACAAACGAACTGATTCGCAAGTACGCTCTCCTGCTGCTCGGCTTTCACGAAACCCCTCAATATGCCGAACAGATCATGCACGGATTAACCAATGAAATCACGGCCGGCGCCACCATCCGAACCCTGGGTAAATGGAAGATCACCAACGCCGTCGAACAAATCACTCCCTTCCTCCAAAACACCAATGAGCGCAAACGCATCATCGCCGTGAATGCCCTGCGCGACATGGGCGAAACCAATGCCCTCCCCGCGCTTCAACCGCTGCTGAACGACCCGCTGTTCACCGTGCGCCAGAGCGCCGAACGCGCCATCACAACCACGAATACCCTGAAATAAATCTTCCCAGCACTCCGTTCATCCATATATAAAAAGAACTTTAGAGCGTTGCTTATGCTGGCTGATCGAACACCTTTGAAATATCGCACAGTCCTGATTGCTTCAGGCATCGGCCTGTTCATTTTTCTGTGGTGCCTCCTGTCCTACTCCGGCGCCGTGGATCGCATTCTGCTTCCGGCCCCCACGCTGGTGGCGGCGGAATGTCTGCGGCTGTTCCAAAAAGGCGTACTGCTCCGCTTCACCCTGGACAGCATTTTACGCGTGGCCGTCGGCTGGGGCGCCGCCGTGGCGCTGGCCATACCCATCGGCATCATGATCGGCGTATCACGCCGTGCCGCCGCACTCTTTCAACCGGCCATCCTTTTCGCGCGCTACCTCCCGGTCGTTGCCCTGCTGCCCCTCTCCATGCTCTATCTGGGACCCGGAAACACCCAGCAATGCTTCATCATCTTTCTCGGCTCGTTTTTTCAGTTGGTACTGATGGTCGCCAACTCCATACGCAGCGTACCGGCTGATTTTGTCCGCGCAGGCTCCACCCTGGGTATGTCGGACCGACTGGTCTTTTTCCACGTTCTCCTGCCGGGCGCCTGGCCGGGCATTCTCAACGATACCCGCGTAACCATCGGATGGGCCTGGACCTATCTGGTGATCGCCGAAATGATCGGCGCCGATTCCGGTCTCGGACACCTCATCTTCTCCGCCCAGCGCTTTCTCGCGACAGAGAGTATCTTCGGCGGGTTGATTATCATCGGTCTGATCGGCGTACTGACCGACTACCTGTTCGGCATGGTGATTGAACTGCTGGTCCCCTGGAAAGATACCTGATATGAGCGGACTCGAAATTCAAAATCTCGCCAAATCCTACTCGTCCGACTCCTCGAACAAACCCAACTTTTCGGCATTGAGCCTATTCAGCCTGACGGTGGAGCCCGGCTCTTTCGCCGTGGTGCTGGGCCCGTCCGGCTGCGGAAAATCCACCCTGCTCAAACTCATCGCCGGGCTGGATCGCCCGGATACCGGAACCATCCTGCTGAACGGCACACCCATTCAGCAGGTGCCCCGTGACCGGCATACCCTGGTACCGAGCAGCCTGACCATGCTGCCCTGGCTGGACGTTCGTGCAAACATTGAACTGGGCTTGCGCGCCAATAACGCCTCGCGCGATGAACTGCGCGAACGCACCGAGCGCGTCATTCAGCAAACCAATTTGAACGGTTATGAAAAACACCTCGTCCGCGATTTGCCCCCCGGCCTTCAGCAGCTCACCGTCATTGCCCGCGCGCTCGCGCTCAATCCGGATATCCTGCTCATGGACGAACCCTTCAACAGACTGGACGCCCAGACCCGTCTGCTCCTCCAAAAAGAACTGCTGAGCCTCTGGGAAGCCGAACCCCGGACCATTCTATTCACCACCCACGACATCGATGAAGCCATCCTGCTCGGAAGCATTATTCACCTGATGACTCAACGCCCCGGTTCCATTCAGTGCAGCATCCCCGTTGACCTACCCCGGCCGCGCTCCCACGAATCCGCAGTGCATCCCGCTTTTATCAAGATCAAAAAGCAAATCATGGACATTCTGCTGGCCTGAACCGCTGCTCCCCGCGCACGCTTATTCCTGCCTGGCCTTGTGCGGAACAAACGCCGAATCGGTCAGCCGTTCAGCACAACCGCCTGATCGCCCTTCGCGATTTCCCCGATCACCAGCGCCTTTTCGCCGGCTTTGCGAAGCGTTTTCAGCGCGGTTTCCGCATCATTCGCGCGCACGGCAATCACCATGCCGATTCCCATGTTGAACACCCGGAACATTTCATCCCGGTCCACCCCGCCCATTTCCTGCATATACTGAAACACCTGCGGAACCGTCCAGGCCGTCCGGTCGAACACCGCCGTGATGCCCTTCGGCAAAACGCGCGGCACATTATCCACCAGCCCGCCGCCGGTGATATGCGCCATGCCCAGCACCTCGCACTCCTCCATCAGCGCCATGACCGGTTTCAGATAACTCTTGTGAACCGCCAGCAGCACCTCGGCCACCGTCTTCTTCAGCCCCGGAAAAACATCGTTCACGCGCAGCCCCGCCTTCTCAAAAAGAATTTTGCGCGCCAGCGAAAAACCGTTCGTCTGCAAGCCCGTCGACGGCAATCCAATCAGCGTATTGCCTTTCCGAATCCTGCGCCCATCGACGAGTTTCTTCTTTTCCACTTCGCCCACGATGGTCCCCACCAAATCATATTCGCCATCCGGATACAGCCCCGGCATTTCCGCCGTCTCTCCGCCCAGCAGCGCGCACCCGTTCTCCCGGCAGGCCTTGCAAAGCCCCTTGATCACATCTTCAAACATCGAGGCTTCCAGCCTGGCCGCGCCGACATAATCCATGAAAAACAGCGGACGCGCCCCCTGCACCAGAATATCGTTTACGCAGTGATTCACCAGATCCTGACCCACCGTCGTATGAATCCCCGCCATCAGCGCGACCTTCAGCTTCGTCCCCACCCCGTCAATACTGCTCACCAGAATCCGATCCTTCGAAGGCGTCTTGAAAAGCCCCCCGAACGACCCAATATCGCCCAGCACCCCCTTCGTAAACGTGCTGCGAATGTTTTTCTTGGAGCGCTCCAGCGCATTCATCATCACATCAATGTCCACACCCGCTTCCGCATACGCCGATTTCTTCTGCTGAGTTTTCATCCTGGATGGTCCTTTCAAAATAGAAAAAGTGAGGACAGCTTCTTAGCGATATTTTCCAACCATTGGAACAATTTTCCGCGCTTTTTCCAATCGTTGGAAAATCCCGTCACGCCTTTTCCAATCGTTGGAAAGTCCCGCAAATGAACCCTATTTAGGGATTGGCGGACGTGCTTCTTTGCGGTATTGTCTGACCAGTTGGTACGTTAACCGAGGCGTAAGCCGAAACCACAGAGGATGGATGTATGTGCGCAGAAACCCGAAAAACCAGACACGTCCGCTTTGAAATCACCACCGCCCGCCCGCTCCCCGCCGGCGAACAGGTGTTCATCACCGGAAACACCCCGCAGTTTGAATGCTGGAATCCGGCCGCCTTCCCGCTGACCCGCGAAAAAGACAACGTCTGGACCGGTACAGCCATTATTCCCGCCGACCTTCCGCTGGAATACAAAATCACCCGCGGTTCGTGGGCCTCCGAGGAACTCACGCCGGACAATAACATCCCCGGCAACAAACGCCTCGAAGCCGGCGTGGAGGACTGCACCCTGGAACACTGGATCCACCACTGGAAAGATCTGAGCATGGGCCCGGCCCCCGATATTACCGGCAATTATGACATTCTGGAAAACGTCCCCTCCGCCGCGCTGAACAACGCCCGCAACATCGTCGTCTGGCTTCCGCCCGACTACTACAAAGAGCCGAACCGCAAATACCCCGTGCTCTACATGCAGGATGGCCAGCAGGTGTTCGACACCCTTACCTCCACCTGGAACAAAGCATGGGATGTCGACGACTGGTGCACCGAACTCATTGCCGCCGGGAAAATCCGTGAAACCATCATCGTCGCGCCCTACTGCACCACGCGGCGGGAAGCGGAATACAATCCCGATGAGGATGGCAACAGCTACGTCCGCTTCCTCATCCACGAACTCATGCCCGCCATTCAGCGGGATTTCCGCGTGATGACCGGCCCCGCCCACACCGCCATCGCCGGGTCATCACTCGGTGGAACCATCGCGTTTTACGCCGCCTGGAAACATCCCGACGTGTTCTCTCACGTCGCCTGCCTCTCGCCGGCCTTCCGCTTTAACGAAAGCAAGTCCTGCTTCGATCTCGTCCGCGCCGCCAGGAAAAAACCCGCACTGAAAATCTTCCTCTATGTCGGCCAGGGCGATGCGCTGGAACAGGAACTCGCCGCCGGGGTGAACGAAATGGCCGAAATGCTCGCGCCCCTGAAATTCAAGGCCGGCAAAGATCTGATGTTCGTCCGGGATCCCGATGGCAAGCACGATGAGGCCACCTGGTCGAAGCATTCCGGAGAATGGATCGAATTTCTGCTGGGCAAATAACGCCCCGATATCGGCATGCGTCATGTTTGGTGACGCATCTGCGAAGGATTGACCTGCAACCCGTCCGGGTTGCAGGTTTTTTTTGTCGCCGGCTTTTTTGTTGACATACCCCGCGCCGGACGCTACTGAAAGCAGGGAACTGAACCTGACAGGCCACAGCATTTTCCAGGAAAAAAACCATGACGAAAAACAAACACTTGGATGACTTTATCCGTTCGTTCCCGCATACGGCAATGACCTACGATGACGTATCGCTGATCACGCAGTTCGCCGATTTTCTCCCCGGCGAATCCAACATCTCCACCCGCCTGACCACCCGCATCCGCCTGAACATTCCCTTCGTGAGCGCGGCGATGGACACCGTCACCGAAGCCCGTATGGCCATCCGCATGGCGCTGCTCGGCGGCATCGGCATCACCCACAAAAACCTCGCCCCGGAAGAACAGGCCCGCCTCGTCCGTTCGGTCAAACATCACCTGAATGGTCTCATCGCAAACCCCGTCACCTTCTGCACCACCGACACCCTGATGGATCTGCGCCGCATACGCGCCGAAAAAGGATACAACTTCAGCGGATTCCCCATCCTCGACCCCGACGGCAATCTCGCGGGCATCCTCACCGAAACCGATTTGAAGTTCGCCCGCAACGAGGGGGATCTGATCCGCGACGTGATGAATCCCAACGTCATCACCGCCGACGAAGGCACCTCCCTCGAACAGGCCTATCAAACCATGCTCAAAAACCGCATCGGCAAGCTCCCCCTCGTCAAGGGGCGCAAACTGATCGGCCTCTACAGCTTCACCGACGTACGCACCCTGATCAAACACGACAAACCCATGTACAACCGCGACGACAAACACCGCCTGCGCGTCGGCGCCGCCGTCGGCCCCGGCGATCAGGCGCGCGTGGAACAGCTCGCCGCTCAGGATGTTGACGTCATCGTCGTGGATACCGCGCACGGTCACTCCAAAGGCGTCATCGACATGACCTCCTGGATCAAGCAGCACTATTCGCATATCGACGTCATCGCCGGAAACATCGCCACCGGCGAGGCCGCGCTCGACCTGCTGCGCGCCGGCGCCGACGCCGTCAAAGTCGGCATCGGCCCCGGCTCCATCTGCACCACACGCGTCGTCGCCGGCGTGGGCGTCCCCCAGATTTCAGCAATTTATGACTGCGCCAATGCACTCGACCGCCGCATTCCGATCATCGCGGATGGCGGCATCCGCCACTCCGGCGATGTCCCCAAAGCCATCGCCGCCGGCGCCGACACCGTCATGATGGGCTCCGTACTGGCCGGTACAGAAGAAAGCCCCGGCGAAAAAGTACTCTACAAAAGCCGCCAATACGTCGTCTACCGCGGCATGGGCAGTCTCGACGCCATGAAAACGCGCGCCGGCAGCCGCGAACGCTACGGCCTCGCCGACGTAGCCGAAGAAGATTTGGTTCCGCAGGGCATCGAAGGCATGGTGCCCTACTCCGGCGCGCTTTCCAAGGTACTCACGCAATACTGCGGCGGCCTCCAGGCCGCGATGGGCTACTGCGGATGCCGCACCATCCAGGAATTGCAGGAACGCGGAAAATTCGTACGGGTCACCGCCGCCGGCGTTTCCGAAGCGCATCCTCACGACATCATGATCACAAAGGAAGCGCCCAACTACCGCTCATAATTCACGCAGCAGCTGCATGACGGCCCGCTCCTTGGCCTTGGCCTCCACGTCCACCGTGATCGTCAGGCCGCGCCAGCCGTCCGGAAAATCGCGCACGTCAATAAAATCGTGATGCGGCCGCGGATCAGCACCCTGCTTCCATCCGTCTTTCGGACTGGACACATGAAAGAGCGGCTCCCGATTCCAGGTGGAGAGCGCCGCCGCCGTAGCCTCTTCCACGCTCAATCCATCGGGATGGCAGCGGTGATGATGCACGTCATACACCAGCGGAATCCCCGTCGCCCGGCACACCGGGAGCAAATCCTCCGGCGTGTAGACGCGGTCATCATTCTCCAGCGTCAGCCGCGAGCGGATCGCCTTCGGCAGTTTTCGCACGCGCGCCGTCACCCGCCGCAGCGCCGAAGCCTTGTCCCCATACGCCCCGCCGCCGTGCAGATTGATCACATCCGCCCCCACCCATTCCGCCCACTCCGCCTGATACGCCAGCTCGGCAACGGAACGCGCCGTCACGCCTTCATCCTCGGAACTCAGCACCACAAACTGATCGGGATGCGACGACAGCCGTATCCCCTTTCCCGCCGCCAACCCGCCGCACGCCTTCAGCGCCTGAATCAGCTCCGCGCCCTCCGGCAGCTCCTCCACCGCATACCCGCAAGTCGGATGCGTCTTCAGCGGAAACAGCTGGCTGTTAATCCGAAACGCACCGATCCCGTGATCCGCGCAAAACAAAATCGCCAGCCGCAACGCCTCGGCATTGTGCATGCACAAACCGCTCAGCTTCGTTAACTGACCGCGCCGCGGCATCGTCTCCATAGCCCGCGCCGTCGTACGCCGAAACAGAATCGGCTCCGCATCAAACGTACAGCAAAGCCCCAGCCGGCAACCCGCCGCCTTTTTGGATTTTCCAATCATTGGAAACTTTCTAGGCCATTTTTCCAACCATTGGAAACTTTTCCCGCCGGTTTTCCAATCGTTGGAAAACCGCCTATTCCGGATCGGTTCGCGCCGCCAAACCGGGTCGCAATTAAATCAAAAATTGATATTGCGCTCATCCTGATCGAATGTCACTCTGCTCAGCAAGCGGATGGGAGTCATTTTGAATGTTTTGTCAACATACGCTGATTTGAAAATTTGCCTGGGATCCACTTCCGGAGCCATACCCCCCATCCCCCCTACCTATGGTTTCGGGGTGTCCCAGGCTCATTTTTTCTCCGCTCACGCCTCTCGGCGCTGAACCCCATGAGCACGTCAAACGAACCCGACGGGAAATCAAACGGCGGGACCCCGGCGGAGGCCTCCGCCGCCGACATCGTTCGCCGCCAGGATGAATTTCTGGCCAACGTTTCGCACGAACTGCGTACGCCCATGCACGGGATTCTGAGTTTCTCCCGGTTCGGCATGCAGAAGGTGTACGACGCGCCCCGCGAAAAGCTCGCCACCTATTTCGAGCAGATCAACACCAGCGCAAACCGGCTGATGGATCTGCTCAATGATTTGCTCGACCTCTCTAAAAATGCCGGCGGCAAGCATCTCTACCGCTTCTCCCCGCAAAACATCATCGACCTGCTGAACGGCGTAGTGCTGGAGTTTAATGCGTCCATCCGCGAGAAAGATCTCTCCATCTTTCTGGAACATCCGTCCTTTTCCGCAACGACGGAATGCGACGGACCTAAAATCCGCCAGGTGCTCAGCAACCTGCTGACCAACGCCATTAAATATTCCTACCCCGAAAGCCGCATCGTTTACACCTTCGAACAGCAGCCGGAACAAAACGGCGCGGAGCCCGGGCAACTGCTCGTCCGCATCATCGACGAAGGCATCGGCATACCGCACGGCGAGCTGGAATTGATTTTTGAAAAGTTCGCCCAGAGCAGTCTCAGCCGGACGGGAGCGGGCGGAACCGGCCTCGGCCTGGCGATCAGCCGTGAGATTATTGAGGCGCATCTGGGCCGCATCTGGGCGGAACACAATCCCGCCGGCGCGGGCTCCATATTCTCTTTCACGCTTCCCTATCGGCAACCCCATCCGGAACATCAGGAGGAACACGGGCATGCATAAACTGCTGATCGTGGATGATGATCCCATCAATATCGCCGTGCTGGAGGAAATTTTTTCGGGGACGGACACGCTGGCCTCTGCCCAATCCGGGGAAGAAGCCCTGAAGCTCGTCACCTCCTTTCATCCGGACCTGATCCTGCTGGATGTGATGATGCCGGTGATGGACGGCTTTGAAACCTGCCGACGCCTCAAGGCCAATCCGGAAACGGCCGGCATCCCGGTCCTGTTTCTCACGGCCAGCGCCGACCTGAAGCACAAACTCGCCGGGTTTTCCTGCGGCGGAGCCGATTACATCACCAAACCGTTCGAAGCCGAAGAAGTGATTGCCCGCACCCGGATTCACCTGAGCCTCAGTGACGCCCGCCGGGAAATCCAGCGCCACAATCAGCAATTGGAAGTCCTGCTCGAAGAGCGTACGCGCGATCTGATTCACACGGAACGGCACGCCGCATTCAGCCTGCTGATGCAGGGCATCATCCATAATCTGAAAGGCCCCCTGACAGCCGTTCTCGGCCTCTCCGATTTCATCACCGCCCTCATCAAACAGCACAATGAAAAACAGACCGCCGGACACCCCCCGGTTCAGGACTCGGAGTGCTATGCCCTCCTGCAGAAAATTTCAGGGAGTGCGGAACTCATCAGCGGCGCCGCCGTGGAATTGAAAACCATGATCGATTCCATGATGACCAAAAGCAAATCCGACAAGGAAAGCAATCTGTCGGTCACGGATTTGAACCAATTGATTCGGCAGGAACTGACGTTTCTGGATGGCGACATGCGCTTTAAACACCGCCTGGAAAAAACGATCCGGCTCGCCGATCAGCCTCTGCCGATTCATGTGGTGCCGTCCGAGATTTCCCAGGTGATCAGCAATCTGGTGCGCAACGCACTCGACGCCACCTTCGCCATGAAGC
>CAZISY010000081.1:0-11015 GCA_964542025.1 uncultured Verrucomicrobiota bacterium
CGCCGGAAAAGTTTCCAACGATTGGAAACTTTTCGTCAGGGCATCCTGTGGCGGTAACTTGACCCTCCGGGCGGCGAGTGTTAGCGTGCCCGTCGTTTGATGTGCCGTTGCATCCATTTTGATTTTACATGCGAAAACATCGTTTATTCATACTGGGCATGGCAGCTGCCGGAATGCTGCTGGGTCTGCTGGTCCGGCTGCTTCCCCTGGTTCACTGGATGGAACATCCCGAGAGGGTCTTTCTGGATGGCGCACCCTGCCTGACCACCTTCGATGGATACGAATATCTGCGCAAGGCCGAGGCTTTGGCTTCGGGCCATTACACGGCAAATGATCCGCTGCGTGGATTTCCCGAGAAAGCCGTGTCACGGCCATATCCCTCGCTGCTTTCGATGCTGACGGCAATCCTTCTGCGGCTGCTCCCTGTTGATCCGCGATGGATTGCGTCCGCGCTGCCCGTGTTGGCCGGTGCGCTGCTTTTTCCTGCGGTACTGCTTCTGGTCCGTCAACTTGCCGGAACGCGTGTGGCCGTGCTTGCGGGCTGGCTGGCAGCCTGTTCGCCCGCCTTTGCACAGCGTTCCGAGCTGGGCCGGTTCGATACGGATTGCATGATTCCTGTTTTCACACTATTGGCCTTCTATCTGGCCAACGAAGTCTACGCGCCGCATCGCCGGAAAATAACCGGCGTGCTTTTCCTGCTTGCATCGCTGCTGAATACTGTGCTGTTTTTTTTGTGGTGGGACAATGCCCCACTGTTCGCCATTGCGGTTTTTCTCCTGGCCTTTTTTCAAGCCCGATCCATTTCGCGGCTCGATGCGCAACAAGCAAAAACCATCACCGGACTGCTCGTTGTTTTCCTCCTTGTGGCGGCCCTTGGACTGGTTGTGCTGATGGGCGAAGAGCGAATCAATGTCCTGATGCTCGGTTCATGGAAATTGGCCGGGCAGTTCTTTTCGGTGATGACAGACCACGTCGGCCATGCGTTTACCCATGTGGCCGAATTGGAACGCTGGACCATTCTGGAATTGAGCGCGCGCCTCGGCGGGCACGCGGCGTTCGGAATCGCGTCACTTGCTGGATTCCTGGCGATGATACGAACCCAACGCACGCAGCGCGCCACGCTGTTGAGCCTTTTGCTCCTGGCCATGCTCTCGCTGTTCGGCAAGCGCTTCGCCTATTTCGCGGTTCCTGTTTACAGCATGGGCATGGCCTTCCTGCTGGGTGTTCTGTGGGATCAGGCCTGCCGATGCCCCATCCCTGCACGTCGAACCATTCATTTCCTGCTCGCCATTCTTTTTTTCACCCAGATTGCAATGTGCGGGACCTTTCTGCACAGCAACACCACCTGGCCGCCGCTTCCGCCCAATGTGGTGGCGGGCATGAAGGAGGCGCGAACCATCACGCCGCGGGACGCCGTGATCTGGTCGTGGTGGGACAATGGATGCGCCATAATGTACTACGCTCAGCGTGCAACCATTGAAGACAATCTCTTTAATACGCCGGAACGGTCAGCCATCAACGCCTTGCCCTTGACCCTGCCGGATGAACGAACTGCCGCCAATTTTATGCGCTTTTACGCTGCGCATGGTCTTCGCGGCATAGCGCGTGTTCTGGAAGAAACCCATTCCAACGATATGAAATCACTGATAGAGATCCTGTCAGCCCCGCCGGAGAACGCGGCTAAAACGGTGGAGGCCGCCGGTCTTTCTCCTGTTCAGTACTGGCTGGACTTCTTATTTCCTGACGCATCCGCTCATCCACCGCTGTTTCTCTTTTTGGACTATCTTTATCTGCCCACCGTGCCGGTCTGGTATGCCTCTGGAATGGATGGCTGTTCTGCGAACAAGGGCAGCGTTCCCTTTGTGCAGTACTACTACGATGTACAGGTCAACGGCCGTGAAATCCGTGTTGATTCGTTTGCGGCAACGACCGATTCCGGCATCCTGACGCATACGAACCTGCAAATACAACTCGGCCGACTGCTCATACGACATGCGAAAGCCGTTCAGGAAATCGACTATCACCGATCCGGACTTATCCTTGAAGTTGATCCCGTTAACGGCTGGGCGGTCCTGTGTGATTCCCCGTTTCACGATGGCCTTTTCAACCAACTGTTTTTCTACGGCCGACATCAAACCCCGCACTTCCGGCGCGTTTGGAGTAAGCCCCCGTATGGGCAGCTCTGGAGAGTTACCCCGGAATCATACGGCACAAACAGGGAGTCGGCGAACCGACATAGCCGCATTCCCGCGCCGGGCGACTTCCCCCGTATTGATGCTTGAAAAAAACACGCACTCCTCCGATTATCCGCCTCATGACTGAAGCGCACCGCAAAAACGAGACGCCTCCCGAAACGCAGCCGGCCAAACACCCGCTGAACAAGGCGCGTGTTTCCCCGTTGCTTCAGGCGGTGAATCGCGTGCGCGCACTGGCGGATCTGCCGCGTCTCTGGATTTCCGGACAGTTTGATGCCGCGTATTACCAGGCGCAAAACACGGATTTGTCCGGCTATCCGCTTCCCGTCATGCTGCATTTTCTCTGGTATGGCGCGCGGGAAGGGCGAAACCCGAATCCCTTCTTTGATGTGGCGTATTATCTCGCGTCCAATCCCGATGTGAAGCAGTCCGGACGCAATCCGCTGGTTCATTTTCTGATGCACGGATTGAAGGAAGGGCGTAAGCCGCATGCCTGTTTTGATCACATGCCGCCCGCCTCCCGGAGAAGCGATGACAGCAGCGCGCAGGCGGAGTCCTCTCCCTGGTGGCCGGAATCCCGGCGCGAAGGCTTTCGCCCGGATCAGCCCGCCGTCCTGGTGATTGACCTGCGCTATCCCATGCCCGATCATGATTCCGGCTCGGTGCGCATGATGGGCATCCTCGATGCGCTGATTGTGTCGGGACGGCAGGTGACGTTTATTTCGGATCTCGCGGATGTGCCGGATGCCTACCGCGCCGCGCTGAAAGCCAAGGGCATTTTCACCCTCACGGGAAAAACCGACGGCGTACTCCATTTGAAACACTACGGGCGTTTCTATCAAACCGTGCTGATTTCAAGACCCGACGCGGGCGCACGCTATCTGCTCGCCGTGAAAGCCTTCGCCGCGCAGGCCCAACTGATTTATGACACCGTGGATTTGCACTGGGTGCGCCGTTTGCGGCAGGCCGACGTGGAAGAAGATCCGCGCTATGCCGTGATGGCCCATGATGACTTTCAGAAAGAATCCACGCTGATCCGCCGGGCCGACCGCGTACTGGCCATCACCGGCGATGAGCGGGATGTGATTCTGCAGCACTGGCCCGAAACGCGCGTCCACCTGCTGCACAATATCCATGAAATCACGCCGCTGGAAAAAATCTTTCAGGAGCGGCGCGGCCTTATGTTCATCGGCGGTTTTGAACACGCCCCGAACGGCGACGCGATGCGGTGGTTTGTGGGGCAGGTGCTTCCGCTGATTCAAAAAGTCATCCCCGACGTCACCCTTTCCATCGTGGGCAGCAGGCCCCCGCCGGATATCCTCGCGCTGCAATCGGAGTCCGTGAGCGTTTTGGGTTTTGTGCCGGACGTGTCGCCGTGCTTCGCCGCGGCGCGCGTGTTTGCGGCGCCCATCCGCGCGGGCGCAGGCATGAAGGGAAAAATAGGGCAGGCCATGGCCTGCGGGTTGCCGGTGGTCACCACGGGCATCGGCGCCGAAGGCATGCTGCTGAAGCATGAAGAACACGCCCTGATTGCCGACACAGCCGAAGATTTCGCGCGGGAGGTGGTTCGACTGTATCAGGATGAAACCCTGTGGAAAAAACTCCGCGAAAAAGCGCTCCGACACATCGAAGATCATTTTTCTCCGAATCACGCCCGCCGGGCACTGAATGAAATTCTCTCACCCCTCACGGATGGCGCGCCGCATGAATGACCAAACCACGCATCGCCCCGCTCCGGATCGCCGCGTATTGGTGGTCGGGGTATATCTTTCCGACCGGCCGACGCTTTATCCGGAAATTTCCGCAGCTTTCAATACGTCGAAAGAGTGGGGGATAGATCAGCGCTGGGCCTGTCTGGGGTCGAAGGCCCCGCATCCGGATGATGCGTGTGTCCGTATGCATATCACGGAAAAAATTCCGAAATTCACACTGATCAATCGACTGCTGAGCGGCGTCGAGCTGAGTGCCTATGAGTACATCGCGGTATGCGACGACGACATTGCGCTGCCTGCCGACTTTGCGGATCGCTATCTGCGCATCGTTGGAAAACGCCGGTTCGATCTTTCCCAGCCGGCCCGAACGCACGAGAGCTATACCGATCACTACTTTGTCAATCAACTGCTCGGTATAGAATCCAGGCAAACACGCTTTGTCGAAATCGGTCCGATGTTTGTACTGTCCCGCAATGCGTTCGCGGCACTGCTTCCGCTGGATGAGGCATCGCCAATGGGGTGGGGCTGTGATTTTGTGTGGCCGGTCCTGTGCGAAAAGCAGCACCTGACGCAGGGTATTGTGGATGCCGTGCCGATCACACATAATCTGCGAAAACCCGTGGCCTTCTATTCGTACGATGAGGCGCATCGCACTCAGCATGCCTTTTTATCCACCCGGAAACACCTGCCCGCCGACCGGGCCTTTTCCATCATTCAGGCGTATCCGGAGGAGGAGTCCCGCGCATGAACCGTCCGCTGATCAGTGTGCTAATCACCACATTCAACCGCGCCTCCCTGCTGCGTCACACGCTGGAAGGGCTGGCCCGGCAAATCTCGGCTCCGTGTTTTGAAACCATTGTGATTGATGATGGATCAACCGACGACACGGGCGAAGTGGTGCGCTCGTTTTCCGGACAACTGAATATCCGTTATGCCCGCGAATCCAATGCCGGTATCGCTTCAGCGCGCAATCATGCGCTCTTTCAGGCGTCGGCTCCTCTCGTGCTGATGCAGGACGACGATGACATTCCCGATCCGTATCTCATCGGCGAGCACCTGAAGGCGCACGTACGCCATTCCGAAAATTCCTCCGCCATTCTCGGCCGCACCGCACTCACCCCGGAACTCGCCAGCGACCCGCTCATGCACCACATCACCTGCATCGGAAACCAGCTGTATTGCTACGGCGTATTGAAGAATGAGCAGACGCTGAATTACCGCTTCTTCTGGGGCGGACGCACCTCCTGCAAACGCGGATTTCTGCTTTCGCACGGCATCTTCAATCCGGTGTTCCGCTTCGGATGCGAGGACACGGAATTGGCGTATCGCCTGTCCACGCACGACTTCACCATCCACTACGCGGAAAAAGCGGTGACCACGATGGTTCGGGGTGTGTCCTATGATCAGTTTTTGCAGCGCCTGCGCAAACAGGCCGCCTCAGCCGCCGTGTTTTATGGATTGCACCCGTGCCCCGAAGTGTCCGACTGCATTGGCCTGGCCACAGCCCTGCACCGCGGAAAACCGGACGCCCCGCAGCTTGAGCGGCACATCGTCGCGGCGCGTACGCTGGACGGCATTGCACGGGATATGGTCGGCGCCCACCTGGAAATCGACCCGATTGATCGGGATCTCCTGACCCAGGCGTATCAACGGGCCTTTGCCTCCGTGTACGACGATGCCCTGCTCACCGAAATGCGCGACCAACTTCCCGTCGAAGAAAAACAGGCTTAAGCGCCGCGCGTTTCGCGAAGATAATCCACCGCATTGCGGAAGAGCTTCAGCCCGTCGCCATCTGCCGGGGCTTCATTCCGCAGATGGAGCAAGTCCCAGTGCGGGTGATTTTCCGGGAAGAGAAACGCTTCGGGGTGCGGCATCAGTCCGAAAATGCGGCCGGTCGGGTCGCACAGTCCGGCGATGGCATTCAGCGATCCGTTGGGATTGTGCGGAAATTCCTGCGTGGGCTGCTCCGTGGCCGGATCGATGTAACGACAGGCGACGCAGTGTTTCGCTTCCAGTTCGTCGATCACGCTTTGTTCGGGCGTAAAGAGTTTGCCTTCGCCGTGCCGGATCGGCAGCATCATCGGCGCGAGGCCGCGCGTGAAGACACACGGCGACTCCGCATCAAACCGCACATGAATCCAGAAGTCCTGAAAACTTCCGCAATCGTTGTGCATGAGGGCGACGGTCTGCGTGAAATAGTCGCCGTTCAGGCCGGGCAGGAGTCCGATCTTGGTCATGGTCTGAAATCCGTTGCATACGCCGAGGATCAATTTGCCGTTTGCGATGAAGCGGGCCAAATCCTCTTGCAGCCGGTGTTTCACGCGCTGCGCGAAAACGTGGCCGGAGGTCATGTGATCGCCGTAGGAAAAGCCGCCGATGAACATGAGCCCCTGGGCCCCGTGCAGCCGCGCGGGCTGCTCGATCAGGTCATTGAGATGCACGAGTGTCACCTCCGCGCCTGCCCTGTTCCAGGCCTGACGGGACTCGGCTTCGCAGTTCAATCCGTATCCGGTGATGATGAGTATGTTCGGTTTCATAGTGCCTCAGATTCCATACAGCGTTTCTTTGAACGAACGGCGCAGGGCCTCCAGCTTGGTATGCACCACGGTCTTGCCCATGTTTTCGGTGATGTGCAGTTCGCCGGAATCGGCTACCTGCCCCACGCGCGCCAGCGGAACCCCTTGAAAGAGATTTTCCAGCGCGGCCGCATTTTCCGGTCGGCAGGTCACGATGAACCGGCTGTTGGATTCTGCAAACAGGACCGATTCCGTTTCCATGCCCGGCTCGCACGGCACCGCGGAAAGATCAATCTCCGCGCCAAGATCGCCGCCCAGTGCGCACAGCGCGAACCCGACGCCCAGCCCGCCGAGCGTCGGCGTGTGCGAGGAGTGCAGCAAGCTCTGTTCGATCGCGCTCTGCATGGCGCGGTAGGTGGTCAGCGCCAAAGAAATATTCACTTCCGGAACGCGCCCGCCGTAATGTTCCGGCGTGCCCTGCTCATCGGCCAGCATGCGGAAATACTCCGAGGCCCCGAGTTCGTTCTGGGTCCGCCCAATCACATAAATCAGATCGCCCGGCTCCTTGAAGCAGAGGTTCACCGCCTTGCGGAGGTCATCGATTTTGCCGACCGATGAAACCAGCAGCGTGGGCGGAATGGAGATTTTCCGTCCGCCGCGCACGGAGTCGTTTTTCATGCTGTCCTTGCCGGAGATGAGTGGCGTCAGGTAAGCCGTGGTGATGTCGTAGAGCCCCTTGTTCGCGCGTACGAGCTGCGCCATTTTGTAGGGTCCGTCCGGCGTCTTTTCGGACAGCACGGGATCCGGCCAGCAGAAGTTATCCAGCGCGGCGATGCGGTCGAGCCGTCCGCCCACGCTGATGATCCGCCGCACGGCTTCATCCACAGCAGACTGCGCCATCGCATAGGTATCGAGATCCGAATAAAACGGATTAATGCCGTCGGCCACCACGATGCCTTCTTTGGTATCGTACTCCGCCAGCAGAATCGTGGCGTCGCCCGGAATATCGCACTGCGCGCCCACGAACGGCTTCATCACGGTGCGCCCCTTCACCTCGTGATCGTAGATGCGCGACTTGTATTCCTTCGAGCACACATTGAGCCGCCCCAGCAACTGCGTGAGATGACGGTTGCACAGCCCCTTGCGCGGCGCTTTCGGGGTGGGCGGAGACGGCTTGCGCCAGACCGCCGGTATGTGCATGCGCGGTGCGCCGTCATGCAGAAATTCCATGTCCAGCCGGGCAATGATTTTGCCCTGATGGCGGATAATCATTTCGCCGCTGTCGGTGAAGGTGCCAAGCGCCGTCGCCTCCACGTCGCGCCGCCGGGCCAGCGCCATGAACGCCTCGATTTTTTCCGGCTGCACGGCCAGCGTCATGCGTTCCTGCGCCTCGGAGAGATAGATTTCCCACGGCTGCATCCCGGCATATTTCAGCGGGGCATTGGTCAGGTCCATATCCATGCCGCCCGAAAATTCCGCCATCTCGCCGACGGAGGAGCTCAGTCCGCCCGCCCCGTTGTCGGTGATGGCGCGGAACAACCCCTGATCGCGGGCTTCGATGATAAATTCGTACAGCTTGCGCTGCGTAATCGGGTCGCCGATCTGCACAGCCTGCGCGGGTGATTCCTGGCGCAGCTCTTCGGATGAGAAGGTCGCTCCGTGAATGCCGTCCTTGCCGATGCGCCCGCCCGCCATCACAATCAAATCGCCGGGCAGCACCTTCTTTTCCTCCGACGGCTTTCCGTTGATTTGCGCAGGAAGCAGGCCGACCGTTCCGCAATATACCAGCGGCTTGCCGATGTAGCGGTCGTCAAACCGCTCGAAACCGCGCGCATACGGAATGCCGCTCTGGTTGCCGCCGTCGATCACGCCGTGATGCACGCCATCGCGGATGATGCGCGGATGGAACAGCCCTTCGGGAACCTCACCGGCATAAAACGGCGAACCCAGGCAGTAGCCCCACGTATTGCACAGCAGTTCCGACCCCATGCCAGTGCCCATCGGATCGCGGTTGCATCCCACGATGCCGGTGATGGCGCCGCCGTACGGATCCAGCGCGGAGGGACTGTTGTGCGTTTCGCACTTGAAGGTCACATTCAGATGATCGTTGAACCGAATCACCCCGGCGTTATCCACAAACACCGACACCAGCCAGTCGATTTGTTCGCCCACTTTTTCAGTGGACGCGCGAATGAAGGTTTTGAAAAGGGATTTGATCGTTTCGTGCCGACCCTGCTCGTCTTCATAATCCACCTCGGCGGCGAAAATTTTATGACTGCAATGTTCCGACCACGTCTGAGCCAGCGCTTCGAGTTCCAAATCCGTTGGACGGTCCACCGGCAGCCCGTGCCGGGCGCGTGCGGCCTGCACATCCGGACGCCGATAATAATCCCGAATCGCCTGCATTTCCGGCAGGCTCAGCGAAAGAATGCCCTCGCGGCTGATCCGCATCAGGTCATCATCCGAGCCGCTCAGGTCATAGGTTTTTACTTCGATGGGCACATCCGGCATTTTGGGAAGCGCGGCATCCACGGGATGCGCGGCCCATTCCTCCGGCGAGAAAATCTGGATGGTCTGGATCAGCGTATTGGCCAGGAGTTGCCGCGCCATATTCATGATTTGTTCGCGGCTCAGGTTGTCGCCTTTAAAGAAATACTGAATGGCCGTGGAAATCTGTTCGCTGTCATCCAGTTTCCGGTTCAGTACGTCCCCGGACAG
The DNA here is from genome assembly GCA_964542025.1 of uncultured Verrucomicrobiota bacterium. Lineage (GTDB taxonomy): Bacteria > Verrucomicrobiota > Kiritimatiellia > RZYC01 > RZYC01 > JAQVYB01. The sequence goes on from CAZISY010000081.1 coordinate 9,142, forward strand.
CGCGCGCGCGGTACGGCCCACGTTATCCGTTACGCCGGGCTTGAAGCCCACTTCGACCAGCCAGTCGAAGACCGGCGCCGTCAGACGGTTCGCGGCGGATTGCGTCACCACGGGATCGGTGAACACCTTGCGCAGTTCCGTCAGTTCCTTTCGGGAAAGGCGCAGGTCCAGCTTGTAGACATCCCGCGTACGGCAGGACTTCAGCGGAAGATTTAAAAACCCTTTCGCTTTTTTGACGACTGTATTTCCACGGGCATCCTTCACCCCGCGCTTTAATCCGATTTCTATACGACTTGGCATAGATTGTTCTCCACTGATTCAGAAGATATTTTATCCGCAGATTGCACAGATTTGCACAGATTGAGAAAAACAACTAAAACACCATACGTTTATATTCCAAGGAAGCTGAACCAAAATTTAGAAGTAATCCTTTTTGCATGCCGGTAGCTTTCAAATAATTGATCAACCGCCCTTCATCGGCTGACACCAATTGGCTTGTTGCCTTAACTTCCACTACCAAATGATTGAAACAGATAAAGTCCGCTACATATTTTTTGTTCAACACGATCTCTTTGTAGCGTATCTCCAGCGGTACTTCCCGATTGAACGGAATCTACCGCATGCTAAGTTCGTGCTCCAAAGCCTCCTGATACACAGCCTCTAAAAATCCATGACCCAGAATACGGTGGACTTCCATCGCCGCCCCGATAATCGTATACGTCTCCGGATCCTTCTGCATCATTCCCAATCTGTGTCCATCTGTGTAATCTGTGGACACCCTCTTCATTCCTGATTCATTGTATCCACAGATTTCACAGATTTGCACAGATTGAGACTCTCTTTCCCAATTTGTGTTCATCGGAGTAGTCTGTGGAAAAAAACTCTTTCTCTCAATGTTTAAAATGGCGCATGCCGGTGAATACCATCGCGATACCTTTGGCATCGGCGGCGGCAATCACTTCATCATCGCGCATGGAACCGCCGGGTTCCACGACGTACTGAATACCGGCTTCCGATGCAAATTCAATATTGTCCGCGAACGGGAAGAACGCGTCCGAGATCAGTACCGTTTCGCCCATGATTTTTTTGAAGAAGGCGTCCGGGTTCTGCTTATACGCCGCATCCTCGGCAAACAGCAGCGCCGTATTTTCGCGCGCCTTGGTGATGGCCAGCTTGCGTACGGAGTCCACGCGGTTGGGTTGTCCAGCCCCCATGCCCAGCACGGAATAAAAGCCCGGCTTGTATTCCCGCACCAGCAGAATCGCGTTCGACTTCACATGCTTGCAGCCCTTCATGCCGAATTCCGCCAGCGCCCGTTTTGTTTCCGGGAACGCCCGTTTCGTGACGGTCTCGAATTTGGAAATCAAATCGATATCGCGGTCCTGCACCAGCCAGCCGCCGTTAATCTGCTTCACATCCATGCCCGGCCCGGCCTTGCTCATTGGCTTGTTCAGCTTGAGCAGACGGATATTTTTGCTCTTGCTCATCAGATACTCCAGCGCCTCGGCATCGAAATCCGGAGCAATGATGGCTTCGACGAATCGTCCTTTCAGCGTTTCCGCGAAAGCCAGGTCCACGGGTTGGGTCACGGCAATCACGCTGCCGAACGCCGATACCGGATCACCCGCCCACGCCGCTTCGAGCGCATCCGACAAATTCGCGCCCGTGGCATAGCCGCACGGATTCGTGTGCTTGATGATGGACACCCCGGCCTCGCCGCTGAGTTCCTTTACCGCTTCCAGCGCCGCATTGCCATCGACATAATTATTAAAGGACATTTCCTTGCCGTGCAGCACTTCCGTATCCGCCACGCAGGCTTCCGTGTTCGCCGCATTCTTATAAAACAGTGCCTGCTGGTGCGGATTCTCGCCGTA
>CAZISY010000081.1:11115-12932 GCA_964542025.1 uncultured Verrucomicrobiota bacterium
ACGCCCATCTCCGCCAGCGCCCGTGCAAACGCCACCACGCCCGTTTTATCCGACACACTGATAATCGCCCGCTTAATTCTGCTCATCCTGCCATGCTCCCTTTGTTTTGTCCCCTGCCGCCGAAAGCAGGGTGTAGTAATTCCATGATTACAAAATGGTTACAAACTTCGCCGCGTTCATTCCGTCCGACCGTTCCTTCTGGACCGGCCGCGCCCGGAAGCCCGGCAGCTTTCCAGTCCGCCGCTCGGAATGCAATCCAAAAATCATGCACAAGTAGGCCCCCGCTCTCCGAGCGCGGGCCTTCCCGGTTCCTGGCGCTTCCTGAGATGACGCAAAGGGCTACGCTCGGAGAGCGATGCCCGACTGGCGGTACTGCCCGGCCCGACGCAAAAGGGCCTCTTTTACTATTTCCGGAAAGGCCCGCTTATGATTATCTCCATATCCATTATGAAGGAACAGCAGCAACCCGCGCCCGGCCTGTCCTGTTCGGTCAGGCCCCGAAAGGAACTGGCCGCCTGGATCGAACGATACTGGTGCTGGAAGGCCGCGCCTGAACAACCGCTGCCTGTTTTACTGCCGGGAACAGGCCATGACTTGTTCTTTCACAGCGGGGTTCCTTTCTCGCCTGCGAACGGACGAGCCCATCTGATTTGCGTGCGCTCGCATCCGCGTCCGCTTGATGCCGCAGGCCCCGTCGCATTCACCGCCATCCGCTTCCGTCTCGGCGCCCTGCGTCACTTCTGCCCCTGGGCGCCGGCAGAACTCTTTGATCAATCACTCACCCCGGAAGATCTCTGGGGTGCGGAAGGACGCCGCTGGGCGGAGCGAATTTATTTTGCCCCCGACACGGCCGCGCGAATTGCGATCATGGAACAGCAGCTCGTCGAATGGCTGGAACGATATCATCGCCGGGATCGCTGGATGGATGACACCGCCCAGCAGATCTATTATGGACACGCCTCGGCGGATTCCATCCATCGGTTTGCCCGGGATGCCTCCATCAGTCCCCGTCAATTTGAGCGTATCTTCAAGCAGACGCAGGGCATGACGCCCAAAGCCTTTCATCGTCTGGCCCGTTTTCAGCACACGGTCCGCGATCTGCTGCTGAGCGATGAACCCGATCTGCTTGATACCGCCCTCGCGCACGGCTATTTCGATCAATCCCATTTCATTCATGAATTTGAATCCTACACGGGATCCCCGCCGTCCGCCTTTTTGAAACAGCATGCGGGCATGTCGCATTTTTACAATCCATCCGGAACGCCATCCGCTATACCTTCCGCATCATTCAACACGGGCGCATCACGCACCCAATAAACGAGGAGGTCAGTCATGATCATTATTTGTGCCGCGCTCACTGCCAAACCCGGACGGGGCGACGAACTCGAACCCCTTCTGCGCAGCCTGTTTCCCCGCGTCAGCCGGGAAGACGGCGTCGTAAATTATATTCTGCACCGCGATCCGGCGAACAAAGACCGGTTTTTCTTTTATGAACGCTACCAATCGAACGCCGTGAAGGACGCCCACATGAAAACGGATTATCTGTGCGACGTTCTGCGCCGGGCCGAACCGTTGCTGGCGGGCCATCCGCAGGTGGATGTTTATGAGGACGTGGAGGAAGTTCATCCCGCCGAAAAAAAGCCCGGCTTCACCGCCTACGAGCGGAACGGAAAAAAAGTATGGTGTCGCGCCGACCTGCAGGAGAGGCAAAAGGAGTTTTGTCTGTGCTGGTCGTGTCGAAAATTCGCACCGGGCAACCCGGATAAAGGATGCCCGATCATTCATTCGGTACTGAATCTGGCGGACGAAAAAGGAAT
>CAZISY010000081.1:13032-16249 GCA_964542025.1 uncultured Verrucomicrobiota bacterium
CAAAAATTCGGGAGAAACGCATGATTCACGAAAAGTTGACGTCAAAAAGTGCTAAAAATCCATTTTTTCACTCAAAAACGGGTAAAAAAGCCTTTGAGTGGCTCGAAAACAACAAAAATAACACCGAGGAGGGCATTTATTCGCTGGGAGAGGACGGATTTTATGCCCGGATCATGAGTTATTCGTTAAAATCGCGTGAAAAGGCCCGTTTTGAGGCTCACCGGCACACGATTGACCTGCAATATACGATTTCGGGGGCCGAAATGATTGAAATAGCGCCGACAGAGTCGCTCCAGCCACTGAATGATTATGACGAGGGTGCTGATGCCGAACATTTTGCGACGCCGGAGCATCCGCACGCGCTGGTGACGAACGCCGCCGGTTTCTTTACCGTTTTATTTCCGGACGACGCCCATATGCCGAAACTCCAGGTGCCGGGAAGTGATTTTGTGACCAAACTGGTCATAAAAATACCCGGCGCGATGATTTGAACACAGCCGGTTGAGCCGATCCCATCAAAAAGTAACCTTCCTTAATTAGTTCCAAATAGTTAATTTACTGTTATATGTTGTAGCGCAATGCAATGCAGAAGAATACGGCCGTCGGCGTTAACCAATGTTAACAATGGCCCATTTTGGCGTAAATACGCATCCCGTTGTAAGCCAGCACGTTACAAACAGTCCCGAACTTGGCACACCTGCTGCTATATATAGGCTCGTCCAAGTGAAATGCTCAAGCAGATGAAGAGTCCGCGAGAGTGGTTCACGGGGTCAGAAGTTTGAGGGCTCAACATGAAAAACGGGATGGTGTTGGCAGTGCTTCAGAACAAGGTATCTCCCCCTACACACGACGAGGCACGTCGTAGCCTGTCGGAGCACTGCCAACCCTCCCTCCATGTTTCTCCGCAAGAATCCCGCCGCAGACACTCCTCTTACAGCTCTCCGTTTGTTTCGTTGTTGTAAACATCGGCCACTCGCGTCTTACCGGCACGGGGGGCCTTCGTACGAAGGGAAGGCGCACTATGACTGAAGTGAAAAAGAACCCCGACCTCGAAGAAGAGGATATCTGGGACGAAGATGACGATGACGCCATGCGTGATCGTTATCTGACGTTCCGCGTAGGCGATGAGGTGTATGGCATCGAAATCGCCTATGTCACGGAAATCGTCGGCATGCAAAAAATCACGGAAGTCCCCGATATGCCGAATTTTGTCCGCGGGGTGATCAATCTGCGCGGGCAGGTGATCCCGGTGATTGATGTGCGAGCCCGTTTTCACATGGACAATCGTTCGTACGATGACCGCACCTGCGTGGTGGTGGTTCGCCTGAACGAGACGTCCATCGGCCTGGTGGTGGATACGGTGAATGAGGTGATGGATATCCCTGCGAATCACGTCAGCCCGCCGCCCAAGGTCGGTCAGAGTGAAGGGGGGCGCTACATTAAAGGTATGGGGAAGGTGCAGGATCAGGTCAAAATTCTATTGGACGTCAGCAAGTTGCTGTTTGATGAGGAAATCGCGGCGCTAAGCGCCTAGATGAAAGGATGGGGGACCCATGAAGATGAATCTGAAGTTTAAAGCACAGATGCTGCTGCCCATACTGGCGGCCGTAATCATCGGTACGACGGTGTTGCAGTATGTATCGTACAGAGAATCCGTTCATGTGACCGAGGAGGAAATTTTCTCGGGCATTGAGCGCACGGCCGAAATGGCCGCGAAGCAAATTGATGCGTGGATTGTCAATGAGCTGTCGGACGTGAAAAGCTGGACGGACAGTCATTTGTACGGGGATGCCCTGATGAATGCGTCGGGCGCACTGACTGAAGTCACGGCGGATCTCAAAATGAAGCAGAAGGACTTTCCCTATTTTGAATCGCTGTTGCTCGTGGATCGCTCCGGCAAAGTGATCGCTGCCGCGAATGACGGCGATGTCGGGGTGGATTTAAGCAGCCGGGCCTATATCAAAACCGTGCTGGGCGGCGAGGCCGTTGTTTCTCCCGCTTATCTGAGCAAAGCGACCGGCAAGCCGATTTTCGTGCTGTCCGCTCCTGTGAAAGCCGATGGCAAGGTGGTTGGATTGGTCGTGGCGGCCGTGAAGCTGGCTGCTCTGGAAGCAGAAATCACCAAGGACATCAAGGTGGGTTCCAGCGGATATGCCTTCGTCATTGATCAGGACGGCCTGGTCGTTTCGCATCCGAAGGAAGAGTACCTGCTGAAAGAGAATTTTTCCAAATACGACTTTGGAAAAGCCATGATGGAGCAGAAAAACGGACGCTTTAAGTATTGGTGGCCCGCAGACAAGGCTTTCAAGGGTGATGGATTCCGGCAATCGGAAAAGACGGGCTGGATCGTGGCCGTCACGGCGCCTCTTGACGAGCTCTTGAGCGGACTGAACATCATCAAAATCTATGCCATGGTCGGCGGAACCCTGATGGTCATCGTGGTGGGTGTGCTGATCTTTTGGCTGGTGGGGCGCGCCGCCAAAGTGCTGAATTATGTGAAAATGACGCTGAATAAAGTGGCCAGCGGCGACTTGTCGAGCCGGGTGGACGCCGCGTTGCTGGCCCGCGGGGATGAGTTCGGCGATTTGTGCCGGGCTATGGATGGTACCCTCAAGGCGCAGCAGGCCAAGGCCGATGCGCTGACCGCCATCTCCATGGGCGATCTTTCCAAGGACGTCACACTGGCGTCGGGCGCCGACGTCGTGGGGCAGGCCATGCAGCAGATGACCGCCGCTATTCGCAGGCTGGTGGCGGATGCCAATGCGCTGTCCGCGGCCGCCGTGGCGGGACAGTTGAGTACGCGTGCGGATGCCTCCGTGCATCAGGGCGATTACCGGGCCATCGTGGAAGGCGTCAATGCCACCCTGGATGCCGTGATCGGTCCGCTGAATGTGGCGGCTGATTATGTGGCCAAGATCAGTCAGGGCAATATCCCCGCCGAAATCACCGATGCCTATCGCGGCGATTTCAACACCATTAAGAACAACCTGAACCAGTGTATCCGGGCCATCAAGGCGCTGATTGGCGATGCCAACATGCTGTCCAACGCCGCCGAAGCGGGACTGCTGAATACGCGGGCGGATGAGAAGAAACATGAAGGCGATTTCCGTAAAATCGTCGCCGGTGTCAACAGTACCATTGAAACGCTCGTGGGCAATATGAACACCATGATGCGGTATCTGGAGGACATTGCGTTCGGTAAGGATCTTTCCAAATA
>CAZISY010000082.1:0-15663 GCA_964542025.1 uncultured Verrucomicrobiota bacterium
CCGCAGCTTTCCAGCAGCTTTACGGAAGAATCAGTCATCCTCGTCACAGCGTGGCGATAGGTTTCTTTACCGGCCATCTTCAAATAATTCATTCCGCTGCGCAGCGTCTCTTCCGTCGTCGGCATTCGACTTCCCCCGGCCGGCTGGATCAACAAACCGGTCAACGAACCGTCCGAACCCATATTACCGCCGATTATTCCGCGCGTGGGATGATCAGTCGCCCGCAATACAGCCGCTCCGGACCCATCGCCGAAAAGCACACATGTTGCGCGGTCTTTCCAGTCCACGATGGACGAAATTTTTTCACAGGCAGCCACCAGTACGGTATTCACGGCCCCGGACGCAATCATGTTTCGCGCCAGCCACAGGCCGTAAATAAAACCGGAACAGGCGGCTTCAATGCCGACACACCACGCATTTTTCGCGCCGATTTTCTCCTGAATGTAACAGCCGGTATTGGGCCAGGGCGTATCGGGAGTGATGGTCGGCGCAATAATCAGATCGATCTCTTCCGGTGTAATTCCAGCCGCCGCAATGGCGCGACGGGCCGACTCAGCTCCCATATCTGAGGACGCCTCATCCGGCCGGGCGATGTGCCGTTCTTTCATACCCGTGCGCGTAGTGATCCACTCATCCGTTGTATCCACAAGCGCTTCCAAATCCCGATTGGTCACCACTCGTTCGGGGGCATAGGATCCCGTGCCGATAATACAGGCTCTGCGGAGGCTATTGCTGTGAAGCGATTTTTCCATGACGCACACGTTATTCAACGACTTCTTCGGGAGCGCGCTGGACATAATCGGTTATGATGTGATTGATGTCATGACGGGACCATTCGCAGGCGACTTTGATCGCATTGGTCACGGCCACATGGGAACTGGAACCATGCCCAATAATACAAACGCCATTAACCCCGAGCAGCGGTGCGCCGCCATACTGATCCGGATCGGCGCGTTTTTTCATATTCTTCACCACGCCCCGACACAAGAGGGCGCCGAGCATCGCGATCGGGCTGCTTTTAATTTCGCCCTTCGCCCACTGCCCCAGCGCGCGCGCAACACTCTCGCTGGTTTTCAACACGACGTTACCGACAAACCCATCGCAAACGACAACGTCCACTTTACCGGAAAAAATATCCCGGCTCTCCACGTTGCCGATGAAATTCAGGGACGACTGGCTCAGGAGTCGGAAGGCTTCTTTCGTTGTTTCATTGCCCTTCGCATCTTCTTCTCCGATGCTCAGCAAGCCAATCCGCGGCTTCTCGACGCCCATGATTTCGTGGGAATAAACGCTGCCCATGATTCCGAACTGATACAGCATTTCGGAGGTACTGTCCGGCGTTGCTCCGGCATCCAGCAGTACCACCGGATTTTTCGGTGTGGGAATAACCGTGGCAATGGCCGGGCGCCACACCCCTTCGAGTGTGCGAAGCTTCAGCATGGACGCCGCCACGGCGGCCCCGGTGTTTCCGGCTGAAAACACCGCATCCGCGTCCCCTTTTTTCACCAGTTCCACCGAACGCAGGATGGATGAATCTTTTTTCTTCCGCAGGGCGGCTACAGGGGTGTCCCCCATTTCCACCACATCGGTGGCGTTAACCACTTCAATCACCGGAGAAACGTTTGGATACTTGGCCAACTCTCTCCGAATAACTTCTTCCTGTCCCACCAGAAAGAGCTTTTCGACGCCCTGAATGGTGCGGGCGGCCTCAACCGTTCCGGCCACAATTTCCTGCGGGGCATAATCCCCACCCATGGCATCAATGGATATACGCATATTATTCGCCCGCGTCGACCGTAACGACCTGACGGCCCTTGTACATGCCGCAGGAAGGACATACCCGATGCGGCTGCTTGGGCGCACCGCATTCCACACAGGCGGAAGCAACCAGTATTTCACCCGAGTGAGCCATTTTGCGGCTGCGGATTTTGCTCTTCGACATTCTTCTTTTTGGATTAGCCATGATTATCCTTTCTTCGCCCGGAGCCCGTCCACATTTTGCTCCGGTCAACGTAACTTCAACTGATCCAGCGTGCCCCACGAGCCGCCGGAATCCTGCTTTTCACAATCACAATTCCCCAAATTCAAATTCACCCCGCAATGCGGACACAACCCCCTGCAGCCTCTGCTGCACAGCGGAAAACTGTCCAATTGCAGTACCACGGCCTCCCGAATGTCCTCGGTGATATCCACTTCAATCATGTCGGGGGTAATGGCGTAGTCGCGTAGAAAAGACGAATCTTTGACGGTTGTCGAGAAAAATTCTCCGCAACGCGAACATTCCCGTTCGGCGCTCACCGAAACACTCCCCTGCACGATCAGATTCCCGGCGACAATCTGCGCATACACATCGCAGACGATATTTCCCTGGAACCGAACAAAGGGATCCGTCCCCAGGTCCAAAATATCCGTGGATTCTTCGCCTTTGAAGCGACGGCCATCCTCACCAATCTGGGATAAATTAATAATCATGGCTCACCCGTTAATTCGCGGGACAGGCGTCTGTCCCTTATTTTCTCAACTTCCTCACCAGTGCTTCCTTCACCGCCGGAGGAACAAACAAGCCCGGATCGCCCCCCATGGCGGCTATTTCCCGGATGGAACTGGAACTGACGTAACTGTATTCCTCCTTCGGCATGAGAAATATCGTTTCCACATCCGGCGCCATGCACCGGTTGGTCAGCGCCATTTGAAATTCAAATTCAAAATCGGAAAAGGCGCGCAATCCACGCACAATCACCCTCGCTCCCTGCGCCCGGACATGGTCCACCAGCAATCCGGAAAAAGAATTTACCTCGACGTTCGGAAACTCAGCCACCACCTGTTTCACCAGGGTCACACGCTCCTCCATACAAAACAGCGTTCCCTTGGCCCTGCTTTCCGCCACCGACACCATCAGGCGATCAAAAATTTTAGCGGCACGCTCCACCAAATCCAAATGCCCATACGTTATTGGATCGAAAGTGCCTGCATATATAGCCATTTTATTCATCGAATCACAGTCCTTCATTGATCAATCTGTATCATCTGCCGATTGCTATCCGCCTGAACCTTCGCGCCGCCCATCGGCTTCATTCGTTTTTCTATAAATCAATATGCGTGTTTTCCCATAGTGCCGGTCCCGCAGCATCTGCCACCCCGGATGCTCACTCACCACAGGCTCATCAACGTCCTGCTCATACACCAACACCCCATCCGGAGTCAGAACGGTTCCCTTATCCAGCGCATTCAGCAGCGTTTCGAGCTGTTTTTTTTCGGCGGTATGATCATACGGCGGGTCTGCAAATGCAAGGCTATACCGATTTCCATCCCCGCGCTGCACAAACGACCAAACATCACTCCCAACCACCCGAAGACCCCCTGTTTCTCCGCCGCACAATTCCGACACATTGCGCTGAAGCACCTTCAGCACGGCCCGGCTCGACTCCACCCAGCAGATCCGCTCCGCCCCGCGACTCCAGGATTCCAACCCGTACGCTCCGCTTCCCGCAAACAAATCCACCACCGAAGCCCCCGCCACATACTCCCCAAGCGACGAAAATACGGCTTCACGCACCCGATCCTGCGTCGGCCTTACCCCCGTATCGGGCACCGACAACCTGCGCCCACCCAACGTTCCGCCTGTCACTCGCATAACAATCGCTTCCTTACCTGAAAATCATCGATTCGTGTGGCTGATCTGCAACCCATGATACAATGCCTCAAAATCCTCCAGCACAAACTGCATTGAAAACCCCTCTTCCAGTCGTTTTCGCCCCTTCGCGCCCATTTTTTTGCGCGTTTGCGCATCCCGCAATTTTTCCAGCGCGGAAGAGACGGCCTTTTCGTCGGAAACAGGAACCACCCACCCGTTTTCACCGGCGGAGACCAGTTCTGTATTGCCCCCGCAGTCCGAGCAAATCACAGGCAACCCGGCGGCCATGTACTCCAAAATACTGTTGGAAAGCCCTTCATTACTCTTCGGGATCAAAACGCCCGCATCCATGCGGCTCAAGATGGCCGGCACATCATGTTGTTCCCCCATAAAATGCACCCGGCCCCCCAACCCCAACTCATCGGCGAGCGCTTCCAAGCGCCCTCGCTCCACGCCATCACCCACCAAAAACAGCTCCGCCGCGCGCGAAGCGGCATCCGCCGTACACCGCGCAAACGCTTTCAGCAGCGTTTCGTGGTCCTTTTCCGGATCCATTCTGGAAACACAAACCACCCGCAGCGACTCTGCATTTTTCTCACCGGCAACGTCTGCCGTTGCGCGGGGCGGCATGTTTTCCACCGTCCTGCGGGCCAGCGCATCAAATTCCGCCAGATCAATTACATTGGGAATCGTGCGAATCTTCCCCGCATCGCCCCCCTGTTCCACCAACTGACGCCCAATGGCCCGCGCATTCACCACCACCTGGGCGGCATGCCGATCCATCCAATTCAAAACCACCCGTTTCCATCGCGGATAAATCGCCCCCAGATCCCGCCGGCTGGTAATCAGCGGTATCCCGGCCAGCACAGCACTCATCCCCCCGAAAATGGCCGACTCCGCGTCCCAGGTATGCACCACATCGAACGCCTCTTCCCGCATCCACGTTTTCAGGTTCAGCACCGCCCGCACGGTTTGCCACCGCACCAAGTGCCGCACTTTGATCTCATAAACCGTCCCGCAAACGGCCTCCACCTGTTCAAAGAAAAACCCCTGACGCCGAAACACCACCACGCGATGCTCATCCCGCCCGCGCCGGGCCAACCCCATCACCACCCGGGCACATTGCCCTTCCGTCCCGCCGCGAATTAAGTCATTAACGATGTGCAGTACCTTCATATCTGATTCCCGCCGCCCGAATGCCCATACGCCTTTTCCCACGTCACCCGGTACTTCCCGCGCAATCCATCCAAAACACCCCAAAAAGTCACCCGATTCAGCACAAAAAACATCCATAAAAGACTAAAAAACCTGTTTTTTATGTGTTTTTTCTCAAAAAAGGCCCCAGAAACACATAAAACAGCAAAAAATGACGAAAAAACCAAAAATACCCGCGAAAAAAGGCCGAAAACGGCATTGGGTTCGAATAAAAGACACAGTCCGGCATCGCAAAGAGCGAGAATCGCCAAAAAAGGAACAAAAAGCCGCAATATTTTATGGGAAATGAACTGAAACCAGATGGGATTGCGTCGCGGATTCAAAAATTCCGGGAAATAGGATAGTAATTGCACGTTACCGGCCAATGTTCTTCGTTTGCGCACCGATTCCTGCCCGGATTGCTCGGAAGGCCGGTCAAAAACCACGGCCTCTTCTTCGAATACACAGCGGTACCCCTGCAAAACCGCCTGCATGGGATACGCCACGTCGTCGAGAATAATCTCATCGGGAATGCGGCGGAACAGTTTTTTGCGAATGGCATAACAGGCACCGGTCGCTCCAGGCACAGAGGCCACCCGCGCCTCGTTTTTGCGGATCCACTTCTCGTAGCGCCAGTAGGCACCCATCCCCTCGGCCGCCGCGGTTTTCCCCCCGTCGGCCGCGCCGTCGGGGCTGCCGAAAATCAGTTCTCCGGAAACCACGCCCACTCGCTCATCCGAAAACCTGCGCACCATTGCCCGGAGGGTTCCCGGTTTAACCTGCTGCCGGGCGTCCATCATCACTACGATGCCGTACCGGCACTGCGGCACAAGGTCATTCAGTACCGCTGTTTTTCCACGGCGGTTCGGAAATGTCTGCACGCGAATTCGATCATCATTCAGCGCCGCCAAAACGCCCTCCGTGTCATCCGGCGAGCCATCCGACCCCACCAGAATTTCTCCGATCCACGCCCCCTCCGACGCCGCCAGGTTACGGATTTTTTCCTTCAGCAGCAGGGCATCCCGATACACCGCAATCACCACCGACACCGGTTCGGGCGCCAGCTCCCGCCGTGCCTCCGTTTTTTTTCCGTGTGACCGCAGCTCCATCAGCAGCGGATAGCCGGCATACACATAGGCGATCACCAGCAAACTAACGAGTAAGATCCAGCCCATGTCGTTCCTTTTTGCCGAATGGTTTCATCAAAACCTCTTTCACCCGGCATTAACCCAAAGTGCGCTCATTCCGCGCAAGGAGAAAAACACGAGAATCCCGTACAGCATGCCAATCAGGGATTCTTCCGACAAGCCATCCAGCCTTCACGCCCCTCAAATACGCGGGGCTCAACCGCATCAGACACGGACGGAGGGAAAAGCCGCAGCAATTCCCCAAGCGGAACAATCCGCACCTGTTGAGCCCGGGCCGATTCCAGAAACTGCCGGAAGAGTTCGCGGCACAAAATTCCCTCCACTTCGGCATGGATGGTGTAGACATTCGGGGCGTCCGGACGCAGCAAAGAAAGAAGATGAGCATTGTAGGTGTCCGCTGTGATTCCTTCGGACCCGATAATTTCATCGTAGGTGGGAAGCGAAACGGGAATCTGCGGGGTTCGCAGAGTGCGGCCATCAACCGTCGGCCTAAACAAACCGAGCCCGCGGCAATCCGTGTTGTACGCAAAGCGATAGGCGTCCTTTTCTTCCAGCGCCAAATTATTGCAGCGCCATCCGGGAGCGGCGGAAGCCGCAGGCGTTCGGCCGGTGATGCGGGTCAGTTCTTCCACGCCGCGCGCCAACTCACGCCGCAACGCTTCACGGCTCATTTTTTCAATGCGCGTTTGCCAGCGGTGATGATCCCACGCATGAAAGCCGATTTCATGCCCCGCTGCCGCACAGGCGCGAATCTCCTCCCGGCAGCGCCGTCCGATGTGCGGTCCGGGCCAGGCGGTTCCCATCAGCAGAATATCCCACCCGTAAAGACTCGCCGCTTTGGACCGCAGCATTTTTTTCAGGAAGGCCGGACGCAAAAGCCGCCACAGGTTCCGCCCCATGTTGTCGGGGCCCACCGAAAAGAAAAACGACGCGGCAACGCCGAATTCCGCAAGCGCGCTGCACAGCGATTTCACACCGAGGCGCGTCCCGCGCAGGGTATCGACATCAATACGCAGCCCAACGACCTTTTCCATTTGCTGTTCCACGGGAATACACGCCCCTTTTCCGATGGCAGAAAGGCCCGGCGCTTCCATCCGGTACGCCCGGGCCTTCCTTCCGAAAATGCTGCGATCTCTCAGTTCAGATCGAAATCATCCGACTCCAACGCCTGTTTCAGGAAGAAGTCGAGGGTTTCTTCCACGGACTTTTCCAGATCTTTAACGGGCGTCCAGCCGAGATAACGCTGGGCGTTCCGGATGCTGGGCTTGCGAATCTGCACATCCTGATAGCCCTTTCCGTAATAGGCGCCGCTTTCCACTTCTTTGTAGCCGGCGAACGGAGGGAACTTATCGCGCAGGGGATGCTCGTTGAATTTGCGCACCAGAATTTCAGCGAGTTCGCGAATGCTGGCTTCATTGTTGGGATTGCCGATATTGATGATCTTGCCGTCGCAAACGCCGTCTTTGTTTTCGATGATGCGGTACAGTGCCTCGATGGCCTCATCCACATCGGTGAAGCAGCGCTTTTGCTCGCCGCCGTCAATCAGCTGAATTGGAGTTCCTTCCACCAGGTTCAGAATCAGCTGAGTGATGGCGCGGGAACTGCCGACGCGCGCGGACGAAAGCCGGTCCAGCTTGGGGCCGACCCAGTTGAATGGGCGAAACAGCGTGAACTTCAGGCCCTGCTTGTCGCCATAGGCCCATATCACGCGGTCAATCATCTGCTTAATGCACGAATAGATCCAGCGCTGCATGCGGATGGGGCCAAGCACCAGGTTGGAATTGTCCTCGTCGAACTCTTCGTCCGGGCACATGCCATACACTTCGGAGGTGGACGGGAAAAGAATGCGTTTGTTGTACTTCGCACAGTAGCGGACGATGCGCAGGTTTTCTTCAAAATCCAGTTCAAAGACCCGCAGCGGGTTGCGCACATATTCAATCGGCGTGGCAATGGCGACCAGCGGAATCACGATATCGCACTTGCGCACATGATATTCGCACCACTCCCGGTGAATCGAGATGTCCACTTCGTCAAAGTAAAAGCCCGGCCGGTTTTTGAGGTGCTGAATATAATCGGAGCGAAGGTCCATGCCATGCACTTCATACTTGCCGCTGTCGAGCAGGCGTTCGCCGAGCGCATTGCCGATAAATCCGTTGATGCCCAGAATCAACACCCGTTTTTTCTGTTTGGCGGCGGCCACAGCGCTGGCCTTCGGCCCCAGGCGCATCCGCTCCATGAGGCGCAACTCACCGGCCAACTGCTCGCCGCTGATGTACACGCCCTCTTCCGTCTGCCCGTAATTCACCTGAAGAGCGCCCTCCCCGCACTGGATGACCAGCGGCGACACGGAGGTGATCATGCCCGGCTTGGCCTGCCTGTCGCCATTCACCACGGAAACATCCCACAGCAGAATTTTACGGTCGCCGACAAAGGTGAACGCCCCCGGGAAGGGACGCGCCACAGCGCGCACCAGATTGCGGAGTACGGCGGCCGGCTGTTTCCAATCCATCTCGCCATCGGCCGGACGGCGCCCGCCGAAATAGGACGCCTGCGCATGATTCTGCGGAACGCGCGACGCCTTGCCGGCGATGAGCAGCGGAAGTGTTTCCTTCAGCATCGCGGAGGCAGCGGCGACGGCTTTGCGGTGCAGATCGCGGGCGGTGTCGTTATCGTCAATGACAAACGCCTTCTGAGCGATGATATCGCCGTCATCCGGGTGCGGGGTCATATAATGAAGCGTAACGCCGCTGGACTTTTCGCCGTTGATGAGCACCCAGTTGATCGGGCAGCGCCCGCGGTAGGCCGGCAGCATGGAACCGTGCAGATTCACGCACCCTTTGGATGGTATGTCGAGAATGGTTTTCTTGACCATATCGCGGTAGTAGAAAGAAAAAATCATATCCGGATTCAGGCTTTGAATGCGCTGAACCCACATCGGGTGATTGATGTCATCCGGGGCGAAGACCGGCAGATTATGACGGGCGGCCAATTCGGCAACGGAATCGAACCAGATTGTTTCCTGCGGATTATCGCGGTGGGTAAAAACGGCGGCAACTTCAATGCCCTGCTCCAGCAACGCCTGCAGACCGGCGCATCCGATATTGCTATAGGCCAATACAACGGCTCTCATGTGGTATATCCTTTCGTCTCCTAGAAATACAAAGGGTCAATCAGGGGCGAATAAAATCACGGAACACGACGGAATGCAACAGGCAATTCCGTTCATGTTCCAACAAGAGCCCGGCCGGTTTTGCACCGGCCGGGCTGGAGGGAAAGAACGGTCTCCGCGGCTCAGCGGCGAAGCCTGACGCGATAGGCCCGGAATCCGTTGGTCGGACTCGGGGAGATCGTATCCTGAAAACTGCGACTGGTGGCCACCCCGTTCGAGACGGCATTCTCCGTCACGGTGATCACCGTTTGGAAGGCTCCGTGCATCAGGTCATCAATATACTGGATGTCGTAGGATTTGCCGCCGACGGACTTCCAGGAGATGTTGTAATAATCCGACTCGGTAATGACGGATTCAATGATGGACAAGTCGGAAAGGGCATTGGTCGGATCGGTGCCCATCCAGTATTCCTGCACGTTCGAGAATCCATCGTGATCGCTGTCGGCCGAGGCCGTAACGCAGGTGGCGCATCCGAAATACTGGATGGCCCACCAGTCCGGAATGTCATTTTCCGCATCGGTGTAGCAGATGGCCACGGTATCGCTGAGTTCTCCGGACGCATTCGGCGACGTGAGGAGCAGCTTGTTGAAGTAGGCATTGTACTCCGTGCCGGCTCCCGCGCTGTAATTCCAGAAGCGGACTTTGCGGATGTTCATGTCCGTTTGCGCCGCCAGTACGCCTGTGAAATTGCTGCTTCCGATGGTTGCAGAATAATTCGTGGCCGACGTCAGCGTAACGGCAATGGTCAGGCCATCGCCGGTCCAGGGGATGAGCGTATCCCGATTTCCGGAGGCATCGGTGATACGATAGGTCCCGTCGCCGCCGTAGAAATAGAATTCAAACAGGCTGTTGCTGTTGTTCATCAGCGCCATACCCACGCTGCTGCCCGTGGTGACCCAGTTGTTTTCAAACTGGGCCGAGAACGTGTCGCCTACGCGAATCGGCGAAACAAAGGACCGAAGCGCCTGAGCCATCGCGCTGTTGTTGGCGTACAGGCCAAACGCCGGCGACTGGATGTTCATATTGCTCTGTGAAGAGGAGTCGGCGATGAAGTGACCGGCGTTGTCCCCTCCCAACAGGCTCCAGGAATCCGCCCAGCCGATTCCGCCGTTGTCGCCGCTGATCCAGCCGTCGCTGTAGGCGGACTGCGAAGCATCGTCGCTGGAATTGGTGACCATTCCGCCGGCAGAGGGCCCTTTCACCGTGACCACATTGGTGCCGGCCAGCAAGGCCATTCCTGAAATGGTCCAGTTGGTGGCACGCGGAAGAGTTCCGTATGCGCCGGTTTTCGCATTCGTCCAGGAAAGAGTGCCGATGACCAGATCGCCGGCGGTGCCCATGACGTTGATTTGGCCGGTGGTGTTTGTCACATAAACCAGTTCAGAGGCCGGATTGGTAATCACCAGTCCGGGCGGGATGACGCCCTCCTCGCAACCGGTCACGGCGAAGTTCCAGTTGCTCCCGGAATGATTATCCCAAATCGCGCCGCCATCATTAAAACACAGGTTGAGCTGCGTGGCTCCGGAAGCCGGAACGAGCGAATACTGCCAGGCATTGGCGGCAACCAACGTCATCGGCGCATCCGGCGGGACGTTGCTCCATCCATTGAAGCCGACATGCACATAGACCTGCGCGGCGTTGGCCAGCACCCCGGCGTTGGGCATGTAGGTAATCAGTACGGGGTCACAGACGGCGGCATTGGTAAACGCCACGGAGCCGGGGCCCTCGGGGGCATCACAGTCACGAATCGCGGCGACCCAGTTCAGTCCGCTGCGGCTGTCAAACAGTGTGCTTGCGGCATTGCGGAACCAGATGGAGATGGACGGCGCATTGTCGGGCGCGGAAACGGAGAAGGACCACATATCCGTGGCGGCATTGGTCATCGCATAGGCATTCCAGTTGGTTCCATGATCGAATGAAACCTGCATGTACACCGGCGAAACGCCTTCCAAATCGCCGCCGCCGGCGGAATAGGTGACGGTAATCGGCGAACAATCGTTAGGATCCGGCGAAATGATGGCATAGGAAGAAGGCTCGACGCCATCGTCTTCCACGAAGACGTGCTGAATATCCGTGCGGTTGGTATTGCCGCGCGTATCGACGGCTTCGATGTAGTAATCAATCAGCTTACCGCGGAATCCGGACACGTTGGAATCCGTGATCTTGGCGAAATAATAATCGGCCAGAACGGGGGGCGTGATGAAATAATCAATCTGCCCGTTACCTGCGGCCGCGTTAAGTTCTTCGCGGGTATCCGGCAACTCGCGCATGGTCATCGGAATCGTAATCCACGCGGAAACATCGCCTCCTCCGGCATAGGTTTCGTTCTGATTGTTGCTGAGCGGGTTGCTGCCATCGGCGTCCATACGCACTTTGAGGCGCACGTTGGCTACATCGGAAACATCGTACACATGGGTCCAGATGTAGAACTCGGAAGGCATCTTCTTCAGGTAGGACGCATTGGTTCCGGATCCGTAGCTGTTAAACCACCCGAAGGTGTAGCCGCCGGGATTCCACGGGAAGCGCTGGGGACGGAACACGGTCGGAGGAGTCCGATCATCGGCCACGTTGGCGTTGACATAGGTGGCCAGCATCTCATAGGCGCGCCGGGTGGCCAGCGAGGGTTTGACTTCATCATCGTTGCCGAGACCGCCGTAATAATTAAAGCCGGAGTCCAATCCTCCCAGATAAATGTGCCAGGCCCGTTCGACGATATTGGGCGAGGAGTGTGTGCCATCCCAGTCATAGGGCGCCTGAATTTTCCAGGCCTCAACCGTTCCGCCTTTGTCTTTCCAAATCTGCTCGGCGGTTTCGCACCAGTTGGCACCGGCCATTACCGCCGCCCAGCTCCAGAATTTCAGGGCAAACCCCGGCGTCTCCAAATCCACCTTGGTGTTAGGATAACACATACTCGCGTTGGTGGTGTTCAGCGGCGGCTCCACCCATTTTAAATAATACGGGGAGCCGTAGCAGCTCTCCGGGAAAATCCAGGCGCCATCTTCAACATGCACCGTGTCGCTGGGTGGATGCGCATTCACTAAATCCTGTACGGCGCAAATCTGATAGCCTGCACTGGCGCAGGAACCGAAAAAGCTCGGTGTGGAAACCATCCAGGAATCATAGCCGCCGCCCCACGCATTGTCCCCGTCAGTCGCCGGCATGACGATCACCGGATTGTTGGGGTCCGTGGCATACGGGGCAATGTTTCCGCTGATCATGCCCATCTCGGCGCCGCTGTAACCGGCTTTATAGCTGAGGGCGTCATCCGAAGGCACGGCCACCATGGTTTTCTCGGCGCCCGTGGACGGGTTCACATACTTGACGTTATGCAGCTGATAGGCGTAAGGCGAGACGTTCCACGCGGCCTGTCCCGGATTGGGCTCGCTGAACCACCAGCCAGACGCCGGCGAGGGCCCCGTTTGATCTGCACGGTTCGGCGGGCTGGATTTGATGTTGAACGAAGTCGGCGTGACATAATCATTATAGGTCGGACAGGTGCGGCTAAGATGGTGACTGGCGACAATGACCCAGTCGTAACCTTCATCGGCCAGCACATCCACCATCTCTGTGGAGTACGCCATTTCCGTGGGGAAAAAGCCCTTGGAATGGTCGCTCATATCACTGTTTCCGCCCCAGGCTTTCCACCAGGCCTGTTTGAACATTTGAATTTCCTTGCGGAACACCGCCTTGGGCAACAGACACCCCAGCGAATGGTGGTAGGTAAAGCCCACCAAGTCCAGACGGGAACTGCCCGACGGCGTTTTCCAGCCGCGCGCTTCGCGGTTTCCATCGGCCCACCCACTGTGATATCCCATCTGGCTGTTCGCGCCCAAACTGCGTACGTTATCAATCAGCGATCCGGAATAGCTGATCGCAAATCCACCCGCTCCGTTGATGGATGCCAGCGAATCCCGCGGGCGTCCCTGATAGGCCGACACACGATCCGCGTTGCCAAAAATGTCGGTGAGATTGTTGTCCGGATGGCCGGTCCCCGTGTCATAGGTCTGACCGTTTTTCAGACAAATGGAATCCCAGGCATACTGAATGCGCTCGGTCTGATTCCCGTTGCCGTTCCATTCCGGCCAATACAGCGGTTGATGGTTATGCCAAAAGCGGCTGACATATACCGTCGCACTCTGTGCCGATGGAATGCCCCATCCCATGGCCAGCAATATGGCTGTAATGACGAATAGTTTCGCGCGTTGTCGATCCCCTGTCCATCGGTTCATGGCTCGCTCCTGTTTTTCAGTTCCTGCTTCCCGCGTTCCATGCGTTTAATAAAACGTGTGGCGTTCAGCTGATAATTCCGGGGGTAATATAGACCGGCCGGCGCAGAAAGTTAAGCGTTTTACCCACGGGGAGCAAAAATTCTCCCCTTTTGAACTTCATGAACCGTTCATTGCTCGCGCCCCACCCCCAAACACGACATGGATCAAGGCAAAAAAATCCGTTCCCGGTGAATACCGGGAACGGACAGGGCAACTCAAAACTATTCGCCTTGAATCAGGCGGCCGACGGAGCCGCGGTATTCTTTTTGCGCCGCTGATAGATCACATAAACCGTAACGATGACCACGCACAAAACCAGCACCACAATCGTCGCAGTCTTGGAATGCTGCTTGATCAGTTCATAATTTCTGCCGACCAGATATCCGATAATCACCAGAATCGTCACCCAAAGCCCGGATCCCAGCGAGGTGAAAAAAAGAAACCGAGGCATGTTCATCCGCGCCAACCCGGCAGGAAGCGAAATCCACTGCCGAATGAGTGGTATTAAACGACCGGTAAAGGTTCCTATTTCCCCGTGCCGTTTGAAAAAACCTTCTGCCTTATCAAACGTTTCGTGCGAACAGAAAAACCATTTCCCGTAGCGCAAAAAAAACGGACGCCCCAGCCAGAGGGCCAAATAGTAATTCAGCAGCGCACCGAGAATGCTCCCGACTATCCCGCAGAGAATCGCCATCACAATGTTCATTTCCCCTGTGGCAGATAGAATCCCGGCCTGCGGCATCACCAGTTCACTGGGAAACGGAATGAAAGAGCTTTCAATAAACATCAGCAGAATGATGCCCGGATAGTGAATTTTTTCGATGATCTGCACACTCCAATCAACCAATTGAATCATCCATTCATGCATGTCATAAATCCTTGTTATTATTGTGAAACCAAACCCCTGGCCGGGCACCCCGGCAAAGTGGCTGAACGATAATAGGCCCGTCATAAAGATCAAGAGCAAAGTCTGACAATGCCCGGAAGAAAATTGCCATGAAATGTTCATGACAAGCGGTCCCGTTCCGGTGTTATATTCCCGCTCTTATCGCATGGGAATCAAACCAATGAAAACAATCAGCCGCTCCATAGACGTGCATACGCACGCGTTTCACCCCAAAATTGCGCAAAAGGCCATAGAACAACTGGCCGGTCATTACGGCGTCAGCATGGCTCATAATGGGTTGGTGGAAGATTTGCTCGAAAAAATGGATGACGCCGGCATTGAACGGGCTTTTGTACATTCAGCCGCCACCAAAGCCGAACAGGTAATCCCCGCCAATAACTGGGCCCTCCACCTGCAGAAAACGTATCCCCGACTGCTGGCCTTTGGAACCATCCATCCGGAATTTGCCGACTTTGAGCAGGAACTGCTCCGTCTGGAGGAACAGGGAATCCGCGGCATCAAGCTGCATCCCGATTTTCAGGGATTTTGGCTCAATGATCCCCGACTGCGCCCGATGTTTGAGTGTATTGGAACACGCTTTCTGCTGATGGTGCATATCGGGGACGTTCACCCCCCCGAGAATAATCCGACCTGCCCGGCCAAGCTGGCGCAGGTGCTGAACGACTTTCCGAATCTCCGCGTGATCGCTGCGCATTTCGGCGGCTATCAGCATTGGGACTATGTGCTCGATGCTCTGGCCGGACGACGCGTCTATCTGGACACCTCCAGTTCTCTGGCCTTCGTGGAACAGGGCTTGCTGGAACGCATTTTCCATGCGTTTCCCCGGGAGCAAATACTTTTCGGCAGTGACTATCCCATGTGGACGCCCCGCGCTGAACGGGAATCCCTGCAACAACGGCTGCACCTGTCCGACAACGAGCTCGAAGAAATTCTGACCAACGGCTCCCGCCTGCTGGCGGAGGCTTGATCGCACTCCATTTCCGCGAAACAAAGAAAGCAGCCGGGCCGAGGCCCGGCTGCTTTCTTTTTTAATATGAAGCTGTCCGTTATTCCGTGGTCGTCGTGGATGTTGACGAGCTTGACGCTGTGACCACGATGGGCGAAGCCTCGCCATTCACGTCACCCGTGCGCCCGCCCTCTTCGATCCAGGTCCCGTACATTTTGCGGTTATTCAGATAGGTGGCGCCAGCCGCGCCGCCCACCACGCCCTGAAATGTGCCGGCGATGGTTACTTTATAATTGGCCGCGCTCACGCCTTCCGCAGAGAATTGCGCAACGACGGAATCACCAATCACGGCCGTATTGCTGGAGGCATTCATCGTCCCGCTGACGGACCCCATGCT
>CAZISY010000083.1:0-15562 GCA_964542025.1 uncultured Verrucomicrobiota bacterium
TTCAGCCCGTTTTTCCAATCATTGGAACTTTTTCAGCCCGTTTTTCCAATCATTGGAACGTTTTTTTTGCTGATGGCGCTGGCCGTTCCGTGCGGCGCGGCGCAGGGGGAGGCGGACGGGCTTTGGGCGCGGGTGAACGTTTCGGGCGCACTCACGGAGGTACCGCTGCCGATCTACGCGCACCTGCGGGATGCGGAGGATCAGGAGTACATTTTAACCCGTGCCGCGCAGACCGAGCTGGTCCGTTCGGGATATTCGTATGAAGTCATTGCCGGGGCGGAACCGGATGCGCCGCTCTATCTGGCGCGCTCCCGCCGACCCGCGGCCCGCGCCGATATTCCGGACTCCATTCGCATTTTGCATGATGACGGACGCAACCTGCTGATTGCCTCCGATACCGCCGCCGACCTGTCCGCGCTGTCCGGGCTGGGCTATCAACTCCGCAAAATCTCCGACACGCCGATGATTCTTGCCGCGCCGAAGAAACTGCTCCTGCGCGCGGAAGATCGCGCCGCCATAACGTCGAATGCTTATGTGGCCGCCATGATCGGATGCGTTCAGCAGACGAATCTGTACGCGATGGTCAACGAGCTCAGCGGCGAAACGCCTGTCATGGCGGGCGGAGTGTTCACAAACATTTTCACGCGCAACACCTACTATACCAATGAAGTTCGGCGGGCGCTGGATTATGCCGGAAGCCGCCTGCGGGCGCTCGGACTGGACGCGCACTATCAGGATTGGTTGCTCTATGGTTCCGTGACGTCTCGAAATTTGATCGCCGAACGCACCGGAACCACCGCGACGTCTGAAATCGTGATTATTTGCGGGCACATCGACTCCATGCCGGAAGGGTCGCGCGCCCCCGGCGCCGATGATAATGCCAGCGGGACCATCGGCGTACTGACCGCCGCGCGCGCCATGCAGAACTACACCTTTGACCGCACGATCCGTTACGTCATCTTCACCGGCGAGGAGCAGGGACTTTTCGGCAGTGCCGCCTACGCCGCAGCGGCTCAAACAGCGGGCGATAACATCGTCGCCGTGTACAATCTCGACATGCTTTCCTACGACAGTAATTCCGATGGCCAATGCATTCTGCACACGCGCACCACGAACAATCCCGGATACGCGGCCGACATTGAACTCGCGTCCACCTTCACCAACGCGGTCCGTCTCTACGCGCTCGAAACCCCACTGATCCCCGAAATTCATGCCGATGGCGATGAATACAGTGATCACTATTCCTTCTGGCAAAACGGATACCCGGCGATCTTTGCGATTGAGGACTGGATTCATGACGAGACGCCGTATTATCACACGACCAATGACCGGATCAGTACGCTGAATTTCCCGTACTACACGGCGTTCGTGCAGGCCACGGTGGCTGCCGCCGCGCACAGTGCGGGCCCTGTCGGCGAAATATCCAGCGCGGAGAAAGTTTCCAACGCGGTTCATGCCGTGCGGGTCGAAATAGAAACGACGCTGGGCAAACCCGTGCCGTCGCTGAACCTGTTTATGCAAACATCGAACGAAACCTTCTTTGCCTCGTCGGCAGCATCGCCGGAATTGGCGATCACCACCGGCACGACGTTTCGTTTCGCGAGCAACACGAAGAACTTCACGGCGGCCTCCGTGCTGCACATGCAGCAGCAGGGCTGGCTGAACATCACCGACCCGATCACGAACATGATCCCCGGTTTTTCCGAGCCGTATGTTCCGACCGGCACCAACTGGGACATCCCGAACAAGCACCTCATTACCATCGAACAACTCCTTCGGCACAGCGCGGGCGTGTATGATGTGGATAACGATAATGTCCCCGGTTGCGGAGGTACCAGCTACACCGATTACATGGTCACCCTGGACCCCGCGCATCAATTCTCCGTGGAGGAAATGGTGGCCCAGGCTGCCTTTTATCAGCTTTCGTATTTCGCGCCGGACGAGGGCTATCACTACAGCAACACGGGCTTCACCATGCTCGCGGAAATCGTCGGGCGTATTTATTCGCTGCACAGCGGAAGCACGAAAAAACTGACGGACTACCTGTATGACTTCATCATCGGCGGCACGTCCCCCGTGCCCATTCCGGAAATCCATTTTCCGAATCTGGCCACCGATACCGCCCTGCCCGAGCCGTTCATGGGAGGCACAGAGCGCCAGCCGTCAAACATCACGATCATCGTTTCCAACTGCAACATGAGCGCGCAGGTGGGCGAAGGCAACGGCTACGGTACGCTGCCCGCGATGAACCGCTATATCCGCCATACGATGAAAGGCGAAGGCGTGCTGAGCCGGGATTCGATTCGCCTGATGCAAACCGACACCTCGCCGCTCAACGCAGGCTACGCGCTCGGTTGCACGTTTGTGCAGGATATCGGCTTCGGCCACAATGGCTGCCGCGTCGGTAATTTGTCGCAGATGAACTACAATCCGGAGACGGATGTTTCAGTGGTGGTTTATTTGCCTCTCGTGGATTACAGCGACTACCCGCCATCGTTCATGGCCTGTTTTCAGGGAATCTACAATGCGGCCTACCGCGCCCTTGAAGCGCTCGGTTACCCGCGTACGCCGACGCTCTCTCACGGCTCGCACACCAACCTCATGCTCACGGCCGGAACCACCAACGCGTTTTATTTCACCGCCGCGCAGGGCGTGTATTACTGTGTGAAAATCAGCAATACCACCGCGGACGTGTTCAGCCGCGTGGCCCCCGGCACGGATCCGGAAGACACGGTGACGTTCACCAACGGTTTCGGCTGGTACTGCGAGTCGCCGGGAATCTACCGGTTGACGGTCGCCCCCGCAGCTGATACGCCGTGCGATCTCACGCTGCTTGCGCTGAAACTGCCGACGCCTGCTGATTACAGCGCGCTCAACTGGACGAATGCGTTCCTCGCCGCGCATGAAAAGTTCTCGCGCGAGTATGCGTTCACAACATGGAAATCCATCGACTGGCCCGCGATGTACAACAACACGCTTCCGCGGATCGTGCAGGCGCAGGCGGAAACGAATCAGCAGGCGTATTACGCCGCCATGCACGCCTACGTGGGTGCCATCCCGGATGGACACGTCCGGTTGAGCGCGACGAATTACACGGTGCCGAATGCCTGGGCCGCGGCCGTCGCGGGCGGCGGCTACGGCCTGGCGCTGTCCGAACTCGATGATGGGCGTGTGATTGCGGCGGCGATTCTCACCAACAGTCCGGCGCAGATTGCGGGTATTCTGCCCGGCGCGGAAATTGAAACCTGGAACGGCCTGGCCATCACCTCGGCGTTCGCGCAAATCCATGTGAGCGATTATCCGCTGAAGGCGCTGGAGACCACGATGGCCATTGATCCGCAGGCCACACGCGATCATTACCGGCTCGAACAGGAGCGCCTGCTGGTGCGGGGGCCTGTCGGTACGAATGCCGAGGTGCGCTTCACGAATCCGGGCGGAGCGCTCCCCGAAACTGTGATGCTCACCGCGCAGGCCGATTCCAACGCCGCGTTTTCGCTGCTGAATTTTGCGTGGCGTCAGGATTTGGCGGCCGATCCGGTGGACTATGAAATCCTGACCAACGGCTTGGGGTATGTGGTGCTGCGTATCGAGGAAAGCCTCACCGATCCATCGGATATAACGACGATCTACAATGCGTTCGCGGAAGCCATCGGGACTTTCGTCACGTCGAATGTGCCGGGCGTCATCGTGGACCTGCGCGGTAATTTCGGCGGTCGGGATGATTTGGCGGCGATGCTCGCAGGGTTCTTCTATACGTCGAATGCGTTCTATGAAGGACAGGAATGGTACAACGAAGTGGACGGACAGTTCCTGCGCATCACGCTGGATGAAACCGGCACGCTTCCTTATCTCGATCATCTGTCCATCACGCCGCAGCCGGTCTGCTATCGCGGGCCGGTGGCCGTGCTGGTGAATCCCGGTACGATCAGTTCGGGCGAGGGCGTGACGATGGGCATCGGACGCCTGCCCAATGCGCGCGTGATCGGTTTTTACGGTACGGACGGCTCGTTCGGTTTGTGCGGCGGCTCGATTGCGCTGCCCGGCGGCTATACCATTCAATATCCTTATGGGCGCTCGCTGAACGAACAATGGGAAATCCAACTCGACAGCCGGGACGGCGTCGGCGGTGTGCATCCCGAAATCCGCGTGCCGAAGACGGAAGAAAATGTCCTGGCCTTTGCCGCGGGGCAGGATGTGGAATTGAATGCGGCGTTCGATTATCTGCTGAACCTCCCTGAATTGCCGGTGGGGCAGACGGTCACCGGTACGCTGGCCGCCGGCGAGTCACTCACCTATCGTTTCACCACTACGGAACCGGTTTGGCACGGCGTGTACATGACGCCCCGCGAACCCGCGCTTTATCAGCCGCTGTCCGATCTTTCTGTGCCGGGCGTGTACGCCCTCGCGCTGCAAAATCCGACGACGTCCGCCGTGCCGTACGCGGTGCGACTCTACAATCTCACCAATACCATCGCGCAGGTGGAAGCCTACATCGACAGCATCCTGACGGACGTGCCCGCCATGAGTATCGCGCTGGTGGACGCATCGCAGCTTGCCTGGGCGGACGGCTTCGGCACCGCGAACCGGGAGGTCGGAATTCCCGCCGATGCGAATACGATCTACCGCATCGCCTCGATGTCGAAAGCCTTCGCTTCCATGAGTGTACTGAAACTCCAGGAAGGCGGCACGTTGAATCTCGCTGACAACATCACCAACACCATTCCGACCTTCAGTTTGCTGCCGCGCTTCACCAACCAGTCACTCACCGTCCGTTCTCTGCTCGCGCACGATTCAAACATTCCGGGCACCTATTACAAAAACGCGGAAACCACGGTGCAGAAAACCAACTATTATGAAACCGTGCTGCACTTGCTGGCACAGGATTATTTCGTGAATCCGCCGGGCTTTTACGCGTTGTATAATAACAACGGCGTGACCCTGATCGAAGGCGTGGTGGCGGGCGCAACGGGTGTGGATTACCGGCAGTATCTGGGCGAAGAGTTGCTGACGCCCATGGGTTTGAGCAATACCGTCTTCACGCTCAGCGAAGCGCAACACGCCCGGCTGGCCCGCTATTATGCCGGTTCAGTGCTGCGTCCGGATGAATATGTGAATGCCTTTGCTTCCGGGGGGCTCTATTCCTCCGCAGTGGATCTTTCCCGCTGGATGCGCTTCCTGCTCGGGTACGGTGCCTTCGACGGTACGACGGTGATTTCGTCCAACTCCATGAACACCATTTGGACCCCGCAGGCTCCGCACGTCGCTCTCCAATTTGCGGAACACCTCCTGGGGTTCGGCCTCGGATGGGATCAGGTGAACGATCCGCAGTTTGCGTATGCTTCTCCGCGCGCCTGCTGGAAAAACGGCGGCGCGGAAGGGTACGGCAGTTTCGTGCTGGTCATTCCTGAACAGCAGCTCGGCGTGGTGGTGCTGAACAGTTTCTCCGGCGACTCATATGCCCAGCCTGCCGCACGCCTCGCCATGGAGCGGGCGCTCGAAGAGGCGCGCGGACTCTTCGCCCCCACCAATCCCTCCGTCCTTCCGACCACGCCGGTCCGCCCGATGAGTACGAATGACGCGGCGGATATTATCGGACGCTATGCGACCGGCGGCGGGTACGATCTCATCTCCGGGGATACAAATGGACTGACCTGGATTCACGGCGCCCAGAGCGATTCGCCGCAGGTACACACCAATCTGCTCCTGCATGAGGACGGGTGGTTTTACCCCGACGGTGCATCGCCCGCTTTCCAACTGAGCGTTACCAATGTGCAGGACCGCGCCTTCATCCGAGAGCGGCTCATTCTTCCTGCCGGCATGGATACCATTGTGTTCGGCGAGCGGTTTATTCCGAACATCCCGGACTTCGCCTGGGCCCCGCGCCTCGCAAAAACTTGGATCGTCTCCGACCTGGATCCGGAAAGTCTGTATTGGACCTCCGGCTCCGATCTGCGCATGAACCTGACCGTGCATGACGGCGTACTGATGGTGTCCGGGTTCAGCGGACACGCCACGCTCCAGCCGGAATCGGAAACACTCGCCTTCCCCTTTTCCATCAACAGCTCGGACGTGTACGCGTTGCAGGTCTGGCAATCCAACGGCTGCGAAATACTGCACTACGGCGGATTGAATTACCGTGCCATCGAAGATCTGCCCGCGCTTCAGCGGGGCGTCACAGCCACGGGGCTGCTGGCTGCCGGCGAGTCGGCGCTGTTTCAATTGGAAATCACCGACCCCGTCTATCACAGCCTGTATGTCGCACCCGCGTTGGACTATTCGCTGTTCACCGTGCCGGAATGGTCCGCGGTTTCTGAGCTTTCCTCCACGGGCCGTTATGTGCTGGCGGTTCACGCCGCCTCGAATGTGAATTATCAGGTCCGGCTTAACACCCTCACCAACACCATCGCACAAACCACCGCGCTCATCACGAATCTCATGGCCGAGCATAATATCCCCGCGCTGAGCATCGCGCTGGTGGATGGCACCAACATCGTCTGGGCCGAAGGCTTCGGAACCGCCAATCGCGAGGCCGGCACACCCGCGTCGGCGGACACCATCTACCGCATTGCCTCCTGCTCCAAGACCTTTGCATCCGCCTCCGTCATGCAATTGCAGGATGAAGGGTTGCTGAACATCGAGGACGACATCACAAACACCGTCCCCGCCTTCGCCATGCTGCCGCGTTTTCCCGACCAGGCCATCACCATCCGCGAATTGCTCACCCATCAGGCGCAGCTTCCGGGCTGCTATTTCCGCCACGCGGATTCGCTCGTTCCCTACGATGGCTATTACGATCTGTCGCTGGCGCTGCTTGCCGAGGACTACCTGATCGAACCGCGCGGGTTTCTGGAAAAATACAACAACAATGGCTTCACGCTGATCGAAGGCGCGGTGGCTGGGGCGAACACCAACGGACTCGACTATGCCGGCTATGCGATGGCCCGGCTGTTCGAGCCGATGGGCATGAGCAACACCACGTTCCGCCTAACCTGTGACCAGACCAACCTGCTGGCGAAGGTCTATTGGAATGGCGTGCTCATGCCGGATGAATATGTGAACACCCCCGGTTCCGGCGGCGCCTATTCCACCGCCGCCGACCTCGCCCGATACGCCCGCTTTCTGCTGGGCTACGGCACCCATGACGGCGTGACCATCCTCTCTTCCAACGCCGTCGCCGCCCTGTGGTCGGACCAGAGCGACCACGTCGCCCTCGTACACAAGGAAGGCTACGCGAAGAGCGGACTCGGCTGGGACCAAATTGAAGACACCTCCTTTGCCTATGCCGGCCAAATGGCTTGGAAGGATGGCGACAGCCTGAACTACAGCGCAATCATTTGCGTCATGCCTGAGTATGGTCTTGCCGCCGTCGCGCTCAACAGTATTCCCGGAGCCGACACCGCCGCCGCGCCCGCCGTCAAGTTGGCGCTGAAAATGGCGCTGAATGAGCACTTCGGCATTCCGTTGCCCTCGACCAATCCACCCGCGTTCCCCGTCTCACCCGTCACCACGCTGACCGAACAGGAATTGGCGGGCATCGTCGGTATGTACTCTGCCGAGGGCGGCTACGACCTTGTCACCGGCACGGTCTCGGCCATCACCTGGCTCGCCGGAGCGGACGGTGCGGCTCCCGTCCGCCACGAAGGGCTGGTCCCGCATGAGGATGGCTGGTTCAGCACCACGAACGACCCCGAGTTCCGCCTCGCGTTCACCAACATCGGCGGACGTGTCATCATGCGGCAGCATGTGCGCTATGAAGAATATCTGCGGATTCTCGTACAGGCCGAGCGCTTTACCCCCGCTCCGCTTTCCGCCGCCTGGAGCAACCGTGTCGGCCAGGCGTGGATCACCGGCGACCTCGAACCGGACAGCTATCTCTGGCTGCTCGGATTTTACCCGACGCTCCAACTCGATATTGCCGATGGCGTCCTCTCCGTTTATTCATCGCCCTGTCAGACCCTGCAGCCGCAGAACGATGACCTGGCCTTTCCCTTGCTGTCCACGGCTTCCCAACCCTCCGCCCTGCAAGTCAAGCACACCAATGGGCATGAGGTGATTCGCTATAGTGGTTACGACTTCCACCGCGTGGACGAACTCCCCGTGCTTCAGGTGGGGCTATCCGCCACCGGCACACTGGCGGCAGGTGCTTCGACACTCTATCAATTCACCATCGCCGACCCCGTCTGGCACGGAATTTATTGTTCGCCCGCGAATCTGGTTTTGCGTCAGCAAACAACGGACCTCTCCGTGCCCGGCACCTATTCGCTGATCCTGCAGAATCCGGGCACGTCCGAGGTGCCGTTCACCCTGCGGCTCTACACGCTCACCAA
Source organism: uncultured Verrucomicrobiota bacterium (assembly GCA_964542025.1). Lineage (GTDB taxonomy): Bacteria > Verrucomicrobiota > Kiritimatiellia > RZYC01 > RZYC01 > JAQVYB01. The sequence continues at coordinate 8,328 of CAZISY010000083.1, forward strand.
CACCATCGCGCATGTGAGCGCACTGGTTTCCAACTATCTGGCCTCCGGCAGCATCGTGGGTTGCGGCCTTTCGCTGGTGGATGGAACAAACACCATATGGGAAACCGGATTCGGTTATGCCGACAAAGTGCGCGGCATCCCCGCCGATGAAGACACCGTCTTCATGATCGGCTCGTGTTCCAAAACCTTTGGCGCCATCGCCGCCATGCAACTGGCCGAGGAAGGGCGGCTCGACCTCGATGCCTCCATCACCAACGCGCTCCCCGACTTCACCATTCATCAGCGCTTCGCCGACAACGTCATCACCCCGCGCACGATCCTGACGCATCATTCGGGATTGCCCGGCGATGTTTTCAATCGGGGCTTCACCGTGCGCCGTAATGATTCGGCCTCCGGCTACATAGAATCGCTGCTGGCTGAGGACTATACGCTGATGCCGACGAATACCTGCTGGGCCTACAACAACAGCGGCCTCGTCATGCTCGGGCTCGCCATCGAACATCTCGCCGGAACCAACGCCGCAGCCTATGCAGAGACCCATCTCTTTTCGCGTATGGGCATGACAAACAGCCTGCTCCGCCGCGGCGATGAGTACCCCTTTGATCGGGTTGCCCGCCCTTACATCGCCGGAGAAGTCTGCCCCGATGAATTCTGCAATCTCGATTTTGCCGGCGCAATTCTTTCCACCGCGTCCGACATGGCCCGCTACCTGCGCATGCTCCTGGCGGGAGGCATGGGCGACCACGGGCTCGTACTTTCCAACAGCACCTTTAACACCATGACCGTTAAGCAGAATGCGGATATCCCCCTGGACGCGTATAACAGCTCGCTGCCGATGGGCCTCGGGTTCGTGCTGACGCCGCCGTGGCTGGAGTACATGGGCCGCGTAATTTGGCACGACGGCGGTACCGTATATTTCCGTACGCTCATGCGGGCCGCCCTGGATGCACAGCTTGGGTTCTTCATCTCCTGCAACAACGCCGAAGCCTCCGGACCCAACATGGCCATCGTCGACAGCGCGCTGCAATGGGCCTGCGCGGAAAAAACAGGCATCGAACCGCCCGCGCCCTGTGATCCCGGAAATCCGGGTATCGCATTTGCTCCTCCAGAGGTCCTCGCGCTGGCGACCGGCGGCGTATATGTTACGGCATCGGGCTACACCCGATTCACGTCCGACGGACTTTCTCTCTCCGCCTATTTCAATGCGCAAACCAACCACACGTCCGCGCAGGCGCTCTTTTATCACGACAACGGGTGGTTCATGGCCCTGGGCACGAATGCGCCGCAGTACCTGTTCACCCAGGTGGTCGGACGAACGGTATGCGTCATAAAACATTTCGCCTGCGGTGTGACGAATCTGGCCCTGCTCGGCGAACGCTCCCCCGATATCGCCGCCTTCGACCCGGCCTGGAACGGACGTCTCGGACGCTGGTGGGCCACCAACATGCACCCCGATGATATTTCCTGGCACGGCGACGAACTCCGCCTCACCTGGCCCGTTCTGGACCTATCCACACAGGAAAACATGCTGCTCCTGGAGGCCGAAGGCTTGTATGTGATGAGCGCCACCAACGACACGCTCGCCTTCGCCGCAGGACTCGGACGCAACAAGGGTTCCGCCCTGCGCGCCACCGGGCCCGATGCACTCACGTTCATGGGCGTGACCTATCGCTCCGAAACCGGCATCCCGCAGCTCGCTCCCGGCGCTTACACGAATGGAACCACCTCCGGCGATGAGACGCATTGGTTCCGCATCCCTGCCGCTTCCGCGCCCGTGACCTTCGACCTCGCCACGGAATGCGACCTCACCGCCTATCTTTACACGGAAGAAAACGACTACCTCGGTCAGGCCAACCGCTCCCACGCCTTCCACCTCGATGCGTCCAACGCGCAGCCCGTCATGGCCGCGATTCTCCGCAACGGCACAAATGTTGGACCGTGGAAACTAACCATCCATACCAACGCCTTGCCCTTCTACGCGCAGGTGCCTCCCGCGGACTGGCCCGCCGCATTCAGTGCCCACTCGAACGTTTATCCCAAAACGGATTTCAGCTATGTCTTTGTGCCGGAAAACCGGACCAATCAAACCGGTAATCTGCTCAAAATCGCCGTGGCGCGCATGAATGCCTCCGGTCCGGGAGGGAACTCTGTATTCTTCTGCAATGGCGGCCCGGGCGACAGCAGCATCCTCTGTACCTATCAGTATTGTCTGAGAAAGCTTACCGATGAGTACGACATGTACCTGATTGATCAGCGCGGCCTCGGCTTGTCGCAGCCCGATCTTGCACTGCGCACCAACGAAACCCCGTCTGAACTTCAGTATCGTCTCACCATGCTGGAGAATGGCGACCTGACCGCCGTGAACACGCTGGAAACCTCGCTCGATCTGGACGATCTCTCCGCCGCCTGCGGACTGACCAATGTGAATATGTATGGTCAGTCGTATGGTACACTGATCACCGAAACGCTGATGCGGCGCGATCCCTCCTGGCTGCGCGCCGTGGTGCTTGATGGCGTGTTGGCGCCGAATATTCCCCCGCACAGCAACACCGGCCTGATGCGCAACGATGCGTTGAATGCCCTGTTTCACGATGTCGCCGTGCATCCCGGCGCATCGGTGTGGTATCCGGGTTTCTCCAACACGTTTTATACGCTGGCCAATGACTTGCAGGCGCATCCGGTGGATGTGGATGTTTCCGGGCGGCCCATGCACATCGACGGCGCGGAATTTATGAACGCCGTATTCACACAGATGACCGTGTCCGATCTGGGGACCCGCGAACGCATACCGAACATCGTGTATCGCGCCTCCGCCGGGGAAACCGCCGCCCTCATGGAACTTTATACCGGCTTTCACGCGAACAGTAATATGCTGGTCAATGTCTTCGGCGAAATGGTCGAGCGTACCATCTACCGGCACGATATTATCCCCTTCGACTCCTATGAAGCCGCCTCCAATGCCTGCGCGAATCTTCAGCCCCTGCTGACCGCCAACTGCATTGACTTCATGAAAGAGATGTTTGCCAACGCCGAACTGATCGATCCCATCGGACAGGCCGACAGCACCTTCACCAACCCCGTCACCGCCAACATCCCCGCGCTGGTAATCAATGGACTCTACGACACCCAGACCGGCACCAACTGGGCCGCAGAAGTCGCCGCACACCTGCCCAGTGCGTATCTCGTACTCGCCCCAACCGTCGGACACGGCGTGCTGCTGGCCTCCAATGGTTGCATGGAGCAGGTGATTCGTGATTTTCTCGCCGACCCCACACAGGCCCCCGACACCGCCTGCATGACGAACCTCGTTCCCGATTTTCCGCCCCCGTGGCCAACCAATACGGGAACCGCCGTCTTTGATGAGACCGTCACCAACCTCTTTACTTATCCCCACAGCGGGATGTGGTGCCGTTTCAGCGCCGTCAGCGGTGTGGTCTACTCCGCACGGCAGCTCCCCTCCGGCGCGCAACTCTCCGTATTGGACGGGCAGGCGAATCTGGTCGCATCAGGCAGCGGAGGCTCGCTGAGCTGGCAGAGTCCGTCCAGCGGCATCCAGTATCTTTGGCTGGTGGCCGCACAGACCGGCGCCGTGCAGACAGCTCTGGAAGTGCCGCTGCTCTTTCGCAACATGCAGGTGGACGGTTCACAAGTCCGCCTCACCTGGCAATCCCTTACCAACCTCGTGGTGGATCTCTGGATGACCACAAATCTCTGCGATGCGGCGTCGGCATCCTGCGTACAGTCCAACATCCCCGCACAGGGCTGGTTCACCACGTTCGATTTGGATGACGCACCCACGCACCCCGTGCTGTTCCATTATCTCAGGGGAAAGTAGGGCCCCGCTCTCCGAGCGCGGCCCTTTGTTGTCCTGTTGCATTGCGGAAGAAGGCCAAGCAGTAGGGCCCCGCTCTCCGAGCGCGGCCCTTTGCTGTCTCATGCACGCCGCGGAAGAAGGCCGACGCTCGGAGAGCGCTGGCCTACTGCGAAGCGTGGCCCTTTGTTTCAGGCCGACGCCAGGAGAGCGCTAACCTACCCGCTGTACTGCCAGTCCTGCCAGTTCGTTGCAAGACCGGCCTTCACAGGGTTGTTCCGAATGTAGCGAATAATCTTTTCGCTTTCATCGGGCGAGCGCGACCAATGGTCGAACCAGTCATGCTGCCAAAGCGAGATCCCCGATTGTCCCGTCATGCGGTTAAATTCGCGCGACGTGAACCGTTTAAAATCGGTGATAGCCCGCTGCAGATTTTTACCTTTGAGCAGAATGAAGAAGTGAATATGATTGGGCATGAGCGTGTGCGCGATAAGTTTCCAGGTGCCAAGCGAATCGTAATGACGCAACGCGCCAAGCACCATGTTCGCCACTTCGGGCTGAGTCAGGGTGTCCTTATCAGCCTGATGATCCAAACAATCTTCCATGATCCTGAAATACATTCTGGCATGTTCCACAGCATTTTTCTCTGAAACGGATGCGATTAATTCCCGCATTGTGGCGCGTACGTTTTCCGGAAGACAGTTGGCCAGACGAATGGTCACAAAGAATGCGCCGTCCAGCACCTCCCAATGAGGCAGACGGTAACGCCAAAAAGCGACTGTTTCAGGAGGCATTGCGTTTCCTCAACAAAAGAAATTCCAATGAAACCTGTGTTTATGATTCAACGTCGTTTGCCGAATGTCAAGCAGTAGGGCCCCGCTCTCCGAGCGCGGCCCTTTGCTGTCTCATGCACGCCGCGGAAGAAGGCCGACGCTCGGAGAGCGCTGGCCTACTACGAAGCGTGGCCTTTTTGCGGAAAGTTCGTCTAAGCCTGATTGCCCGGCCCGATCACATAGAAGAAGTCCGAGCAGCAGGGCCCCGCTCTCCGAGCGCGGCCCTTTGTTGCCCCATGCACACCGCGGAAGAAGGCCGACGCTCGGAGAGCGCTGGCCTACTGCCTGCCCCGGTTCGGTTCAGCGCATGCTTGCCGTTGTGCGGTGCATGAGGTATTTATCGCGCATGAAAAAAGCTGCCGCGTTTTATTCCCGCAAGGAAGACGAATGAGTTCCGACGTCTCCGGCAAAACCATTGGGAATAGTAACAGTCCGATCTCACAACGGACGACGGTCCCGCTTTCCGGTGCGCATGTGCGCGAACGCGCGCTGTGGCTGGTCTTTCTGTTTGAAGCGGTGTCGGTGCTGCCGGTGCTGATTGTGGCCCTGCTTGTCGGCTCACTCGCGCTGCTGGCGGATTGGTGTACCTATCTGAACAGTTTTTTGATCAGCCTGCTCGCCTGGCTTACGCTGCGACGCATCGCCCGGGGCTCGAAAACGGATTATGATTACGGGCTGGGCAAGTTCGAAAGCTTCAGCGCGCTGCTCGCATCCAGCCTTCTTATTCTGAGTATGCTGGGCTTTGTCGTTTTCGGCGTGTGGCGAGTCGTGTACCCCGTGAGCCTGGCCGAGCCGATAACCTGGTTGGGCGTGGGGCAGTATCTGGTCGAGCTGGGCTTTAACGGATGGCTTTGGCGGCGCAACCGGCGCATTGCCCGTCTTGAGTATTCGCCCCTCATGGAGACGCAGTGGCGAACCAATCGAAACGACTTTCTGCAAAATGCCGGCATCATGATCTCCCTGCTTATGACGCTTTTTTTGAAAGACTTTTCCTGGCATGTCTATATCGACCCGCTCGTGGCGATTCTGATTGCCGTGTATGTGATCGCCTCATATACCGGCATCGTTCAAAAATCACTCCACGACCTGCTCGATAAAACACTCGACGAAACCCTCCAAATGCGGATCGTCAAAGAACTCGCCCGGCACTACGACGACTACGAAGCCTTTCATGCCGTGCGCTCCCGCCGGGCAGGCGGATCCATATTCATCGACATTGAACTGGGTTTCAGCAATGAAAAGACCATGAAGGAAGTGAACCTCATCATCCGGCACATGACCCAAACCCTGGAGCAGGACGTACCCGGAAGCAGGGTTCGGATCATCGTGCGCCCCCCATCTGCGCAGGAGCAACCCGCGTGAATACAATCTCTTCGTCCCCCGCCACCCAGGATGTTTTGCTCACCGGCGCGAGCAGTGAAATCGGACTGCGCGTCCTGTCACAGCTCCAGGGGCACCCGTCCGTCCGCCGCCTGTTCATTATGGCCAGAAAACCACCGAAGCGGCATCCCCGCGCGGTATCCGTCCTTCAGGGCGACATGGCAAACGCCGACAGCCTGCAGGCTGTGGCGAACACCTTGCGCGATGCCGAGTTCAACGGACTCGTCATCCACCTGGCCGCCAACAGCAATTTTCTGGAAGAAGATGGATGCTACGCCGTGAATTACGAAGGGGCTCTGGCCTGGATGAATTTTCTACGGAACGTTCCGGGGCTCCGGCGCTTCCTGTATGTCGGCACGGCCATGAACTGCGGTATTCGGCCCAGCGAACTCGTTCGAATAGGCGACCCGCTGCCCCTCCATCGCGCCGATCACCTGACCGCCTACACCCACTCCAAGGCCCTGGCCGAGGAGGCCATCACGCACACGGCCTGGCCCTACGAAGTGCGCATTGCCAAACCCACGATCATGATGGGCTGTGCCGCCGATAAGCCGCCCATCCGCGACAACATTTTATGGGCCGCGAAGGCGATCTTTACGATGGGTGTCCTCCCGGGTTCGCCAGCCGCAGGCTTGGACTGCACCACCTACGACTTCGGCGCGTCGGCGCTGGTCGCGCTCGCCTTCAAGCCGTCCGTCCGATACGAAAAAATATACATCTCACCGGGCCTGCCCTTCGATACGTCCTTCAGCCAATTTATGAACGAACTGGCCGACGAACTGGCGCGGGCCGGCACGGCGGTGAATCTCCGCTTTCTGGATATCCCGGATTTTGACCCGAACTGGGCGGACCGCGAACCCGGCCTCACGCGGACGCAGCGCAGGCTGTCGAACGCGCTGGTTCATCACTTTCGCTTCCTCGCCATGAACGTCCGCTTTGAGAACCAACCCCTGCTCGAAGAATTGGAAATCAGCAGCGCTGACGTGCCTTCTTATTTTGCGGCCATACCCACCATAGCCCGTCACTGGGGCACCCCCCGCATTTCCACACGCTCCATTTCTGTGCATGTATGACGGGTCGGTGATGGCCGCATACCGGGGAGCACAGAAAACGGCCGGCGGCGTCCGGTTTTTCGGGGTTTTCCAATCATTGATGTCACCGACAAAAGTCTTTTTGTGGACAACGGCTCGCGGGGACGCTCGCCCTCCAGA
>CAZISY010000084.1:0-10032 GCA_964542025.1 uncultured Verrucomicrobiota bacterium
AGCACATCATCCACCGACTCCACCAGCTTGGCACCCTGGCGAATCAGGCGGTGGCAACCCTGCGAGGAGGGCTCGTCAATACGCCCCGGCACGGCAAACACCTGGCGCCCCTGCTCCAGCGCTACGTCCGCCGTAATCAGCGATCCGCTTTTCAACGGCGACTCCACCACGATCACCCCCAGCGAAAGCCCGCTGACAATGCGGTTGCGGTACGGGAAGGTGGTTTTGTCCGGCTCACGTCCCAGTGGAAATTCGGAAATCACGGCCCCCTGCTCCGCGATTTGATCGGCCAGTTTACGGTTTTCCTCCGGATACAATCGATCCAGAGCGCCGCCGAGTACGGCGAGCGTTCGCCCGCCTCCCTTCAACGCGCCCTGATGGGAGGCGGTGTCAATACCGCGCGCCAGTCCGCTGACCACCGTGTAGCCGACTTTTGCGAGCTGATAGGAAAGCCGATCCGCCACGCGGAGTCCGTAATGCGTACAGCGGCGCGACCCGACGAGCGCCAGGGCATGCCGATCCTTCTTCTCCAGTGTTCCGAGCACATAAAGCACAACCGGCGGATCATAAATGGAACGCAAGGGCTCCGGATAGTCCTCATCCGCCCAGGTGATCATGCGCGCGCCCAGCGCCTTCACCCCATCCATTTCCCGGTCCACACGCACGCGGTCCCGCTGTTCCGCGATGATTTCGGCCAGACGCCCGCCAATACCTTTCACGGATTGCAGTTCATCGCGCGAAACGGAAAAGACAGACTCCGGGGAGCCGAATTGATCCACCAGCGACCGAATACGCACCGGGCCCAAATTGGGAATCATGTTCAGTCCGATATAGGCTTCCCGTGTATTCATTATTCCGCCTGACGTTTCCGTGCGCCGAACAGCTCCAACTGCGCATCCTTCAGCAAATCGTTGCTTTTGAGAATGCGCAGAATCTGAAGCAAATCCGCTTTTTCGTAGCTCTTGTTTTCATCAATGCGGGCAGCCAGCTCCATCAGCATGGTTTTGAAAAGCAGCACCCCGTCGATTCCGTTCTCGCGCAGCATTTCGAGCGCGCGGGCCGCCAGTTTTCGGTGAGCGGGAAGCTCCGGCAGGCAGAGAATCCGGGCCACGCGCCCCGGGCCCAGCGCGGGCGTCATTTGCTGCAGTACTTTTTCGCTGGCAAAATGAAAAATTTCCGGGTGCTCCTCCAGCAGGGACGGACTGAACCGGTCCGTATGCCACCCGCGTACGCTGACCACAGCCCGCCGCACGGTTTTCATGTCGGACGTGGTCCAGATCACCTGCTCCGGAAACGGTTCTTCCGCCTCGCCGTTCAGCAGCGGACGACACAGCAGAAAATCCACTTCTTCATCCATGCGTTTGCGTCGCGCGGCCACCTGGTATTTCACCGGCTGCCGGACAAAAAAACCAAGCGCCTCAAAATACTCGCGGGCGATTTCTACGCTTACGGCCGACATATCAAATGCTCCCCCGGGGCAGTTTCGATTCGTCAGTTATGTTTTTCCACACTCTGCGCATGACAGCCAGCGGCACCTCAATGCCATGCACGCAATTACCAATCCGATTGGCCAACACAAACAGCGGATCCCTCCGCTGATTCTTCTTATCCTTCTGCATCACCGCGCAGAGATCCTCCCAGGGAAGCGAGGGGGCTCTGACCGGTAAATTCATGTTCAGCAGGAGGCGCTCAATCCGTTCGGTCTCGTCCCGATGCAGACCGGCCACTTCCTGCGAGAGACGGGCGGCATACATCATGCCAATGGAAACCGCTTCGCCGTGCAGCAGCGTGCCGTAGCCGCAGCAGGTTTCCAGCGCATGCCCAAACGTATGGCCAAAATTCAGGATGGCGCGCACTCCGCACTCCTTTTCATCAAAGCGAACCACTTCGGATTTGATTTCGCAGCAGCGCGAAACAACCCGTTCCAGCACGTCCATTTCCCGGTTTTTCAAGGCTTCGGCATTGGTTTCCAGCAAATTAAAAAACCACGCATCCTCGATCACGCCGTATTTAATCACTTCGGCCATGCCGGACCGGTATTCCCGTTCCGGAAGCGTGGCCAGGGTGTCCAAATCGGCATATACCGCCGACGGCTGATGAAAGGCACCCACCAAATTTTTCCCCTGCGGAAGGTTGATGCCCGTCTTCCCCCCCACAGAGCTGTCCACCATGGCCAGCAGCGAAGTCGGAACCTGCACGAACGGAATGCCCCGCATGTAGGTGGCGGCGGCAAAACCGGTCAGATCACCCACGACCCCGCCGCCCAGCGCTATCATAAAGGAAGAGCGCCCCATATCATGCTCCAGCGCGGCATCATATACAGAAAACAGCCAGCGACGCGATTTGGAGGACTCCCGGGCCGGCACCAGCAACACGGCCGTCTGCAACCCCGCCTCCTGAAGGGCCTGATTGTACGCAGACGCATAATGCTTCCCCACGCGCCGATCCGAAACCAGCAGGCAGCGCGAACCTATTTTTCGAGAAACGACCTCTTTGCACAACTGATGAATGAGTTTTCGACCTATGTGTATCGGATAGGATCGCTCGCCCAATTCCACGGTCACCTTTGCAGCCATATCAGTTATCCTCCGAACCCGTCTCCACGCAGCGCTTGATGCCCCCCCCCCTGCCTCACGGTGCTTAGGCCCGGATAATGAAAAAAAACATTTTGAATTGCCAGCCTTTTTGAATCCCCTTATTGTGCATCCTCGCGTTCTGATTTCGCGCTTTTTCGGCGCGATGCTCCAAATCGTCTGCTGCATTAACGGAAAATCGGGAAACCAACACATGACAATCAAAGAATTGCTCGCTCGCGCCGCCTCTCAAAACGGAAACGGAGTGGCGGTCCGGTTTAAACATCACGATCTGTGGCAGGAAGTGACTTACGAGCAGCTGCAGCAGCGGGTTCAGTTGACGGCGGAGTTGATCCATGAGGCGGGCATCACCGCCGGAGATCATGTGAGCATGTTTTTTGAAAACTCCATCGAATGGATGGAAATCTATCTCGCCGTAGTCGGATTGGGCGCCGCCGTGGTGCCGATTGATCCCAAACTGCGCGAACAGGAAGTGGCGCATATCCTGTCCAACTCCGAAACCAAATGCCTGATCACTTCCTCCCGCAATTACAATTTGGTCCGCGAAATCGAGGAAAACCTGCCCGCGCTCAAGTCGGTGGTGCTGATTCATGCCAAACATCTTACGCTGCCCGGGAGCGGACCGGTCCGCTATATGGATTACGAAAGGGAAAAGGCCGAATTGGAGGGGCGTTTACCGGCTGATCGAAACGCCTATGACCGCTTTGCGCCGAAAGAAGACGATATCGCCTCCATCATTTACACCTCGGGAACCACCGGGCGCCCCAAGGGGGCCATGCTCTCGCACCGCAATTTCACGTCGGACGTGGAAAGCAGCCTGGCCTGTTTTACGGATGTGACACGCGACGATAATTTTCTGCTGGTCCTTCCGCTGCATCATGCGTTTGCCTTTACCACCTGCCTGCTCGTTCCGATTTCGCTGGGCTGTTCGATGAGCATTGTGGAAAGCCTGAAGACCGTCAGTGAAAACATTCAGGAAACACACCCGTCGGTGCTGATCGGCGTTCCGCTGCTGCTGGAAAAGATGTACGCGAAAATCATGCTGGGCATTGATAAAAAAGTGTCCGCCCGCTGGATGCTCCGTCTCGGCCTCGGCAAGCTGGTGGGCCGCAAAATCATTGAGCGTTTGGGCGGACGCCTCCGCGTGGTTATCTCCGGCGGCGCCCCGTGCGATCCGGACGTTATCCGCGGCTGGGATCGTCTCGGCGTGGTCATTCGCGAAGGATACGGGCTGACCGAGGCCTCCCCGGTGGTCGCGCTTAACCCGCCCGGAAAAAACAAGCCGGGCACCGTTGGCCAGGCGCTGCCGGGGATCGACATGAAAATCGTCAATCCCAACGAAGAGGGCGTCGGCGAAATTGCCGTTCGGGGTAAAAACGTGATGGTGGGCTACTTTAAAAATGAACAGGCCACGGCCGAAATCATCCACGACGGATGGCTGCACACGGGCGACCTCGGACGCCTGGACGAAGACGGCTTTCTGACCATCAGCGGGCGCATCAAAAGCCTGATCGTCAACCGCGAAGGGAAAAACATCTATCCCGAAGAAGTGGAAGCCCAGATATTGAAAAGCCCGCTCATTTCCGAAGCGCTGATTTTGGGATATCGGGATCAGGGTGAAAAAATCGGCGAAAAAGTGGGTGTTATCGTTGTTCCGGATCAGGAAGCCATCGCCATGCAGAAGCCCGGCCTCAGCGATCAGCAGATCGAAAAACTGATCAATCAGGAGGTGAGGGAGCAGTGCCAGCACCTGGCCGAATATAAACGGCCGCGCTGCATCCAGCTCCGCTACGAGGAATTTCAGAAAACATCCACCCAAAAGGTGAAGCGCTACCTTTACGCGATCAACACGTCCAAATTGTGAATGGAGGCCCGTCCCTATGCATAAAATCATACAGAAAAAACAACTTTCAGCGGACGTATATCTGATGAAGGTGGAAGCCCGGCTGATCGCGGAAGAACGCAAACCCGGCCAGTTCATTATTCTCCAACTCGACAGCGATTTCGGTGAGCGCATCCCGCTGACCATCGCCGATGCCGACGCCGTCAACGGAACCATCACCCTGATCTTCCAGGTTGTCGGAGGCACCACCACGCGCCTCGCCGCACTGAAGGAAGGCGACGAAATCGCCAACCTGGTCGGCCCGCTTGGACGCCCGACGCACATTGAAAAATTCGGGCATGTGGTCTGCGTAGGCGGCGGAATCGGCGTCGCGCCGATGTACCCGATCGTGCAGGGCATGAAAGAGGTCGGCAACCGGGTCACGGTCATCATGGGCGCGCGGAATAAAGATCTGCTGATTTTGGAAAACGAGATGCGCGCACGGGCCGATGAAGTCATCATTTGCACCGACGACGGCACGGCTGGACGCAAAGCCCTCGTCACGGCCCCGCTGAAGGAACTGTGCGAACAGGCAACGCCTCCGAATCTGGTCGTGGCCATCGGCCCGCCGATCATGATGAAGTTCTGCGCCGAAACCACCCGCCCCTTTAAGGTACCGACGGTCGTTTCCCTGAACACCATTATGGTGGATGGCACTGGCATGTGCGGCGGGTGCCGCGTAACCATCGGCCACGAAACCAAATTTGTCTGCGTGGACGGCCCCGAGTTCGATGGGCATCTGGTCGATTTCGACAACATGATGAAACGGCTGAAATCCTATCAGGGCCACGAACGGCATGTGCATGATCAATGCAAACTGGAACAGCAAATTGCCAACAGGAACCGCTAATTTTTCGCAACAGGAGCCATCGCACCATGTCATCGCACGCCAATCCCGAACAGTTGAAACAACAGGCCGCCGAATGCCTCAACCAAATCCTCGGACAGCCCTCCCCGCTGAAGCCCAAAGACCGCCTCGCCATCCCGCCCCAGGAAATGCCATCTCAGGATCCGCTTGTCCGCCGCGGCAATATGAATGAAGTGGCGCTCGGCTATTCGGCCGAACAGGCGCGCCTGGAATCCACTCGCTGCCTGCAATGCAAAAATGCGCCGTGCGTGAATGGTTGTCCCGTCCGCATCGACATCCCCGGCTTTCTGGCCGCGGCCGCCGCCGGAGATTTTCAGCGCGCCATCGGCATCATCAAGCAGAGCAGCCTGCTCCCGCAGGTGTGCGGACGCGTCTGCCCGCAGGAAACGCAGTGCCAGGAAAACTGCACGGTTGGCAAATCGCTGAAGGACGTCAACAAGGCGGTCAGTATCGGTCGGGTCGAACGGTTTGTGGCGGACTGGGAACGTCAGCACGGGGTGCAGCCGCCCGCCGTAAAACCGGCGACAGGCAAGCGCGTCGCCGTGGTTGGCAGCGGGCCGGCCAGCGTCACGGTTGCGGCAGACGTCCGTCGGGAAGGCCATGAAGTGACAGTATTTGAAGCCTTCCACAAACCCGGCGGCGTTTTGCTTTACGGCATTCCGGAATTCCGCCTCCCCAAAGCCATTGTCCAGAAGGAAATCGAATCGCTCTGTGCGATGGGCGTAAAGATTGAAACCAATTTTGTCATCGGCCGTACCCGTAAACTGCTCGATCTGATGGAAAAAGACGGCTTCGACGCTATTTTTGTCGGAACCGGCGCCGGGTTGCCGAAATTCATGAATATCGAAGGCGAAAATCTGGTCGGCGTATTCTCCGCCAATGAATATCTGACCCGCTCGAACCTCATGCGCGCCTACGACCGTGAACACGCCGCCACGCCCATCTTCCAGTCAAAGAAAGTGGCTGTGCTGGGCGGCGGCAACGTAGCCATGGATTCTGCGCGGACGGCCCTGCGCCTCGGTGCTGACGAAGTGCATCTGGTATATCGCCGCACGGAAGTGGAAATGCCCGCGCGCGTGGAAGAAGTGGCCCATGCAAAAGAAGAAGGCGTCACGTTCCATATGCTGCAAAACGCCAAACGGATCATCGGCAACGAATACGGATTGGTGACCGGGATGGAATGCCTCCGCTATGAACTCGGCGAGCCGGATGCCTCCGGACGCCGCCGCCCCGTGGAAGTCAAGGGCAGCGAGTTCATTCTGGATGTGGATACCGTGATCGTGGCCATCGGCAATGAATCCAATCCGCTCATCCGCCAGACGACCCCGGGACTTAATGTGGATAAATACGGGCATATCACCGTGAACGACCAGGGACAAACCTCCCTGCCGGGCGTCTTTGCCGGCGGCGATATTGTCCTGGGCGCTGCCACGGTGATCCTGGCCATGGGCGAAGGACGCCGTGCCGCCGCATCCATCAATCAAATGCTGGCCGAAAAATCATAACGACTTCACAGATGAACCCGATCAAAATCCGAACCTTCCCTACCCGGCGGATTTTAACGGATGCGCTGACGAACGAATTGCTGCAATGTTTCACGCAGCCGAAGGAAGACGATTATGCCGTCATTCTTTCAGGCGGAAACACCCCCCTGCCCGTTTATGAAAATCTCGGACGCATCCGGGCCGCCGCATCGCCGCATCTCCATCTGACCCTGAGCGACGAACGAATGGTCCCGCAGGATAACCCACAAAACAATGCGCGGTATGTCCGTGCCTTTCTGAATAACCTTCAAATAGCGCCGGACCGGTTTCTGGCCGTTGACACCACCCGCCCCATTGCTGAGGCCGCAAACGATTTTGATGCCCGCCTCCGCCTGTGGATGGAGCGCCGAATGCCCATCGAACTGGCCGTTCTCGGTCTGGGCCCCGATGGCCACACGGCGTCACTCTTTTCCATGGAGGATATTGAACGCGGCGCGGATTCTCTGGCCATTCCGGTTTACCGCCCAACCCCGCCTTATCGCGCAAGCCTGACCCCCGCTGTTTTCAACCAGTGCCGCCGCATCATCATTCTGGCGGCAGGCGCCGAGAAAATGCCCATGATCCGCCTGCTGCTTGGCGATCCGCTTTCCATCCCGTGCGGACGGGCCGTCCGGGGATGCCCGTGCGTGGAGTTGTGGACCGACCAACCCGTTCAGCCGCCAGTCCGCTGATTCATCCGCTGCCCCGAAACAGCAACACGCGTATCCGCCGGTTTTTTGTTTTGAGTATTCCCAACCCGCCCGTTATCTTAACGCCGTTTTTCGGGAAGCAGAAAGCAAACGATGAATCCGGTATCCATGCTCTGGCAGCGACGCGACATGCTGCTGAATTTGACGCTCCGGGAACTGAAAAGCCGATATAAAAACTCGGTACTCGGTTTTCTCTGGAGCATCCTGACACCGCTTTTTATGGCGGTGATCTACGTCTTTTTCCTTCGACTGCTCGCACGCGGCATCCCGCTGGAAAGCATTATCATCGGTGTTTTTGCGTGGCAATTCACCGCCCAGGCCGTCCACGAGGGGCTCGCCTCCATCACGTCCAATGCCAATCTCGTGAAGAAGGTCTTTTTCCCGCGCCTGATCCTGCCGACGGCCATCACGCTGGGCAACCTGGTGAATTATCTGCTCTCCCTGATCGTGCAATTCATCCTGCTGGCCACCCTGCTCGCCTGGCACGGCGAGGCCCCGGCCTGGACCTCCCTGCTGGTTCCTCTCGTGGTCATTTATCACACCCTTTTTCTGCTCGCGCTGGCGTATCTGCTTTCGGCGTCGAACGTGTATTTCCGCGATGCCCAGCATCTGGTGGGGGTTCTCCTCAGCGCCTGGTTTTTTGCCAGCCCGGCGATGTATGACCTATCCATCGTGCAGAATGTGGCCGCGAAATGGCCCATCGTGCTTGATCTCTACCTGCTCAATCCCATGGCGGTCATCATCACGGCCTACCGCGCGCTGATCCTGCCGGGCGTGGCGTTTCCCTGTTCCTGGGCCGCCGCCGCAGGCGCCTGCATCCCTCTGATTCTGCTGCCCATCGCCTACCGGGTATTCCAGCGCGCTCAACGTAATTTCGCGGACATGCTATGAAGAATATCGCCATAGAAGCCAAAGATCTCGGCAAACGCTACCGCGTACGCGGGCACGCGCCGCCGACGGCCATGAGCGCGCTCAAGGGCCTCGTCTGCCGTCAGCCGAAAGAAGACTTTTGGGCGCTGCGCGAAGTGAATTTTGAAATCGAAAAAGGCAAAACCGTTGGCGTGATCGGTCCAAATGGATCCGGCAAAAGCTCTACGCTCGGACTCGTGACGGGTACCATCTATCCCACCACCGGCTATGTGAAAACGCACGGGCGCATCTCGTCGCTCCTTGAACTCGGTGCCGGCTTTCATCCCGACCTGACCGGGCGCGAAAACGTCTTTCTCAACGCGGCCATTCTCGGCATTCCGCGCGAGGACATCCGCAAGCGCATGGACCACATTATCGAATTCTCGAATCTCAGTGACTTCATTGACATGCCCGTGCGCAACTATTCCAGCGGCATGTATGTGCGCCTCGGCTTTGCCGTCGCCGTGGAAATGAATCCCGACATTCTGCTGATCGACGAAGTACTCGCCGTGGGCGATATTGCGTTCCAATTGAAATGCCTCGACCGCATCCGCCAGTTCCAGCGGCAGGGCAAAACCCTGATGTTCGTTTCGCACGCCCTTCAAACGGTCGAGGAATTCTGCGACGAAGCCTTTCTGATCCATCACGGACGCCTCGTCGCGCGCGGCAATCCCCCGGAAGTGATCCTGCAATACATCCGCGCCTACATGGGCGAAGGCGGCTATCTCTACACCCAGGAATTCGGCACGCGCGACGTGGAAATGATCGACGTCAAACTCAGGAACGAACACAACGAAGAAACCGCCCTGTTCCAAAGCGGACGCCCCCTCCATGTGGACATCTGCTACATCGCACACAAGCGCGTGGAAAATCCCGTCTTCGGCTATTCGCTGAAAACCGGCAATGGCTTTTACGTTTTCGGCACCAACACGCAGCTTCAAAAACAGCGCATCGACGTCATCGAAGGCGAAGGCGCCATTCGCCTGACGATTGATCCGCTTACGCTCATGCAGGGGAATTTCTTCCTGTCGCTTTCCATCCACTCCTGGGATCACGCCACCCAGTATCACCGCCGCGAAGACTGGTACCCCTTCGGCGTGAAAAACGAAATCGGCTCCGAAGGCATCTTCCGCCTCCCCTCCTCCTGGTCGCCAATCCAATGGCAGAAACTATCCAGATAACCTGCTTTCTTGGTATGGTACTCAGCGCGGTGCTGGCGCTGGTCCCGTTCCGGCTTTCCAATCGTTGGAAAACGCGGTCCCTGTATCTTCCAATCATTGGAACTTTATTCTACCTCGTCTATGAAACACGGATGCCTGCGGAAATGGATATCCGAATCGACATGGCGTTTATCATGCCGATCTTGCTCTTTCTCTGGCTCAACGGCATCGCCAGGGTCGGACTACTGATCGTCATACTCAGAAAAACGCGCGGAGGGGCGGCACCCTCTCACACGATTCACCAACGAATCGTCCAAATGGCATTCACGTTGCCAATAGCCCTCGGATCTCTTCTGTGGTTTGCGAAGATGTGGTGGCGGCCATGA
>CAZISY010000084.1:10132-15265 GCA_964542025.1 uncultured Verrucomicrobiota bacterium
CCGCAGCATGCGCCCTCGTCCTGTCATCAACCCAATCGGACATCCGTGTTCGCCGCCAAGCCCCGTTGGAATTGATCTAATCATTCCTCCCATCGAAAACTCCACCTTGTCATTCCCGGGAAAGATAGTTATCTTCCGAGTCAATTATGAAACTCATTGATAAATATCTGCTGCGCACCTTTTTGGTCCCGCTGTTCTACTGTCTGACTGCGTTTATTCTAATCTTCGTCATTTTCGACCTCTTCAACAACATGCAGGATTTTGTCGAAGCCAAAACCGCCTTTCGGCTCGTGGCCTTTTACTATCTTTTCCTGATCCCGTCCTGCCTGGTGTATATCGTCCCGATTTCCCTGTTGCTTTCCATCCTCTATAGCCTGAGCTCTCTGACGAAGAACAATGAACTTACCGCCATGCGCGCCAGTGGAGTCAGCCTGCTCCGCCTGATGGTACCCTTCGTGGCCGTGGGCTTCCTGGCCAGTCTCGTGGTGGCGGGCATCAATGAAACCGTCGGCCCCCGTTCCGCCTACTGGACCGACCAGTTCCTCCGTGCTGAAAAACACAAAGAAAAGTACAACGTCTATCAGGCCACCGATCTGGCCTATAAAAACACCACCGATCATCGTGAATGGTTCATTGGTTCGTTCCACAGCCACTCGTACGACATGACCAACATCCGCATCACCCAGCAGCGGGAAGACGGCAGCGACGAAGCAAAAATATGGGCCAGGCAGGGCCAGTGGCTTGATGGCGAATGGTGGTTCACCGATGTCATCAAGCAGGAATATCTCCCCAACGGACGCCCCAAAGGCGGACCCGTGGAACTGAACTTCGGCATGAAACAAAAATCCATTTCCATGAGCGATCTCACGGAAAAGCCCATTGATTTTATTAACGCCCTGAAGGATGCGCGTGAAAATCCCGAACAGTTCTCCTCGCGCGAACTGTACGATTATATCATCCGCAACGATTCATTCTCGCCGGATGTCATTGCACGCGCCCGGACCGATTTTCACAGCCGCATGGCCATGCCCTGGACGTGTGTCATCGTCACGCTGCTCGGCATCCCGCTGGGTTCGCAAACCGGACGCAAAGGCGCGTTTATCGGCATTTTCCTCGCGTTGTCCCTGTTCTTTTCCTTTTATTTTGTCATCAATGTTTTCCTGGCACTGGGCAAAGGGCAGCATATCCCGCCGGCCATCGCCGGTTGGACCCCCAATCTCCTGTATACAGCAGTCGGTCTGTTTCTGCTTCGGCGTATGCGCTGAGGTACACAACTCTGATATGGCGTTGAATGAATACTGAACAGCTGAAAACCCGGTTTCCCGTATTCGCGGAATACGCCGCAAAAAACAGCCCCCTTCATTATTTGGACAATGCCGCCGCCACCCTGAAACCGGACACCGTGATCAACGCCGTTTCGGATTATTATCGAACCTGTCCGGCCAATGTACACCGGGCCATCTACTCCATGGCGGAAGAAGCTACAGAGCGCTATGAAGCCGCCCGCGAAAAAATCCGCGCGCTGATCAATGCCCCCCATGTCCGCGAAATCATTTTCACCCACGGCGCCACGGAAGCCCTGAACCTCGCCGCCCGCTCCTGGGCCGCCGCGAACCTGCGTGCGGGCGATACGATTCTGCTCACAGAAATGGAACATCACAGCAATTTGATTCCCTGGCGTCTGCTTGCGCGTGAACACCGTTTCAATATCGACTGCGCCCCCCTCCACCCGGACGGCACGCTGGATCTTTCGCAGTTCGAGGCACGGCTTACACCGGATGTGAAACTCTGCTCCTTCACACTGCTTTCCAATGTGCTCGGCGTTCCCAATCCGGCCCGGGAAACGATCCAGCTCGCCCACCGTCGCGGCATCCGTGTTTGTGTGGATGCCGCGCAGGCCATCGCCCACCTCCCGGTGGATGTTCAGTCTCTCGATTGCGACTTTCTCGCCTTTTCCGGACACAAAATATTTGGACCGACCGGAACCGGCGTGCTGTATGTCCGCGACGAATGTCTGGAGCACATGGTCCCATTTCTGGGAGGCGGAGATATGATTTCCTCCGTTTCTCTGGAACAGGAAACCTGGGCCGAGCCGCCGTATAAATTTGAAGCAGGAACGCCTGATGTCGCAGGGGTTATCGGACTCGGCGCTGCGGCGGACTTCCTTCAGTCGATCGGATATTCGGCCATTCGCGCCCATGATGAATCACTGACCGCCAAACTTGAGGAAGGGCTTAAACACATTAAGGGCCTGCACATTCTCGCGGAGAAGCACCCGCACATCGGGCTCGTCTCGTTTTATTTGGAGGGCATTCACCCGCATGATGTCGCCCACTTTGCCGATCAGTCGGGCGTTTCGATTCGCGCCGGATACCTCTGCGCTCAACCGCTTATCCAGCGCCTCGGCCTGCATGCCGTTTGCCGCGCCAGCCTTTCCCCCTACAACGATCAAAGTGACATCCACGCCCTGATCGACGCCCTCTCCCGGGCCGTGAGGTTCTTCCTATGACCGCTGATCCCCTCTACCAGCAAATCATTATGCAGCACTTTCGAACCCCGAAGGGCTTCCGCCCGCTCCCGGATTCGCTTCCGCGCTCCACGCGCGAAAACCCGGCCTGCGGCGACCGATTCAGCCTGAGCCTGATTCTCGATGACGAACACATTCAGGATATCGTGTTTGATGGAAACGGCTGTGCGGTCAGCACCGCCTCCTGTTCACTCATGGTGAATTGTCTACTTGGAAAAAACGTACACCAGGCCTTCGTAACAGCTCAATCTTTCATGACTGCACTGGATGATTCCGCCCCGCTTTCCCCCGACACATGGGGCGACCTGGCCGCCCTCGACGGTGTCCGTCATTTTAAAAGCCGAAAAACCTGCGCGCGCCTCTGCTGGATGATCTTCCGCGATGAGTATCTGCGCCTTTTCCCGGATCGAAAGGAGATTCACGCATGAACTGTTTTCCTCCCGGCGCGCTGCTCCTGTCCCTCGTCCTTGCTTCACTCCCTCGAACCTCTTCGGCCCAGGAACCCATCGCGCCTCCTGCTCCGGCCGACCGCTGCGTGGAAGCCTGCGCGCTGATACAGCAAATCACCCCCTCCGCTCAGCAATCCGCCTGGAATGCGCTTGAGTCGTTTTCCAATGCACCCAACGAAACACTCGAACTGTTTTCCCCCAGCGGGGCCTCGCTCTATATCAAGGGCGAATCCCTGCCTCTGAGCGCCGCCCTGCTGAACAATAACCCGGCGGCCATTCGACTCTACCAGCGCCTGCAAACCGTCTCGTCCGGACACGGGTCTTTTTTCACCTGGAATGACGACGGCTGCTCCGTCAACCGCACCGACCTGTCATGGCTGCGCTGCCTGGAAACTCCCGACGCCCCGATCATCAGCATCACCGTCACCACGCCCCATCAAAAAGACACCACCAATCTGCTGCAGGGCGCCTGGGCGGGCGCCTACACTGATCAGCACGAAAACGCCGACCGCCCCACCCCGGAGAAACAGGCCGGCCAAATGAATGCCCTCTTTATTCTCGACGAATCCACGGTCTTCTTCCGTTTCTCCGACAACCGCCAAAAGCTGCACGGCGAAGGACTCCTGCTGAACCACCACCTGGTCGGGCACGCCTGCGCCGATGATGATGACGGCTTCTTCTATTTCGATGCCGCGCTGGACCCCACCAATCAGGCGCTGCGCGGCACGGCGCTCACCACGGAAAACCGCTCTATCATTACGCGTCGCTTTTTCCTGAAAAAAGAACAGCCCTGAACACTTCATTCCGGAGGCCTCACCATGACCATCCAGCATTCGCCGCCGCTCCAGAGTGTGCTGAACATTTCTCTGATCGTCCTTTTTCTCGCCGCATCCGTAACATCAAACGCCACGCCGCCCCCGGCGGAGTTCACCGAACAGGATATGGATGCCGTATGGTCCAACCATCTCCTTTGGAAAAACAAACAACCCTCCGAAAACACCGCCTACAACGAAAGCCTGCTCCGCGAGGCCCTGCGGCTGAACCCCAACGACAGCCGGGCACTGCTCAACCTCTACAACCACTATCTGAACATTGGACAGATCACGCTCGCCCGCATGGCCGCCCGCTACGCTCAGACATGCGGGCTCCCCGCCGTGCAGACCCCATCTGCCGCGACGCAGCCGCCCAGGATTGATTCCGCAAAACACCGCGACGCCGTCCAGCGCGCCATCACCATGGACCAATACAGCCTGTACTGTTCAAAGGGCGATTACGTCCGCGCGGAAGACACCATCCGTGAAGCACTCCCCGACAGCCCCGATGATCCTGCCCTCCTCTCCCGTTTGGGTGAAATCTATCTGGTCTCCCGCGAAGTGGCCATGGGCGCCATGCTGTTCGGCTATCTGCATGCCCTTACCCCGGATGACATTGAAATCGCCAATCGCTACGCCTTTTTTCTTAAAGCCCTCGGACGGCATCAACAGGCCCTGGACCTCCTGTGTGCGGCGGAACTGAATCATCCTGGACACGACATGACCCTGGACAACATTATCTCGCTGGCCGGGAACCTTAATGATCAGAAAATCGCCGGCGAGTACATCGAAAAATGGGTCCGCCTCTCACCCAACAATCCAAACGCCTGGATGCGAAAAGCCCATTTCACCATTTATCAGAATGACTTGGCCGCAGCCAAAGAAGCCGCTCAACGCGCACGAACACTGACTGAAAACGAAAAGGTTCCCGGCCCATACGTCTACCTGGCGGAAATCGCCGTGCGGGAAAATCAACCCGACACGGCCCGCGAGTGGCTTGAAAAGCTGCGCGAAATCATCCCCCCATCCGATTTTGCCGCCATCACCGCCAAGCCCCAATTCAAGACGCTGCTTCCACAAAGCGGCCTGCCACCAAAGGGAGACTGATCATGACCGTCCAGCCGCGCCTGTGGAAAATACTTCCTGCCGCCATCCTGTCCGCACTGACCGGCACAGCCTTGAGCGCCGTACTTCTGGAATCAGACAGCCCCGACACCCCCATCGTCCAGACGAATTCCGAAAAGCCGGCGATCGGCATGTCCCTGCAAACCGCGATCATCAGTATTGAATCCAATACCGTGCCGACGGATTTTTCAAGCACACCGTTTTCCGCCCCCGAAACCGC
>CAZISY010000085.1:0-1414 GCA_964542025.1 uncultured Verrucomicrobiota bacterium
TGATGGCCGGTCCGGGCTGGGTTACGGGGCAGGCGTTTTGACAGTAGCCGCAGCCCCGGCAAAGCGAGGGGTTGACCACCGGACAGGGTGTGCCGTCGTCCAGCGATGTGGTTTCGATGGCGCTGTACGGGCAGCTCTGCATGCAGAAAAGGCAATACTGATGCGCCCCCCACGCGAGGCAGGTGTCTTTGCGCACCTGGGCTAATCCGATTTGGCAGTGCTGCTTATCGTCAAGCGAGAGCGAGCGAATGGCGCCGCTCGGGCAGACCTGCGAGCAGGCGTTGCAGTCCACTTCACACGCCGCGCCGGATGCGTTCATTTGCGGCTGGAACCATTCCACCAGGGGCTGATCGGCATGCAGATCCACGCGGAGTATGCGGGTGGGGCAGGCGGCCACGCAGGCGTAGCAGCGGTGACAGGCGGCGCCGAATGACGGCGAAGGCTGCGCGCCGGGCGGCAGCAGCGGAATCTTGCGGGCGTCCGGCTTTTTCGGCAGATAGGCGGACGCCGCAGCCAGGGGAAGCCCGATGAAGACGCCGGTCAGGAAATTTCGGCGCTCCCGGTCGGCGGTGTGTGTGATGCTTTGCGAGGCGGATCGGAAGAGGTCAAAGAGATAGCCCAGCGGACAGCAGTGCGAGCACCAGAGCATCGGTTGAAACAGGCCGAGCAGAATGAAGAGCGGAAAGATCAGGCCGGGGATGAGGGCGTAGAAGGATAGCGCGCCGTGCAGCCAGGCGAAGTTGCGCTGAAACATGGCCTGCGGTTCAAGGAAGAGCAGTGCCGGAAGGCCCAGCGCGGATGAGCTGATGATGATCCAGAAAAGAATGCCGCTCACGCGGAAACGCAGCAGGCGTGTGTTCAGTCGGCGGGACGCCGTGAGGTGAAAGACGGTGCCGGCCGGACAGAACCATCGGCAGAAGAAACGTCCGCGTGTGCAGGCCAGGATGAGAAAGAGCAGCGGGGGAACGGCCCAGAATGCGCCCACGGCGGGCTGGCGCTGGGCAATCCATTCGCTCAGAAGAGTCAGCGGAGAGAATGAGGGAAAGACGCGCGCGAAGAGACTCGGCACCGGCCCACCCAGCGCCCAAAGGATGGCCAGTCCCAGCAGTGTCAGGCGAACCATCCAATTCGTTATATGACGGGCGGTGTTTTTCATGTTGAAGTCGGTGTCCCTGCGGATTCCCAATTGCTTTTGCGGGAATGTACGGCATACTGATCTGCAAATAAACAGTAAATTCAGGATGAGGGAGGAGATCGGAATGAACTACAGGGCGCGCTTTGGGCGGTTGCTTTCGGATGGGCGTGTGCGGTGCGGGCTGTGTCCGCGGGAATGCGTGTTGAAGGAGGGGCAGCGCGGCGTTTGTTTTGTGAGGCAGGCGCTGGGCGGCGAACTGATTCTCACCACCTATGGGCG
>CAZISY010000085.1:1514-7901 GCA_964542025.1 uncultured Verrucomicrobiota bacterium
CCCTTCCCCGGAACCTGGGGCGGACACTGCCTGCGCGCCCGCGTGTGAATGTAAAAAAAGGAGCGGACCGGCACCGATGGACGAATGATTATGCGGATTACAGCGTCGCACCGGACGGGTTCGCACTGCCGCCCTGCGGGACGAGGCGGAGGTGTCCGCGGATGACGGGGAGGATGTCCGCATCGAGATATTCACGCCAGGCTGATTGCAGGGCGGGGTGGTCCTGCAGCAGAGCAGCGGCGCGGTCGCAGAGTTCGTGAATGCACTGTATGGGATCGATGTGTTCCACTTCGGCAAAGCGGGCGGTGGTATGTTTGCCGCGCAGGAGATCGCGTCCGAGCGACTTGTCCGTCGTGTCGGCATCACCATAGGCGTCGAGAAGGTCGTCGGCAAGCTGATAGGCCGAGCCGGCCAGGTAGCCGCATTCGGCGAGCAGGTCGGAGAGCGCTTCATCCGGGCCTCCGGCCATGAATCCCATAAAGGCGAAGAGGGGCCCTGTTTTCCGGCGGGCGGTTTGTATGCAGTCGTTCCAGGATTGGGGTTCTCCCCGATGAATAATTTCCTGAAGGACTTCCGCTTCGCCCACTTCACCGAGGTAGCGGATCAGGGCTTCGCCGAGACGCTGATTGCGGAGCGGGGTGAGGAGTTTCAGGGCGTAAAAGACGAGCAGGTCGCCCAGAAGGATGGCGCCGGCGGTCCCGTTTTTTTCCCAGTAGGCAGGAGCGTTTCGGCGGATGTGCCCGTTGTCGATAACGTCATCATGCAGAAGACTGGCGGCATGGATGAGTTCGATGGCGGCGGCGGTTCGGTGAATGACGGGTTCGGGTACGGCGTTGGCGCGTCCGAGCCGGATACCCAGGCGCGCGCGCAGCATCCGGCCCTGATTGGTCAGCAGGGTGGATGGGTCATCCAGGAGCGGGGCAAAGGGCGATTGTTCGAAGAGGTCGCGAATCAGTTGCCGAACGCGTTGAATATCATTTTCGATTTGTAGCGGCATAAGAGGCGGTTTTCATAGGTTAAATTAAAACGAAACGCAAGAGTGAAAGCGGGTTGAAACATCCGGGGGGCGGTGCTACATTCGCGCCCATTCTAAAACGAGCAGGTCGCAACGCACCTGCGGAAAGCAAATCATGGAAGAGAAAATTTCCAAATCCATTATTCAGGGGTATTTCAAAAAACTGACGGATTGTTTATCGCTGGATGTCGCCATTGTGGGCGCCGGGCCTTCCGGGCTGATCGCGGCGCAGAAACTGGCGATTGCCGGCAAAAAAGTGGCCATTTTCGAACGGAAGCTGGCGCCGGGCGGCGGGGTGTGGGGCGGCGGCATGCTGTTTAATGAGTTGGTGGTGCAGGAGAATGTGCTGCCGATTCTGGATGAATTCGGCATCAGCTATCAGGCGGCCGGCGATGATTTTTATACGGCGGACTCGGTGGAAACAGCCAGTTCGCTGATTTACCATGCCATCAAGGCGGGCGCGAAACTGTTCAACTGCATTACCGTGGAAGACATTATGTTCAAGGCGGGGCGCGTGTGCGGGATCGTGATCAACTGGACGCCGGTTCAGCATATGGGACTGCATGTGGATCCGCTGGTGATCAGCGCCGACGCCGTACTGGACGGCACGGGCCATCCGAGCGAAATCGTGTCGCTGGCCTGCCGCAAGGCC
The DNA here is from genome assembly GCA_964542025.1 of uncultured Verrucomicrobiota bacterium. Lineage (GTDB taxonomy): Bacteria > Verrucomicrobiota > Kiritimatiellia > RZYC01 > RZYC01 > JAQVYB01. The sequence goes on from CAZISY010000085.1 coordinate 3,182, forward strand.
GGTATTGAAATCAATACGGCGACGGGCGGCGTGATGGGTGAAAAACCCATGTGGATGGAATGCGGCGAGATTTCCACCGTGGAAAACACCAAACGCCTGTATCCGGGACTGTATGCCTCCGGCATGGCGGCGAATAATGTATCCGGCGGTTTCCGCATGGGGCCCATCTTCGGGGGCATGTTCCTGAGCGGCAAGAAAGTGGCGGATCTGATCATGGAAGATCTGCTCTGAGGCGGGATGCTCTGGCCATCCGGAGGATGGGGCGGGCTGCCGTCCACGACGGTCATTGAAGACAGGTATAGAACGTTTTGTCCACAGATTGCACCGATTAGCACCGATTGAGAATGGAAAGTCGCGGGCCTGTGTGATCCCCGTTTGCTAAAAGAAATCGCACAGGTTGTACGGCATCCCTGCTTTCGCGTCTTCTCTCCGTAATGACAGAACCCCTTCCCGAAATACCACGCTCACCAAGTGAGTGCTAAATCAGGCATATGTATTGATACACAGGCCCTCTCGCTCTTTGTCATTTCTTAAGGGCAGACCCCGGCATCCGAGACCCCGGCATCCGGAAGAAGGCCTGTAATTCCGCTACCGATTGAACAACCACCCCCTGCTGCGCGGCCCCAACATGGCCAATCGGCGCAATCAGCGCTGTAAGCGAAACCAACACGACATACAATAGTACTCTCATCACCTGCTCCCCGGAAACTCGGCGGAATGACTCTCCCCTTTTGGCACTCAGAAAGGCATCTCTCAAACCGATTGTGTTTGCACCTTATGTCTCCCCGATTTCCCGTACAAGATTAATTCTCCCATTTTAGACTTCCGCCCTACTGTCTTGTCCTTTCTGACCAACGAAAAGAGCGCGGACAACTGCCCACGCTCTTTGGAGGGACCGCGAAGCCCCTTGGATGAACATGAACGAGAAGCCGCGCCCGATGGGCGCGCCCTCGCTCGATTATTCCTCCAACTGAAAAATTGCCGGTTTCCAGAAAGAACGTTCTTGCGATGACGCAAAAGCTATTCAGTTTTCATTGGCTCACCTGAGCCTGGAAATCTTTCCTGTATTATTAAGCCCCGCAACGCGTGACGCAGCGAAGTGCTGTTTATTAACCAGCTCGTTCTCCCGACAAAAACTCTTTTGTATCTGTTTTCCCGCATTGGAAAATAAACGTCGTTATTTTTGCATGGGAAGAGAATTTACGATACTTAAGGGCCATGCAAAAAATCATTGAACGACTTTATCCGTATATTCCCTGGGCTGGTTGCATTCTGACGGGGCTGCTTTCGGCGGCGCTGTTCCCGCCGCTGGGCTGGTCGCAGGCGGCCTGGATCGCACTGGTTCCGGGGTTGCTGGCGGCGCGGGTTCTTCCTCCTCCGCAGGCTTTACTGGGCGGGTTGCTGTCGGGCGCTGTCGGCTGGTTGTTTTCGCTGTTTTGGCTGACGCATGTGACGGTGGCGGGCTGGATTGGGCTTTCGCTGTACTGCGGACTTTTCATGGGGCCGCTGTTCATGACGGCGTCGTGGTGGATACGCCGTTTCGGCGCGCAGCAGATTCTTCCGAATATTGCCTGGATGCTGCTTTGCGTGGTGGAGTGGACGGGGTTTGAGTTTGTACGCTCGGCGTTTGCGACGGGGTTTGCGTGGAATACGCTGGGGACCTGCATGGCGCAGAATCTTCCGGTGGTGCAACTGGCCCGCTGGGGTGGCGTGTATTTGGTGTCGGCACTGATCGTCTGGGTGAATGCGGGGATCGCGGTGAGTCTGATGCGTTATGCGGATGGAAGCGGGCGGGTGCGTTTGCGGTGGCATCCGGAATTTTTGCTGGGCCTGCTGGTTTGGGCTTTGGCCTTTTCGTGGGGGTGGCGCTCGCTGCTGAAAGAGCATACGCCAACGGAATCTTTTCAAGTGGCGCTGATTCAGCCGAACATTCCGCAGGAGGATAAATGGCTGACGGGCGATTTCACAGCGGCGGAGTATGAGGCTTATTGCGAGCGCATCTACACGCGGTTGCGGCGGCTCAGTGCTCCGCTTTCCCAGGTGCAGGGTTTGCAACTGATGGTGTGGCCCGAGACGGCCATCCCGGACGACCTGCTGACCAGTGTGCCCAGCTATGATTTGGTGCGCGAGCTGGTCACCAACGGGGTGCCGGTGCTGGTCGGGTCCATGGATACGGAGTGGCTGGATGACGGCACGCGCCGCTATTACAACAGTTCATTTCTGGTGGAGACCAACGGCATGATTGTGAAGGGCTACGATAAGCAGCATCTGGTCATGTTCGGCGAATATGTGCCGCTGCGGGATTCTCTTCCGTTTATCCGGGCTATGACGCCCATTCAGGAAAGTTTTTCGCCGGGCACCAACAGCACGCTGTTTCGTGTGGCCGGCTCGGAGTCCTTCTTTTCCGTGCTGATTTGTTTTGAAGATACCGTGTCGGCCCTTGCGCGCAAGGCCGTGAAAGCGGGCGCGCGCATGCTGGTCAACCAAACCAACGATGCCTGGTTCGATCCTTCTGCCGGATCACGGCAGCACATGCTGCACAGTATTCTGCGCGCCGTGGAAAACGGCGTACCGGTGGTGCGTTCCGCCAATACCGGAATCAGCGGCGTGATTGGACGGTGCGGCCTGGTGACAGGCCTGGTGCAGGCGGATGGGCGCGCGGCTTGTATGGAGGGTGCCGCCATGTTTCCGGTGGAGGTTCCAGGCGCGGATATGCCGCTGACCTTTTATACGCGGTATGGCGACGGGATGTGGTACGGCACGGCGGGACTTGCCGTCATGCTGACAGCCGGTGTTTGGGCCAACGTGCGGCGCGAAGTGCGCGCGAAAAAATCCGCCAAACAGTAAAGTCGCCCCGCCGGACGCCGCCCAGCCTGAATGGCGCGCGTGGGGTGTGTGTGGTGGGGGGAATCAGGCGTTTGTCAGAATGGAACGCCAGGCGGCGAGGAGTTCCTGTTCTTCGATGGCTGGGGTGTAGTGCTTCCGGATAAAGGCGATGGATGCTTCACGCATCTGTTGCACCTGCGGGGGATTCCGATCATGGAGCGCCAGTATGTTTTCCACCTGCTCCACAAAGGCCAGAATGTCGCCGGGCGGAACGGTTCGGGAGAATTCCGGGCGCAAATATTCGCGTCCGCTGATGCCGTCATAACCGACCACCAGGCAGCCTGAGGCCAGGGCTTCTGCGGCGGGCATCCCGAAGCCTTCCTGCGCGGTGAAATTCAAAAAGACGGATGATTCGCCCAGGAGTTCAGCCGTTTCCGCTTCGGTCTTCCGTTCGATCGGCGCCAAAGTCCATTCATTCAGCGCGCCGCGGTAACGGAGCATATTGATCACCTGCAGCAGGTCGCGCGGATTCTTGGAGGTCAGAAAGGCGATTTGCTTTTTTTCGGACGCGGATGAAAGAGCGCGGTGTTGATGCCGTAATGAATGCGATACAGCGGTTTTTCGGGAAAGGTGCGGCGCAGGTAGTCTGCGGCATAATCGGAATTAACGATGACGGCGATCACTTCATCGTGCAGGTAAGGCGTTTCTTTCGGACGGGTTTCAATCGGATACCCGTTGAAGGTGTTGAAAATGCCCTGATTGAAAATGACTTTTCTCAGGAGTCCTTTCGCCATGGTATGCGCGTTTGGTCCGTGTACTTCCGTCAGCACCAGCAGATCTGATGGGTGTGCGCGGGTCAGCGTTTCAAAAGCGGCGACGGCGGTTTCGTTGGCAAACCAGGTGCAGCGGAATCCGGCCTTTTCATGCAGGATGCAGGCCGGAATGCCGTTGCGGTTGAGCAGATCGACATGCCGGTAACGCGTTTTGATTCCTCCGCATGGATTGGGATTGTCGGGGGCGATGAAGTACAGTGTCACGGCATGCTCCTTTAACGGGCGTTACGTTAGCGGGGTCGCATCGGGCTGTCCAGTCAGGAATCCGGGAGGAGTTTCCGGGGCGGCGGTTTCGCTTGACGGGCCGCTTCCCGCGAACGTACCGTTTCCCATCCGCGATTTTCCGGCGGCGAAAGGAGTCTTTCATGAATCGTTGTTTTTCATTGCCGCTTCAAATGCTGTGTTATGCCGTGTTGGCGGTTTTTGTGTCCGGAGTTGTTCGGGGCGGTACGCTGGATCGCGCCTATTCTCCGCTGGTCTACCCCCAAAACATCGCCGTGGCCGATTTCGTGCATCAGGCCTCGGCGGCCATTCAGGAGCAGGGCGAAGCGGTTTTTGAATCCATGAATAGGGAAGGCCCCTGGTGCGATCATGTCACCGGGCGTTATATCTTTGTCTATGACGAGCAATTGGTGACGGTGGTGAATGCGGGATTTCCGGAGATGCGCGGACGTCAGGTGGGCGCTCAGGATCCGCGGAAGTTTTATGCCTGCAATCAACTGCTCCTGGGCAACCGTTCCGAACTCTGGGCTCATGCCGACTGGACGGACGCCGCGACCGGTGAACGGGGATGCAAGACGGCGCTGCTCCGCCTTGTGACAGCGCCCTCCGGCGCGCGCTACATTGTGGGTTCGGGCGCGCTCAATCTGCCCATGGAGCGATGCTTCATTGAACAGTTGGTGGACTCGGCCGCTGCCGAATATCAGGCGCAGGGAACCAATGCCTTTCAGGTGTTTTCCCGTAAGGACAGTCCTTTCCGGTTTCGCGATGTGTATGTTTTTGTGGACACGCCGGAGGGCGTAGAAATTTTCAATCCGGCGTTTCCCGAAGTGGTCGGCCAG
>CAZISY010000085.1:8001-14923 GCA_964542025.1 uncultured Verrucomicrobiota bacterium
ATGCGGTAGATCGGCAGGGAGCGGTGGAAGAGTCCGTCTTTGGCCGCGCCGATGGGTTCCATTTCGCGAAGGTTAAGCGCCTGATCCTGAATGGAGCGGTTGGTGTGTTTTTTCTTAAGAGCGTCGAGTCCTTCCCGGCCCAGTGAGTGCTCCAGATTTTCTTCGATGGCGCGTCGCTCATCGGCCGCTGCGCGCCGCCGTTCAAAGGTTATGCGGCGGCATTCTTTCAGGAACGCGGATGCCTGCTGCGCCTGAGCCGCCGCGAACGCATCGGGGGTGAAGTCGTCATCGGTCAGGCCGGAGGAAATGCCGGTCTGCCGTTCCAGTCGGTCAAATTCGCGGCGCAGGATGAGCAACTGTTCGGGAATCGCATCGGATTGGTTTTGAGCGCGGAGTATGTCGATGGACTGCACTCGGCTTTGAAGATTCGGGAGATAGAAGTCGAGATCGTGTTCGGCGAGTCGTACGCGCGCATCGGGTTCGAGAATGTGCCGGGTATATTCGTTGGCTGCATATTGCTCCGTGACCAGCGCCTCGTAGGCCCAGCGAGGCGGGAGCAGGTTGGCGTAACGGGGGACCTCCCGGCTGCTCGAATTCGGCGCGATCAGATCGTCATAGTTGATCACGACTCCGCAGAGCAGCATTTGGGGTATCAGCACCAGCGGGATCAGAATGTAGATCGTCACCGCAGACCGAAACGAAGCCGAGATATTGAGTCCCAGCAGAGAAGAAACCCATGCTCCGGCAAACAGCAGGCTCCACATTTTTAAAAACAAGCCCGGCACTTCCACCAGCGGAATGGCCACAGCCAGATAAAGCAGCATTTGAAGCGCGGCGATCAGCGCGAGGTAAACAATTTTGGCATGGATGTAACTCCACCAGCTCAAATGCAGAAAATGTTCGCGGCGCAGGATGCGTCCGTCCCGGCAGATTTCCTCCGCACTGACGCTCAAACCCAGAAAGAGCGAAACGATGACGCTCATGAAAAAGAAGACATGCAGATTGTTGTTTTCGTGGAACGAATACGCGCCTCCGAATGCGCCCCGCGAAACGATGCCGAGCAGCAGGCCAAGCAGTGGCGGTTCCAGCAGCGTAATGGTCAGGTACGCGCGGTTGGCCAGGCGCGCCCGGAAGTCGCGCATGAAGAAAATGCGCCACTGCCCGAAAAGTCCGGGGCGGTGAAGACTTTTTTCGGGTTCGGGGAAGGACGTCGGCGGGGGTGCGGAGGCCGGTTTTTCGGCCTCATATTCTTTGAAGCGGCGATGCCATAGATCCGGGCTGATGCGCCGCTCCCGCGTGGGCTGTCCGGACGGGTCGAGCAGCGTATCGCCGATGATTTCAAAAAGCTGTTCGGGATTGACGCTTCCGCAGCCCGGACAGATCGCTTCTTCCGCGCCCGGTAATCCGGCGCGGGAACGGAAGTAGGTGACGGACTCCAGTGGAGTTCCGCGGAAAATGGGGCGGCCCCCCTGATCAAGCACCCAGAGCGCATCGAACATCCGGAAGATTTTGGAAGAGGGTTGGTGAATCACCACAAAGACCAGTTTGCCGCGGGCGGCCTGTTCGCGGAGCAGGCTCATGACCAGCTCGGAATCGGACGAAGAGAGGCCGGAGGTGGGTTCATCCACGAAGAGCACCGTGGGTTCGCGAATGAGTTCCAGGGCAATGTTCAGGCGCTTGCGTTGACCGCCGCTGATCGTTTTCTGAAGCGGAGAGCCGACGCGGAGGCCGGCGGTATCCGCCTGGCCAAGATCGGCCAGCAGGGATTGTACCCGTTGCTTTCGAAGATCATCCGGAAGATGCGCCATGCAGAGGCGCGCGGCATAATACAGGTTTTGAAAAACGGTCAGATCCTCGAAAAGCAAATCGTCCTGCGGCACGAATCCGATCACGCCCTCGATGGAGTCAGATTGAGCATGGACGTTATGTCCGTTCAGCAGGAGGCTCCCGGAATCGGGGCGGATGGTTCCGTTCAGAATGCCCATCAATGTGGATTTTCCTGCGCCGCTGGCACCCATAATGCCGATGAGGCGACCGCCGCATTCATTAAAGGAAAAATCATGCAGTCCATTGTCGCTTCCCGGAAAGCGGAAGTCGAGGTGTTCGCCGCAGAGCGAGATGACGGGTTGTTTCTCAGCCTCCGCCTCAAAGGAGGCCGCAATGCGGGAGACGTGCCATTCGTTGCACTGCACATCCCGCAAAACCTGTCCCGGTTTCAGCAGTACGCATTCGCCCGGAACAAGCGCGCGGCCCTCCAGCCAAATGGTTTCAGCGCCGATCGGAGCGCCCAGCAGAAGGCCGTCTTTCGGAAGACGCAGCACGGCGAGCCTCCCGCGGAATGGATGATCCTTTCCGGAGTAGGCCATTCGGTAATCGCCGGAAATTCCGCTGCATTTTTCGGGGGCGTCGATGAAGGCCGTCAGTGCGGCGATGCTTTCCGGGGCGAAGCCCAGAGCTCCGGCCAGGGAGAGGGCGATTCGGCGGGGGAGTTCGTCCGGTATGGCGGGTGCCGCGAGTTCGAGAAAACGCAGAGCTGCGGCCTGCCGTTCAAAGCCGTGCAGCAGCGATTTCAGCCGCTCGGCCAGTTCTTCGGCCTGCTTGAGCAGATGGGCGTCGGTCTCGGCTTCGTGCAGGTCGGTTAATTCATCAAACAGGCCGATGTGTGATGCGGCATCGGAAAGGCCGACGTGCGTGTTGAGGTAGGCCTGCACACGTTGGCGGGCACGGTCGCGGCGCGGTCCGCGCAGGCGCGATGCCTGCATCGCGCAGAGATGCAGCACCGCATTCAGCAGCGTTTCGGAAATCATGCGCGGGCGTCCGTTAATCCGCGAGTGGCGTCAGGATGGAAGCGCGAATGGCCATGACCAGCAGTCCCTGCTCCATCCATAGGGGCGAGGCATCTTCTTCCGACATTTTGTTGTTTTCTTCGGCAAGGTCCAAGTCATACATTTTACGAATGACGGCGAGTTTCTGCTGTGTTTTCCCGCTGATGCGTATTTCCTCGTCCATGCGATTGAAGGCCCCAAAGGCGTCCAGCAGCATTTTGTACATATCGGAGGTTTTGATGGTGTTGAGGCCTTCCTCGATCTGCGGTCCGGCCGCGGTGGAGTAGAGTGCGCCGGTGATGTAGCTCATTTCAATGTAAAAGCCGTAGAGGCTGTCGATGAGGTAATCGGCCGTTTCGACGCTGGAGAACAGATCCGGCAATTCGTTGACATAATCGGCGGCGAGCTGGTTGATCAGTTGCGGGATATCCACTTCATCAGGGCGCGTGGCGGCTTTTTTCAGCGTGTGCAGAAAATAGTTGTTCAAGTCGGCGTACGAACGGAGCTGGAGGGCATCCTGAATCTGTTCGATTACGGCGACGGCGTCGGACGCATCCTTGCGTTCCATGAAGCTGGCGGCATAGATGGCATCGAACAGTTTGACGCCCGCATACATGCGGAGCTGCGCGTCATCCAGTTGTCCGACCAGGTTGTTCGGCGCGGTGAGCGAGGATTGATAGGTGACACCGAAGTCTTTCAGTTTGCGATAGAGATCAAAGGTGTCCTGCACGCGTTCCTGCGCAAGAACCTCTTTGGCCTGCTGCGCCATTTGTTCGAGCGTTCGGGTGGTATCCCCGGTTACGGTTGTCTCTTCGGCATGCAGCGCCGTAAAGGAAGTCACAGACATTACCAGCGCCGTCATACCCGCCATTATCCCGCACTTCATCGCAATCCTCCTGTGTTGACCGTTTGAAACCTGCCCATGTCGCCGCAGGATACTAGAGAGCGGGAGAAAAGAACAAGCGATTATTAAGAACCCCGCCGCCGCTTTGAAACAAGGATGAATCGGCTTTCCGGCACGAGAAGGGTGTTGAGTCGTTTTTCAACGGATGGAGCACTGTTCTCAGCCGCGTATGGAGAGATGGATTCAAACGAATAAGAAAGCAATGAATGACAAAATCCCCGGATATTCACCACGAAATGCTCCAAAATCACGAAAAGGGAATACATTCGGACAGGATGAACAGGATTGACCGAATATTTTGGAGCGCGAGCAGCTTGCCAGGACGAAGCCTTGTGCGAAGGCTGGTCTCGCGAGCCGTTCCCCGCAGGGTGGACGGCTTGCCTGACCACTTGTGCTGCGAAGTTTTAACGAAGCAGCATAGCCTTGGCGGCGTCAGGTCCGCCCTCTTCCCGATTTGCCGATGCCAACGGGTTAATCCGCCAATCACGGAATAACGACCACCGACCATTGCTTAAAAGAAAATTTGCGGCCCATTCCCGGACCGCCGGGAACGTTACGCCTCTCCGGCGGCGCGTCAGCGACGTACCGAGCAAGGGCGTGTTCATTCATCTTTCGTACACCTCTCTCCGGTGTCCGATCCTCAGCACCAGAAGCTGGTTGCCAAGGATCGCGAAGATGACCCGATAGTCTCCGATTCGGAGTTTGCGAAGACCAGAGAACGGGCCTTTCAACACGGGATACGAGTCCGCTCGCTCGGGAAGTTCGTTTTCGATCTTGTCAAGAATGCGCCGGGCTTCGGCCTTACCGAGACCGGCAAGATCCTTTCCCACGCTCTTCTTGTACGCGATGTCAAAGGCCAAGGGATTTCCTCAGTTCGTGGCTGGAGACGACCGGGTCTTTCTGATCGCGCAGGCGATCCAACGCGATCTGGACATCCGCGAAGTCCTCGATGTAGGACTCCAACGCCTTCTGGATGTGGAAGGACCGTGACCGCTCCGTCTCATCCGCGATATGGTCGAGTTCCCTCGCCAGCGGATCAGGCAGGCGGATGGATATGGCTGTGCTCATGTAATCTCCTTCTGTATTCTTCTGTCATACAGAGTACACACCGCAGACGATGCCGTCAACTCACTGATCTCACCGCGTGAAAGAAACGGGATACGTATTCCCGTCCGGCTTCCGCCCGGTTCCCGACAAACTGTTTCCACGCCACGAAACAGTCCAGTAATCGCCCCCTTCAAGATAAAACGCTACGGTGTTTCCGATGTAAATCGCCCATTGTACCGGACACCCCGGACATACAGTGTCCGGGGTGGTAAAAATGTTTGAATTATTTTCGGAGGAGAATCCGGGCATGACGATGACGATTTTTGGACTGCGGGCGGCAAGGGTATTACCGCGACGCCGCTTTGTTGGGAGCCGACAAGGCGGAACGCAGCGGCGGCGGTTTATTATTTCAGTGAGCCGCGCCGTTGGCTCCAGAACGGCGCGTGGACTTGACAGGTGTACAAATAATTGTACGTTATATTGTAACAAAGGAGATGTCCCATGACACGCCTCAACCTGGATGAAGATGTCAAACCGCTATCCGAATTTCGCGCGAACGTTACGACGTGCATCCGCCAAACCCGGATAACCAGGCGTCCGCTGGTTATTACCCATCGCGGAAAATCTGCGGCCGTACTCCTGGGCGTTTCGGAATATGAGGGGCTGATGCAAAAAATTGAGACGCTTGAGGATATTCGTATGGCCGAAGAGCAACTGGCCCGGGGCGCCGGCGTTTCTCACGCCGCCGCGCTCAAACACGCGCTGGCCAAGGTACGCCGATGAGGATGCGATGGGCGCCGCTGGCCCGTGATCGGGTTTCCGAAATCGCAGCCTATATTGCGGAAGACAATCAGACCGCCGCTGAAAAATGGATTCGCAACGTTTTCGTGCGCGTAGGGCAGTTGGGTCAGTTTCCCCAAAGCGGAAAACAAATACCCGAAACGCCACGCAAGGACATCCGTGAACTAATCTGGGGCAATTACCGCATCATCTATCGCATTGATGCCCGGCAGCTTTCAATTCTGACCGTTCGGCATATGAAGCAAGTCCTGCCATTGGAAGATTTGATGTAGGCTCGACACGCCGCGCTGCGTGTCTTTGCATGAATCGGCGGCGGTTTATTATTTCAGAGAGCCGCGCCGTTGGCTTGTCTCTCTGTGACAGAGCGGTGCCGCGCGTTGCTTGTCCCCGCATTCCAAGAGGGCCCCTGGTGCTGCTAACGATTCCGGCCCATCGTAATTTTCGATCGGGTTCAGGATAGATAAATGCTGCGTATGGAGGGCGCGGATTGCGGATTGGCGCAGGCGGCGCGGATTTCGTCGGCATTTTCAATCAGCGGCCAGAGCGGCTGTTTGAGGGAGCAGGTTTCGGCCAGGGCGGCGCGGATTTTGGCGTCCCACTCCGCACAAAGGTGTTCCATGTCGGAGGCGCGGATATGTTCCCGGCAATTCGGGATACCGCAGGAGCACGGCATGGCTTCGGTGATGTTGAGCATGCCGTAGTCATCGCACAATTCCTCGCCAAGGGCGATGTCACGGACGGCGATTTCGCAATCAAAGCAGGTGGTCAGGCAGTTGGCTTCGCAGGAGTGGTTGACGAAGCGCCCGTGATCCCAACTGAAGACGTAATAGCCTTCGCCATTGCGGTAGGAGTATTTTTCGATGATGTCGTGATAAACAGCGGGGAGGGCGCGCCATTCTTCTTCGCGGAATTTGCGGTCGAGTCGGTCCAGCACCCAGACGATGGTGCCTTTGGGAATGGGGGCGGTGGCAAAAACGCCATAGCCGATTTGATCGCTGACATATCGAAGGGCAGTATCCGGGTGCATCATGGCCGTATCCTCATTTGTTTCGGTTGTTGTTATGCCTGTCCGCCGCCAAACGGTGTTCCGAAACAGCATCGCCATGAAACGTACTGCCAACACAACCCGCAAACCGGGCGGACATGCGCGAGCATAATCAAGACCTTTGGATGAAAGATCAATGCAAAAAACCGGGCCGGGCGGATTAAAGTCCTTCAAGCAGCTCTTGTGCGCTGGTTTTAAGCGCGTTAGCTAAAATAAGAAGCGTGGAAACAGTGATGTTTCTTTCGCCGCGCTCAATGCTGCCTACATAACTCCTATCCAAACCGGCCATCAGGGCCAGGT